>DBTI01000062.1:17840-18165 GCA_002306975.1 Ruminococcaceae bacterium UBA1320
ACCGGACTGCTCCACTCCGCGATATGTGTGTTCCTACAGTATAACATGGTTGCAGCGTAATAGCAAATTAAAAATCTCACCAGCTAAAACTAAGAGGGTAGAACAAAAATAGTAAAGAGGGAAGAACAATGAAAAAGGCGGGTGGGATAGGGTTTTATATTATTGCTGAGTAAAATTGTCCCTTGTTTGTCCCCCCCATTTTAGAAAAAAGTGATTATCAACGATCAATAATTGAAAGTGCAAACGAAAAGCAAAGCCCCGTGAAGCTTGATATTATCTTGCTTCACGGGGCTATTTAGCTGGTGGGCGCTGAGGAACTCGAATC
>DBTI01000059.1 GCA_002306975.1 Ruminococcaceae bacterium UBA1320
ATGCGATAAAAGACAGGAATTCGTCGTAGGAGGATACACGCTATCGGATAAAAAAACGAGCGGGGTGAGCTCGCTGCTCCTCGGCGTCTATGAAGGAAATGATTTGGTCTATTCCGGACGTGCCGGAACGGGCCTGAGCGTCCGCAGCATGACAGAGCTCGAGAATAAATTCGGAAATATAAAAAGGGAAACAGCACCCTTCAAACAGGCGCCGCAGGCAAGGTCTAATGAAAAAATCATCTGGCTTGAACCTCAACTTGTTGCGGAAATCAAGTTTGCGCAGTGGACCGAGGATAACCTGCTAAGGCAGGCAAGCTTTAAGGGCCTGCGGGTGGATAAGGACCCAGGTGATATCAAAAGGGAAGATATGGATGAAAAGCAGTCGGACGATATACCTAACGAGGAACAATCGCCCGCCGTAGATTCGGAGAGATCAATGAGAGCAAACGGCGACAGCATCATCATCGAAGGTATAACGATCACAAGCCCCGACAAGGTGATATTTGACGAGCCTGAAATCATAAAAGCGGATGTGGTCCGGTATTACGCAAAAGTATCGGAGCGTATGATGCCGTATGTAGGCAACAGAATTCTCAGTATTGTGCGCTGCCCTAAGGGTATCTGCGCGTCTTGCTTCTTTAAGAAACATCCGGGCCCGGATAACAAAGGGATCGTTACAATTCCGATCACAACGAATAGCGGAGAAAAGGAAGATTACTTCTATATCGAGAATGCAGCAGGGCTTCTGTTTGAAGCACAGATGGGCACACTGGAGTTTCATACCTGGGGCAGCCGTATAGACGCTCTGGAAAAACCGGATATGATGGTGTTTGACCTCGATCCGGATGAGGGAATGAATCTGGAGCAGGTACGCCAGGGTGTGAAGGATGTTAAAAGTGTTCTTGCAGAGCTTTCGTTGATCTCATATCTCAAGGTAAGCGGGGGCAAAGGGTACCATGTGGTCGTGCCTTTCAAACCGTCCGTGGATTGGAACACCTTTCACGATTTTGCCCGGCATATTGCCGAAGTGATGGAACAGAAGTGGCCTGACCGCTACACAAGCAATATCAGAAAAGAGAAGCGGAAAAACAAGATATTCATCGATTGGATTCGAAACGGCAGAGGCGCCACAAGCATTGCCCCCTATTCCATAAGAGCCAGAAAAGGGGCTGCTGTTTCTATGCCCGTCACATGGGAGGAACTTGATACGGTGGCTCCCGACGGAATCAGTATGGCGGACGCGCTGACAAGAATCAGCGGCATCGATCCGTGGAAAGATTTTTATCAGGTCGGTCAACGGCTTATATGACTAGATGACGCAAACTATTTGCTTGTTTAACCAAACAAATATAGTGCCGAAAAGCCATTGTCCACTATTTCAAGGGCGATGCCACCATACTGTAAAGCTTTCTGATTGACTTCATAATGTTATCCCAACTTATATCAGTCGCATAGTCGAACTTGCTCTGATAACTTTCCCATAATGTTGCCATTTCAGAGCTTGCCCTTACCTCATCCAGAATTGTTTCTGCATCATTAACCACCGAAGATGAACCACGCTTCCTGCTGGTGTTTGAGAAAGCGTCCCGCAAAATGGCGGGCTCGATGTTCTGAGACTGCGTGGTTTCAAGGGCGTACATATCATAAAAATCTCTTATCCGGGTGTTTGCCACACCACGGGAAATTAGCGTCTCCAGCTTTTCAGCCAGCACCGTTTCCAGATTGTACGCAAGAATAGAGATAGTGCGGTTTTCAAACAAGAGCCGAAAAGAATAAGCAATTTCCCTGGGCGTAATCACATCCCCAGTTGAAAGATCAATTTTCAGCGGTGTATGCATCGTTTCAAGTGTTGTATCCAAAATTACCCTCACTCCAGAATAGTCTGCCTCGTCCATGATGGCAGCTGCACTCTTTATTTCAAAGGTAATATTATCTTCAATCCGGATGGAACTTATCTCCTCGATTATTTTGCGGGCACTTTCTACCGATAAAGGGAGGTCCTTTATGGTCGCATCCACGTCCATTGTGGAGCGGTTGTCCAATCCAACCATAGCGGAAACCAGTGTGCCGCCTTTAAGAATCAAATTATTTTTATACAGAGAGAGGGACAGCCTCTCAAGAAATCGCTCCATAACATAATTACGGATAATGATTTGTGCTTTGTTGCTGTCGCCTTTGGACAAGTTTCGCACAAGTGCTTTCAGCTGCCTTGATGTCTGAATCATTACAGAAGCACCTCCAAATACTGGCGGATGATTTTCTCAATGGAGAAAGCTTTCGCGTATCGCATGAGTAACGGAAGATTTTTCTCTTTCAGCCTCACATATTCTTTGATTGCAGTCTGCAAGTCCTGGATTTCAATATTTCTACGGTTGCGTACTAAATCGCAAATTGTCCGTTCGACATTGTATACTCTCAACGTATGACCTGCGGGAGACTTTGCTTCCACAATTCCTTCGTCGAAAAGCGCCTCTTTGACCTTGTAGACTTTCACTCCCTGCTTGGCAAGTCCTGCTGTATTTGTCCCTGCCTTTAAGGTAACCGAATATCTGATAGGCTCACGCTCGGCACGGTTAAGAAGGTACAGCGCAGTTTCGTGGGAGAATACCGCCAGAGGATATCGTGTTTGAATGACGTACATCCCGTCTTCCCACGCATCTTGCGACATATAAAGCCCGTGTGTTACTCGCGTGAGTCCTCTGGTCCGAACATATTCACCGAGATAAGGCCGCGAAATGCCCAACTTAGAGGCATCGGACGTTTTTAAAAATCCATTGTTTTTTTGAAGCACTGAATCTAACGATTCAAACTTACTCATAGTATCACCTTACTTTCACGCTCTTATTATATGTCAAAAGAGCGTGAAAGTAAACATTCGTTATTAAATATTCTTCGGACTAACAACGTCAGAAATTCAAATTACCAGCGGAGCCTGCCCGAAGTAGTTGTCCTTTAAAGTCTGTTTGCCCACATAATATGTACTCTCCAGCGGGTTTTGTCCCTCTTTGAGAATTACCGGCAGGCGTTCGGGCTCGATACCGTCAAAAGCGGCTATGTTGGCCTGCGGACACTTACTTTCTCCGCCCCGGTTCGCCTCCACCAATCAAGCTCTCGACCACATAGGATTAAGAGCGAGAAAGAGCCTTACGGAACCATGTTATGTGGTGTCGTAAGGCTCTTTTCTTTTGCATACTTGTTCAGTGTCCATTAACGCAGTATAATGTAGCATATTAATGAAAAGGAGCGTTGTCATGACATATCAAGATTATTTCCAAACGATTCTTGAATCAGATGTAGCCGACTGGATTTGCTGTGAAAATTTATTTGACGGATTGGATTTATATGTCTATCAAAAAGATATTAGTATTTCTATCTGCCAAAGCAATCATACAATGGATCTAGGTTCGAAATGGGCGGCAACATTCTCTGAGCCAAAGGCTACAAGGATATTGTACTATTTTAAGTACAATGGTGCCCCAATCAAGGATTTCTGTGCCGAACTTGTTGACGGGGAGAAAATTTTTATTCCACCATCTGATGACAATAATTCAGTTACAAGAATTGAATATCAAATTGGAAAAATACTGAACATATGCTGTCCGAGTAAAGATGATTATGATAAGCATTTGCAGCAAGCTGGAATAACAGTCCGTACATAATTGTGGAAGTGCTCATTCAGTTTTTGAATGAGCACTTTTTTATGCCACCTTGAAATTTTTGCAAAGTACTTTCGTCTTTTCCTCTACTTTGAGCGTTAAACATTCGCTTTGGACGGATGCGGATGATGGGACTTTGAAGATGACTTCCACGTGTTCTTTGAACACAATCACCTTTTGAACAAAAGCCTGAATGAATTTCTTGCACTCAGGAATGTTATTTTCACTGACAAATTGCTGGAACATGTCCATCATTTTCTTGAGCATAGCTTCGTCTACTTTTACGGCAGGATTGCTTGACTCAACCTCCCTCAGCCTTGTTTCTAGCAGAGCTTTTTCGTTTTCTAGCTCCACCATTTTTTCCTTGAAGCTGCCTCGCATGTAACCGCCCGCAATAGCGTTTACGATGTTGCCTATTTGAACTTCAATATCGTGAAGCTTTGCGTTGATAGCGGTTGTTTCGACATCATTTTGGGATTTCTTCTGGCTTTGGTACTCTTGCAGTTTTTGAACAAGTTTCGGTATGGCCTCATCGTTGAGAACAAGGCGCTGAAGCTCTGAAAGAATGTAGCCTTCGAGATATTCTCTGCGGATTTCCTTGTTGTCACATGCCTTGTAGTTTTCGCGGTAGCCGCATTTGTAACTCACATATTTTGTTTTCTTCCTGCCACCATAACGCATGTTCCCTGACATTCTTCGTCCGCACTCACCGCAAAAAATTAGCCCGCTTAGCAAATAGGACTCCTTAGCGGTGTATGCTCCGGGGCCTCTCTTATTTGCCTTCATGCGCTGCTGCGCCTTTTCGAAATCCTCTGCGGAAACAATAGCAGGAACGCCGCCCGGTATGCGGATGATTTCATCATCACCTTTGGATTCATGGTTGTTGCGTGTCCCATCATACGCTTTACTTGCGGAACGGTTAAAGACATAGACCCCGGCGTACTTCTCATTACAAAGAATATCATGTAAAGAATTTTTTCCAAAGTGATTTCCATTTTTGGTTTTGTACCCGCTAGCGTTCAACTCCCCAATGATCTTATCGTACCCGTAACCATCATTATAGAGTTTGAAGATTGCCCTCACCGTTATGGCTTGCGTTTCATTGATAACATATTTTTTAGTCTGCGGATCTATATCATAACCTAATGGTGGATGGCCTCCTGTTGTCATGCATTGGTATGCATTTTCCGTCATTCCCTTCATGACTTCGCGAGACAAGTCCTTACTAGCGAATTCGGCCATCGCCATACTCAGCGCTTCCATTACCCCGGAGAGTGGACTATCGTCAAATTTTTCAGTAACAGAGAACAGGGTAACTCCGTTATATTTAAGCCTTTCCTTATATATAACACTATCATTCATACTCCTTGAAAATCTGTTAAATTTATGAACTAGTACCATGTCGAAAAGGTCGATATCGCTATCGCTGATCATACTTTGAAACGCTGGCCTTTTATCTGTTGTCGCCGATTTGGCGCGGTCTATATAGGTTTTCACTATTTGAAGGTCATTTTCCTGACAATACTTCGTGATCGCTCGTATCTGAGCATCAATTGACTCGTCTCGCTGATTGTCACTAGAAAATCTCGCATACACGGCAACGCGATTGCCAGTTCGCATTTTTCTTTTTTTACTCATTACTATTTATCCCCCTATGAGAAAAGTAGGATTGCCTCAAAGCACAAGGCTAGAGGCAATCCACACGTATTATTTTTATAATATATATTTGAAATCCTTATCGGATTCATTTTCAAATTTATCGCTGCCACATGGGGCAGGTTTCTCAAATTTGTATCTTTGGCGTTTGGTCAAAGACTTTCAAAAATTTTATCCAGCAGCTCTACCGCTGCTTCGTACATGTCTTGTTCTTGTGTATCGTTGCTTTGCTTGTCGATAAGTGTTAGCTCTGGCCTGATACCAGCCTTTGGTCAAGAATTCGCACCAACAACGCAATTGAACGCCTAAATCGGGAAATCCGACGCCGAACCAGAGTCGTCGGCACTTTCCCGGATGGTAACTCTTGCCTTAATGCTCGTTTGCGCCCGCCTGCGGCATGTTGCTGGTACGCAGTGGGGCAATAAGAAATATGTGAACATGAAATCTCGGCTCTGTCGAGCCCGATTCCATAGCTGGTTAATTGCTTTTTACCATATGACTGAATCCGAATTTG
>DBTI01000100.1 GCA_002306975.1 Ruminococcaceae bacterium UBA1320
TGGGAAAGTTCAATATCATCAAACCCCATGACCTCAATATCTTCTGGCACACGCAGCCCGGCCATATGAAGTTCTTTAATCACACCGATCGCGATTAAATCGCTACCGGCCATGATTGCGGTGAAATCCACCTTATCCTCCAGCAGTTTGCGGGTGATGCTCGCGCCGTATTCAATTGAAAAATCGCCAAAATGTACTAGCTCTGTAAGATATTCGAGATTTGCTTCCGCCAATCCTCTGCGGTACCCTTCAAAGCGTTGTGCGGCGCCGGAAACACCGGCATTTCCGTCAAGATATACGATTCGCTTATTTCCTCCTCCGATAAGATAACGGACTTCCATAAGCGAACCCTGAATATTATCGCCGCTGATACTTGCATCACACAGATAATTGTCAAAATTACGTCCAATCGAAACCAGAGGAATATGATATTCTTTATACTCAGAAAGAAACTCTTCGTTGCTGACACCGGAGCAAAGAATCACGCCGTCAACCCGTTTATCAACCATAGATAGAAGCTGCACCTTTTCCTTGTCTGAATTATAGTCGGAATTGCACAGGATCATAGAATAATCATGAAGGTCAAGGTAGTTACTCACCCCTCGAATAATTTTAGGATAAAACAGGTTGGATACGTCGGGTATGATTAAGCCGACTAAGCCCGAACGTGAAGTTGCAACACTTCTGGCAAGCATATTGGGGCGATAATTTAGTTCCTGAATCACCTTTTTGATACGCTGCTTTGTCTCTTCGCCCACACCTTCTGATTTATCGTTGATTACTCGAGAGATAGTAGCTTTGGATACACCACAGATTCGCGCAATATCTGAAATGCTATATGTCGACATTTTGCTTCGACCTCCTTTTTGCTGCTCCGATTATAACTCTTCTACCGGTTTTACACAAGAATGTTTTGCAGAAAAAGCTATTTATGGCATATTTGGCATCTGAATCCGAGAAATAGAGAAGTAGAAACGACCGGCCGACTAGATTGACTGAAGTGCAATCCAAACAGTGCGCTTTTTACCCAACTGGAACACAGTTACGTCAGGGCAGTTGTGTATTCTTCTATCAGGAAATCACCATACGCGGTTCTGCCCATACTGATGGAGCCGCAGCCGTACATACCATACGAAAAGCTGTCATCGTACGCACCAAGCAGCGGTCTGCCGTCAACAAACAAAGTAATATCATTTTTAATCGCCACTAATCTTAGCGAATATTCTTTTTCAAGTTCCCAATTGAATTCTATTTCAGCGATTTTAGTGAAACCAAAATCATTTTTATAAATTGAAAGAGTGCCGTCTTTATCCAACCCGGCGGCATAGCCGCGCATTGCACCCTGTGCGCGAATCAGGATCAAATGATTGTCTCCGTTGATCGGAGTAATTTTGGAGGTAACACTGTAATCAGTTGCATAATAGTTGCCGGCGTAAGCAAATGCGGGGTCGCAGCGCATCAGCATCAGTTTGCCATTCTCTTTGCTCCACGCTCCGTGATCAATAGAAAACGGAGTAATTGTGCCGAATTCATTGCGCTGCTTTGCAATCGAAACGGAATACTTGCTTTTGCCAGTGATACGGAACTCATCCAGGTACAAAGCCCCGAGTGTCTTCGACTTTGCCGGTGAATACCCTTCGATTACAATGCCCACTTCGTCAATTAAATCCCCGTCAACGTCAGGAATTGTAAAACTGATATCCATCCATTCGCCCTGTATCAATTTCACGTAGCCTTGCAGGTGGTCCTGCTTGTCGCTCATCGTGCGTACATATGGCGCAACTCCTAAAAGTTCCCAGCCGTTCCACTGGTCTAAATAAAGCTTCATTGAAACTGTTTGTCCGGAATAAACAGTCGGGGAGAACACAGGGCTGTACCGCTCGTCAGAGAACTCATCCCGGCGGTAGAACGGCTTATAATAAAGCTTGCATTGATTGCCGCGGACCATGCGGTCCACAATAACTTTTAAAGCCCCTGTGCCGCTGTACGCTTTTTCTGTTGTGTGCTGTGCTGTGCAGAAAAAGGGATCGGATACGCGCATATTATGGGTAGAACCGGGTAGCTCAAAGTCAAAATGAATTTCGTTGGGTTTATTGCTTAACGCAAGATCCTGCGGGGGCTCTATCCCATTATTACGGTAGCCAAGAAGCGCTATGCTTTTTACGTAAGTCGGTATGTCAAGAATATTCAAGTAGCCGGAAATTCCCGACAGCACAATGCCGTCATTAATCGGATTCCTGTATTTTTTAGGCAAAGCGTCAATGCCGCAGGCTACCCCTAAAATGGTTCCTACATTGCCGGCGTTGCAGTCGGTATCCCAAGAGCACATGGTTGCAATTTCAATCGTTCTGGCGAAATCACCGTTCCCGTAGAGCATTGACAGTACACAGACCCCTGCATTTGGAATGATGTGGCATACTCCGCCGTATTTATCGTATCCCCAGTCTTTTACGAGCATCTGATAGCAGTCACGGAAGTTGTCGGGGTATTCCCTGTGAAACGCAATAACTGCCTGTGCAACTGCATAATACGTACTTGTGTTGGGGATTTCAGCTAAGCCGGCATCGATAATTTGATTGATATCTGCAGTTTCAAAGGCTTTTGAAATGCAAGCACACATGAACCGCGCCCCGCAGAGGCCTTCTCCGTCATGGGACACGCTTGCAGCCATCTCCCCTGCATCTGCCGCTCCTTTGGGGTCACACGGATGAATCAATCCCCATGTATCAATAAAAATTTGTCCGCCGATCTGTTCAGCCAAGGTTTTGCCGTTCTGTTGAACAGAGCCTGACTGCGGAGCCTGAATCCCGTTTTTTAAATTGAGGTAAGCGGTGTGTTCGGTACTGATTCCGTAGCCGCCCCACCAGAACATTCCCACTCCTTCCCGGGCATAGTTCAACCAGGCACGGGCTACGTCCTGCGCCTGTAACGGACGGTCCTTTGCGTCATCAAGCAAAGCTCTTAAAAAGTACACCGGTCCGTTCACATCATCATCTGCGGCGAAATTTTTGAACTCCTTTACGTATTCGTTGATCTCACCGTAAGTATTCAAAATGCGGTCATACGACCATATCGTAGGTTCCACCGGTGCACCAAGCCGAATTCCAATATTCATACCTAAAAACCCGGAATAAACCTTTTTAAGATAATTATTTGGTATCACGGAGCATCCCCCTATTATTTAAAATCAATTTTGTATCATAATAGCAACATCGTAATTGCTTTTTATTCCATATTATAATTCATTAGCCTATTCGTCAGAAAACGAATAGGCTAATCCCAATTAAACTACTTGATTAGTTCTGCCAGCTTCTGTGCACGGTCGAAAATATCAATACCCTTCGTAAAGCTAAGGCAGGTGCCGGATGGATAGCGTGTCTTTTGCAGCCATGCGTCCGGAATTCCCTTCGCACCGAATTTCGCGCCGAGAACCGCGCCTGCGATCGCGCCGATGGTATCTGCATCACGGCCAAAGTTGCCTGCTAAAATCACACCTGACTTAAAGCTCTCATGGGAAAGCTTTAAGACACCGAACGCCTCTGATACAGCCTCCGGTACCGATGCGCGATAAACTGAGAACATTTCGTTATGCAGCGGCATCCACGCCAAAGAAATATCACCATTTGCATCGTCAACTATTTTGAAAGCACGCTTCAACGTAGCATGAAACCATGAGTCCTGCGGCGCGAGTTTTAAAACCGCGTCAAGAATTTCATCTATTTCCGCATCAACCATTGCAAGAGAGACAGCGACCGCTACTGCTTGCGCCCCCCAAATGCCGTCAGCATAATGGCTGATAGCAGCATCGGTGGCAGCAATTTTTGCTGCCCGTTCTGGGTCGCCCGCGCATAAAATGCCGATTGGGCCAGACCGCATTGCTGCACCGTCGCTGCAGGAATACGCATTAAACTTGCCTGATTCCGGCGGGCGTAAGCCGCGGCGCAAATTGTTTGCTGCTTCGGTCTCACTTGCGCCGCCCCGTTTTAGCTCGTCCATTGTCGCGACATGCTTTAACCACATTTCCACAATATCATCAGATGTTGGGTCGCCCTTACATTGAATTAAAGTTTCTGCAGTTAGTAATGCAAACTCTGTGTCATCCGTACTCCAAGAAGCACCCTTATTAAAGTCGGTCGTAATACCATAATCTCTTTGATTTTCCGGGCCTCTTGCCGCGTCCCCAAACGAGTCTCCAATGGCAAGCCCGCAAAGTGAGCCAATGGCTTTGTCTACTGCGATATCTTTGTGATACACGAGGTATTCTCTGGTTAACATACTAATTTCCTTTCACAATTCCACTGCACATGAATTCGTTTATTATTTAATAACTGTATTTGCGTATTCAGTAATTTCTTTACCGCCAAGTTTATTCCATTGATTTACAAAATCTCCAAATGTGTCAATACTCTTTTTGCCGCTGATCACATCCGCCGTGTACTCCAGGTACAATGCCTGGCAGGCATCCCAATTTGTTGTTTGTTGGTCCGGCATTACAAAGGTATTGTCGTAGGTATTGTACTTTTTCACCATATCCAAAGCACTTAATGCAGAAGCCGGGTAGTATGGTGTTTTTTCAGAAAGCGGAGTTGTCGGATTAAACGTTGCAATCGACTCATGGAATCTTGGATACCATTGTGCGAATTTGTCTGTCAAAACAATCTTATTGCCGTCAATCTTGTACTCTTCGTCATTGTAGCCGAGTTTGTCGAGCAGCTGTCCTTCCGGAGAAGCCATATACTCAAGAACTGCAAACGCAACATCCTTATTCTTGGAGTCTGCAGCGATTGCCCAACCGCGTGATTCTTTGCTGACATCACTTGGCGTATAGCCCTGTGCAACGCCCTTTGCCGGCGGAAGTACGGTTAGTGCCGAGCCGGCCCCGTTTTGCGCAGTCATCTTATTGTCATATACCTTGATAACCGCGCCTTGTGTACCTGACACAACTCCTACTTTTCCGTCATAGAATGCTTTTTCCTTCGTGTCCCATTTTTGGGTAAGGTAGGTATTGTCCAGCAGGCCTTCTTTATAGAGCTTTGCATAGAAGGCTAATTTCGCTTTTTCGCCATCGGACACTTTGCTGTAAATGTATTTTCCGTCGCTGCCTTTTACCCATGTTTGTGTAACACCAAAGGCCAGATTGAAAATAGTGTCAATTTCAGATAGATCATTCGGAACTGTAATTGCTGCCGATAGCTTGAACTTTTCTTTTAATTCCTTTAAAAACGCTGTGTAATTTTCTATCGATGGGTCTGCCTGTAACGCTGCGCCTGTTTTGCATTGGGTGAGCCAATCGGTACGAATGACCGGAACTTTGGTACGATCCGGTGATAGCCACATTAAGTAAGGGTAATTTTTAATTCTTTCATTATTATATGGCTGCATCATTGCTTTCACATAAGTGGATCCATTAATATAAGGAGTTAAGTCCTCAAGAATCTTTTGTGTGATTGCGAACTGATAATCACCGCCCTGGAAATACATGAGATCCGGAATTGTGCCGCTCTGGAGAGAAAGCGCCATCGTATCGGAATAGGTACCATCCTGCATCGGAACCATTTTAATGGTAACTTCTCTTCCTAATTTCTTTGAGACCCCTTCCCCGACTGATTTCAGAAGTTTAATGGTTACCGCATCGTCGGCCGGCATGTCCTTGGCCATCATTGTTAGAGTAACCGGCTCTGTGGACGCTGATGCTGCTGCCTGGCTGACTGTTGCTGCGGAACTGCTGCCGGAAGCGGCTTCCTGCTTTGAGCAACCCACAAATAAACTGCTCACCATAACTGCACAAAGTATGAATGCTAGAATTCTTTTCATCTTTTTTCCTCCCAATAAACTAATTTTATAATAACCGCTGAATTGCGGTTAGAAGCACGTGGTTTTCAATACAACTACTCTTTCACACCGCCGGATAATACGCCGCTTGTGTAGTGTTTTAGGATGACCGGATAAATCATCAAAATCGGAACCATCGCAATGACGATGGTCGCCGCTTTCAGCGAACCGTTATCCAACTTAGCAATTGCGTTATTGGCAAACAGATTTGACGCGCCGACCAAAACCTGAGAGTCTGAATTGATCACAAACTGACGCAGCAAAACCTGTAAAACGGTATTTTTTTTGCTGGATAAGTACACACTGGATTTGAAGAATTCATTCCAGCGGAATACCCCATAGAACATTCCAACCGTCAAAAGGGGAATTTTGCTGAGAGGGATCATAATCTTAAATAAAATGCTCATATGCCCTGCACCGTCTATTGTCGCAGCTTCAATGAGAGATTCGGGGACATCCTCAAAGAATCTCATTAAAATAATCAGGTAATAAACATTTACACTCTTATAAATTACCATAGCCCACAGATTGTCCATCAACCCGATATGTTTCATGACGAAATATTCCTGCACAATACCGGGTTCGAAAATCATTACGATGATTAAGAAGTACATGATTACTTTTTTACCCACAAGACCATGTCTTGTCAGAACATAAGCCGTGCTTGATGTCAAAAGAATATTAAAAGTAACGCCCACCACAGTGATGAAGATAGAATTGGAAATACTGCGCCACACGATATCATTGCTTAGAATCACCTTATAGTTAATCAGTGAAAACCCCTTGGGTAAAATATCGTATCCCTGCAATTTGTTGACTAAACCCGGGTCCGAAAATGACTGCGCAAATATATTGAGGATCGGCACCAACATAAAAAGTGCCGAAGTACAAAGGATCAGTATAATAATCAATTGAGCAAGCGAAAATTTTCTGTGTGCCAATGTATTCTCTCCTTTTTACCAAGCACCTTTGCCGGTCAATTTTTTGGATGTAAGATGGGTGCCTACAATTAAAATGGTGCCGACCACACCTTTAAATAAGTTAGCTGCCGTTGCAAAGGAATACTGGGAATTCTGCAAACCGATTCGATAAACAAAGGTATCAATAATATCTATCTTGGAATTTACCGCAGCGTTGGTAAAGTTAAGTACTTGGTCAAGTCCTGCGTTCATAAAGAAACCAACATTCAAAATCAGCACGGTGATCATCGGTGTAATTAAAGCGGGCAATGTAATCGCCAATGTTTTTTGAAAGCGGCTTGCACCGTCAATATCCGCTGCCTCATAAAGCGAAGCATCGATGTTCATAATTGCGGCAAAAAATATAATAGAATCCCAACCGATTGAACGCCAGGTTTCCGAAGCAAACAAGACCCAACGAATTGCGGATTTACTGGTCAGGAAGTCTATCGGCTGTCCCCCGAATAACGCGACAATATGGTTGATGATTCCCCCCGTAGGAGAAAGAATTTGGAACCATACGCTTGCTATTACAACCCAGGATAAAAAATGCGGCAGATACGAAATAATCTGTATCGCTTTGCGTCCGGGGCCTAAACGAACCTCGTTAATCATGAGTGCAAAGATAACCGGAAGAGGAAAATACAGGATAATTTTCATCGTACTGATGATCAGCGTATTATTCAGAACCTGAATAAAAGTAGGCGTTGAAAACAATTGTTTGAAATATTTCAGCCCCACATAGATGTCATCGCCCTTAATCCTGTAGTCGAAGAAAGCCAACTTCATCTCAAAAATCGGCCAAACATTGAATATTGCGAAATAAATTAGCGTTGGCAATAAAATGAGATATAAAATACGATCTTTTTTCATAGATTTCAGCTTTTTCTGAATTTTACCGGAATGAGCAGTCTCCATTTTTTCACCCCTTTCGTCTAAATATCAACCATAACTTCCATAAGCGGAGCATGCTGTTGCGCCCCGTAAACATCCGTGTCAAAACACGTACCGGAAGAAACCTTCCGTGCAAACGTGATCTTAAACCCGAGTGCCGGATCAAAGAACACAATATTCATAATCATGTTTTCTTCTATTTGATAGATCTTCGCTACCAATTCTTTTGTGATAATTCCGCTGTTTTTTACTTTATCGTAAACAAGCGGATCATCAAATAAAACGTCGAGCGTCGTTTCGAACGGACCGCTGTTTTTAGAGCGCAGGATCTTGGCAATATAATACA
>DBTI01000278.1 GCA_002306975.1 Ruminococcaceae bacterium UBA1320
ATCAGCTTGCGGCGTTCAGAATGCTCATGTTCAGCATTTGCTGCACTGCAATAAGCATGGTCACTGATGTCGCCATTGTGGCAATGTTTAAAGGTGTCAGCCTTTTTTACCTGATTACACTGTCCGTGACCTCGCTGTTTGTTTTTTCAACGGTGTTCCTTTATGTGCTGCGCCGCGCGCATTCGCGGTATGCTAAATATCTCACAGGAGCAGGCTGGATACTTCTCAACCTTGTTCCGTTCGCCCTGTTTAACGGTCTTTATGGTACATTCCTCAAGAGCGTTCCGCTTTATGCTTATTTGATAATGGCTGCCGCTTGCACAGTCATTTATATCAATAATCTTAAAAAACTGATAATACCAAAAGAAATGGAGATGTGATTAAATGCTGGTTGTGAACAATGTGAGCAAAAACTTTGGGAAATTCTGCGCACTAAATGATGTGACTCTTGAATTCGGGAACGGTGTTTACTGCCTGCTCGCACCCAATGGAGCGGGCAAAACAACACTTATCAAGATGTTAGCGACGCTTATTTTCCCTTCCTCCGGTGAAATTTGTTATAACGGAACAAACATCGTGAAAATGGGAGAAAATTACCGTGATATACTCGGTTATCTGCCGCAGGAGTTCGGTTATTACAGGAATAACTCTCCCAAGCAATATCTGCTCTATCTTGCCGCGCTCAAATTAATTGAAAAAGAAAAAGCAAAAAAGAAAATTGAGGAGCTTCTGGAGCTTGTAGGTTTGATCGAAGTATCAGATAAAAAAATGCGCAAGTTTTCAGGCGGCATGATTCAGCGGGTGGGCGTAGCGCAGGCGCTGCTCAACGACCCGAAGATACTTATTTTAGATGAGCCGACTGCCGGGCTTGACCCTAAGGAAAGGGTGCGCTTTCGCAATCTTATTACAGAAGTTTCTCGCGACAAGACCGTTATTTTTTCTACCCATATTGTGTCAGATGTCGAATCTATAGCCAACCAAATCATAATGATAAAAGACAAGAGCGTGTATTACAGGGGTGACATTGAGACAATATGCAAAAAAATTGACGGCGTAGTTTATGAAGCCGAAATGGAATTTGACACGCTGCCTGCTTTCAGACAACAGTATCTTTCACTTTCCGAAAAGCAGGAAAACGGCAAAATGCGTGTGCGTTTCATATGTGGTGAAGCCCCCGACGAGTCGTGGACAAAGGTCAGCCCCAGCCTTGAAGACGCCTTTATTGAAATTTACAGTGATGCTATTGCGGCAGATTCCGACCTGCCAAAGGAGCAATGACATATGCGCCTTAAACTGTATGAGATTAAAAAGATAACCGCTTCCCCGATTATATATGTACTGCTTATTGCCTTTATTGCCATCAATATTAAGGTAATAGCGGGCAACACATATTACAGAAATGACATGAAGGTGCTGAATTCCATTACCGACAGATTTGGATACAAGATTAATGATTCAATGCTTGTAAACTTCAAAAGTTATTATAGCGGTGAGCTTGGCAAAATGAATGCACTGGCGAAAGAAAGAACCTCCAAAACCTATAAAACTGCCTATGACTTTTTAGAAGACAGCGATAATTACAAGACCAGTCTTTATTCGCAAAAAGAACTTGACGATATAAAGCGCCTCAATATTATTGAAAATTACTATAGCATTGCAGTCGGAATTGATGCTAAATATGGCAAGATAGATATAAAAGACATGGGTGATGAGCAAATCAA
The DNA here is from genome assembly GCA_002306975.1 of Ruminococcaceae bacterium UBA1320. GTDB lineage: Bacteria > Bacillota > Clostridia > Oscillospirales > Ethanoligenentaceae > Ruminiclostridium_D. The sequence continues at coordinate 1,722 of DBTI01000278.1, forward strand.
GACGTATGGTCTAAGTGGGGCGGCCGCTGCGACGGTGCGAGGCGAATACGAAAGTCTTGCCATAAGGTTCGCACAGCTTAAAGCAAACGGTGAAGAAAAAGCGCTGTTTTTCATCGGGCAGATATATGCCATGCACTCGTTTCTGTTTGCCACGGTGTTTCGCAGTATGATTTTTGAAATTATGATTCTTTCCGTACTGATTGCAAGCCATTTCGCAAATTTTGAATTTGAAAACAAAACGCAGGCGCTTGCTTATTCGACAAAGCGCGGGCGAAAGCTTATTTATGATAAACTGTTCGCTTCAATACTGGTGTGCCTTGGCGTGACTACAGTGCTTATTGGTGTCACACTCGCCGTATATTTCAGCGTGTTTGACTATTCTCATGTATTGAATATCCCTATCAGCAGCGCCTTTATGCAGGAGGCCAACCGGAGTTACATATCATGGTGGAACATGAGCTTTATTCAGTATCTTTTTGCCGTTATTGCAATTGTTTATGTCTGTGAAATCATTTTTATGTCTATTGCATTTTGTATTGCGACAATCATAAAAAACAATTATATTGTGTTTGCTGTTTTTGCACTGATTTTGTGCGCGTCTTACATGTTACCGAGTTTAATGCCAAGAAACAGCAATATAATATTTGCAACTTCATTCAGTCCATTTATTCTTGTACTAAATCCGCAGCTCCTTTTCATGGAAAAAGGAGCGTTTTCCACCTTCAAATACTATGAAGTGATAACTGACTGCGTTTGGGCAGCTTTGATGGCGTACCTTTGTGCCTTCTGTACCAAGAGATTCCAAAAATCCGACATTTGCTGAAAGGGTCAACACAATGAGAGTAATAATCAATGAAATAAAGCACATTTTCAACTGGAAGATGGCACTTATACTTGTGCTTTTCACCGCAGCCTTTTATTATATGTTTATTATATTCGATATACAGTGTTTCCCTAATGGCACAAGTAATACATATGATTACAAGATTGCAGTCGGTATGCTAAAAACTTATGGCCGCACAATGGACACAAACGAATTCAAAAATTTCGAACAGATTTATAACCAAAGAGTAAAAGTTGCGGACAGCTATATCCAGTCACAAAGCGAATTCAAACAGGCCGGCATTACAACTTATAAGGCATTTAAAAATTTAGATGTTTCTACGCCAATTTACAGCAAGTTGAGTGACAAGGCATTTTCTAAAGATAATGTCAGCTTGTTTGAAAAATTGCAAGAAAGTGAAAACATTATCAGTTCCTATGAAAATATGAATAATGAAAAAAATGACTTAGCTCTTACTTCTGCTCAAAAAGTCAGAATCAATGAGATAATCTCAAGCGGGAGCCTGAAATCTATCTTTCCAAGTGAAATTTTTGAAAATTACAATGATTTAATCTGCTATGATGCTATTTTGATAATATTGTGCGTGATTTTTATGCTGGGGCCGGTTTATCTCAAAGACAGGCGAAATAATGTGAATTATATGCAATATTCATCAAAGACAGGCAGACGCATTTTTAAAAAGAAAATAGCTTCCTCGATTCTTTCCGCGTTCATTCTGATTACATTGCAATTTGTACTGCTTTTTGCAGTCTATTCACATAACAACACAGGCATGTTCTTCGGATCGGGAATTATGTCGTTTTACAATGGTATTTATTCGTGGTACAATCTTACCTTTTTGCAATATATAATTATGACGGTTGCCGGTGTCTATGTCATGGGGTTGTGTGCGGCGCTCATCACGCTGCTTGCCTCACGGCTGGCACCAAATTACATAACTCTTATCGGAATATTGATTGCAATCGCGTTTGTTTTTATAAAGGTATTGCCAACATATATGCTGACACATCTTACTACGATAGCGCTGCCGCAATTTTTAACTCCTACCGTCTATGCCATAGTGGCTGCCGTTGCCATTGTTCCGTTCGTTATGATGTGGCGACATGAAAAGCGGATTGACATCTTGAATTGAGTGTAGGTATGCAAACCTGCAAACGCTGCTGGACACTATATACTGGTTCAGAAAAGAGGTATAGCAAAATGCTAAACATTGATAAGCAGTCCGTCAAACCGGTATATGAGCAGATAGTTGAACAAATTGAACAGCTTATACTTGCAGGCAGCCTTGAGCCTAATGAGCAGATACCGTCTGTACGTTCGCTTTCACTTGAATTGTTTGTCAATCTTAACACAATTCAAAAGGCCTACAACGAGTTTGATATTAGCCATATAAGTCGTGCACTTCACATTGTGGAGTGCATTTTGCGTTGTGCCGCGGTTTTTACAAGGCATCTTTATTTACCTAACAAGACACCATGAAATGACCCTCGAGTGGTCATAACGAAACAGAACATCCGTGAAAAGGAGTAACCGAAAGGTTGCTCCTTTTCGTTGTGCAAAAAACAGTACCCGAACTGAAAGTTGTTCGGGTACTGTTTTTTGCGCTCATTTATATTGTAGAATTGCAATTCCGGAGAAATCTTTGATATTCGATGCATTCACATCAAGTTCCTTAAAAGTTTTAGCGCTCTTTTGGGAAGCGGTTATAAATGTATCGACCGTTCC
>DBTI01000065.1:0-19771 GCA_002306975.1 Ruminococcaceae bacterium UBA1320
ATAATTTATAAACAATGTATTGTAGTAGTACAAACTTAATCCGAAAGGTTTAATATGGAGATTGTTAAGGCAAAACCTAATGATTTTGAAGAGGTAAAAAGAATAACTCAGGACACAATTAAGCAAATATACCCACACTATTATCCAACTGGTGTGGTAGAGTTTTTTCAGGAACATCATAGTGATGATATTATTATGAATGATATCATACAGGCAAAAGTGTATTTGGTTAATGATAATAAAGAAAACATCGGAACTGTTACAATAGATGGTAATGAAATAAGTAGATTGTTTGTCCTTCCAGAGTTTCAAAGAAAAGGATATGGAACAGCGATTATGCAAAATATCGAAAAAAGGATTTTTGAAAATTATCCAGAAATACAATTACATGCATCGTTACCTGGGAAAAAACTCTATATTAATAGAGGTTATTTTGAAGTTGAGTATAGAACTAAAATGGTAACATATGATGACTGGATCTGCATAGATATCATGAAAAAAGCTCGACCATGAAATATACGGCAATAAGAACAGTAGTGAGAGTTATGCACATCATGGAAAATGCAGAATCCCATTACAAATAAGTTATTTATAAACTATAACAGCAATAACGGACGGAGGGGCGGAAGAGAGGTGGCTGTATAAACTAAACAGAAAGGCTGGTTGTCCTAAGTGAAGCCTATGGCAAAACGACGTCTTTCATATTTGTTGCTTTTCGTACTGCTGATGGCTGTGGAAGCCTTCATTGCAGTTTTTGTACACGATGCATTTGTACGGCCGTATCTAGGAGACGAACTCGTTGTGATCGGTTTGTATTGCTTTGTGCGGATTTTTATCCCGGAAAATGCGGTGCTGTTGCCACTCTATGTATTCCTGTTCGCTGCAGTAGTGGAATGTTCGCAGCTTTTCCATCTGGCGGCGTTACTTGGGCTCCGCAGCCGGTTTTTCCAAGTCATTCTTGGGTCATCGTTCGATGTAATCGACCTCTTTTGCTATCTGGTAGGATGCATATTGCTTGCGGGATGGGAGATCTGGCAGCGTAAACGGCGATGACCGTCTTTTGCACCTATATATATGTGTTTTTCTAACCGACTATGGAAAAAACAAAAAATTCAATGGGTAAGTGTTCATTCCAAAGTGAAAGAAAAAGATGTTTCAGTTTTTACTAAGATGGTTGGCCAGAGCACAATCGGAATCGGCATTTCAGTTGGGTTATGGGGGTACTTTTGGATTATCCGCCAGTTGCTAGCGGGGTCAATGCTTTTCGGAGTTGTTTTTATTATTTTAATGATTTTTTACTTCAAAGCACAAAAACTATATGACTAAAATTTTACTCCGTATCTTTAGTAAACCCGGAAGCATGATGTAAAGAATAAGCTTCCCATTATGTTTGTTTAAAAAGAGGTTATATTGTTCAGACGGGGCATGGAGATGAGAATAATATGACGAAAGAGGAATTGATTTTCAACTTGTTGTTGCAACATGGTGAGTCCATGACTACTCGTGAAATTACAGATGCTCTCTATGGATCTGGTAAGTAGCAAGCGATTGTTTTCGGAAAACTACAGGGAATGATTTCTTCAGGGCGTTTATATAAAACAGGGATGCAACAGTCATATCAATATGCGATAAAACCAACTAACATTCCGGCTCAGAACCAAACCGATAATTCAGCCACTGTTATATCATCTCCAAGGGAGGCTTTCTTGCAATGCCCATTTTTTACTAGTTCAGTTCAGTAATTCATGGGGCTTTTACCTTTTCGTAGCAACAATTAAATAAAACCTATGGAGTATAACAAAAAAGAAAAGCAAAATAATAAAACTGTATATATTTATAAAGTGAAAGGAAGCATAGAGTTGTGGAAAAAATTCTTAAAATAGACGGTATGCAGTGTGAACACTGCAAAGCGAGTGTTGAAAAGGCGTTAAACGCGGTTGACGGCGTAAACGCAAAGGCTGATTTGATTAGCAAAACCGCAACCGTTACGCTTTCGGCGGATGTTGCCGACCAGACGTTGAAAAATGCGGTGACAGACTCGGGCTTTGAAGTAGTCTCAATAGAAAAGGGCATTAGGCTGTAATTAATCACACTTATAAAATATCCCCGCACAGCGATGCGCTGTGCGGGGATATTTTACTGCTGAGGTAATGTTGGCTGCTTGATTTTTTTAACTGCGGCTTCGATTTTGCTTTTAATCCACGCGTTTGCGTCTCCAAACACTGTATCAAGCGTGTTGAATACATCGATTGATATAAGCGACTGTACCTTGGATGTGGCATCTGACAAAACCTCTTTTGCCTCGTCCCCGGTTAATTTGCCGTCCGCTGACTTTGCCTTGAGGTCGTCGACAGTTGTCTGTGCCATTTCAAGAACAACGGTCGTTACGCAGTCCTCTGCGCTTTGCACAGCGTTTTTGATGTTTAGGTCTTTGATGTTTGACGTGGCTTCGGCGGCTTTGGCGGCTAAGTATGTCTTTGCGCATTTCACCCCGCTTAAAAAAAGGCTGAGCAAAACCCCAAAGATGCCCGACTGGATAAGAACATTTAAAAAATCTGCTGTTTTCATTAGACAATCCCCTTAATAGTAAATTTATTTGTACCCAAAACATTTTTATTTTACAGTGACAGACTTGCGCGCCCATGTGACTTTTCCGCTGCTTGTAATTGCGGCGATATCGATTCTATGTTTTCCTTTGGCTATTTTACCGGCAGGAATAATGCAGGAAAAACCGCTTGTTTCAGCGTTTTTATACCAACCGAAACGGTTGACCGCTTTATTTACGTCTTTTCTTTCGGAAAAAGCCCTGATGCTTGCAAGCCCCTGCTTGCCGTCGGCATAAACATCAATGCGGCTGATGCCGTCTGTGCACACTGCCCATCCCTTAATATTTATATTTCCGGTGCATACACAGCCCTGCGTGGGTGCGTCAATGCAAATTTTTGTGGTAAGCGCGTCATATTGATTGAGCTTGTATTGCTCGATGACAGCTATAAGCTGATTGGCATAATTTTTGGCGGTTGCATAACCATCCTGCTCTATCAGGCGGCAGACTTTTTTGTAATCGGAGACACCTATTATATTGCTGTAGCGATTGTTTTTGGCAATGAATGCGGTATGATCGTCAACCGACTGGTTCCACGAACTGTATGCTCTGAAGGTGTCTTTGATTTTTATGGTTTTGCCGTCAATACACTCTATGGTGTCAAGAAGCTGTGTGGCTCCGCTCCAGCCATAAGCTTTAATGCCAAAAAGATTGTTGCACGGGGTGTGTACGCCCCATCCGCTTTCGAGCGCCGCCTGCGCGACAGAAAATGACGCGAGGATTCCACGGCTTTCCATCGCCGCCTGTGCCCCCGGAACTATGCGGTTAATAAACTCCTGAGGTTTCAAGATGTCATCTCCTTAAAAGGCTCGCCGCCTTCAATTCTGTGTTCAAGACCATCGATTCGCTTGTGCGCCTGCTTTGAGCTTTCTTCGACACGTGTTATACGTTCCGCCAGCACGTTAATGCTTTTGTTGGTATCCTTTTGCTCAAGCAGCACATCGTCGATCCTGCGCTTGATATATTCAGTGTCGCTTTTTAATTCACCCTCGTCCCTGCTGTCTTTATTTACACCCCTTAGGTATCCGAGCCAACCGAAAATAATGCCCGCGAGCGCCGCTGCCACGGTTATTATTGCAATTAGATTTACCTGCATGTGTTTGCCCTCCCGTCTTTTTCCTTTTCTCAATTAAATTAATACAAAGAGAGCATGCTTTTAAAGATGCTGTCATACAGATTTTTTAACACCCTTGTCCAAGTTCTGAATATTATGTATTATACAAATTCCTGTTAAATACGACATTTTTCGAAGCTGTTTTATTACAGCTATTCCAGTTGAGATTGAAACCCAATAAATTTTTATCTTAATTGGAATTGCTGTAGGGATAGTGAGAACCATGAAAGAGGAGGCACTTATATATGTGGTGTTGTTTATGGCCGCTGCTTTTTTTAGGTTTCTGCGGGGGAAATGGACATGGCCGCTGTCACTGCCATCACGGGCATAGAGAAGAGGACTGCTGCAGAGAAATCGATTTTCTACCCAAGCACAAAAAAGAGGATTGCGAACCAGTCGAATTTCCCTCAATGACTATATTTCGCGGAGATGATGACGATTACCATCATCACGAAAAACATCACGGTTAATCATATCTGACAAAGTGGTGCCGACCGTGTTCCAATTTATGCGGTCGGCATTGTTCTTGTAATTTCAAATGAAAGTGATCTTCCCTCTGAAGCGGGCAAGATAACAAAATTATTCCGCTCTGATTTTGTAATAGCGCCATAATCCTGAACGATGCAAAGCATTCGTTTTTGTTGATTTAAGAAAATTTTATTGATATTTATTGCATATTAACTATTTATAGCTTACCATTGTATTGCGAGTAAGTGATACCGCACATAAATGTGTTTATTGCAATTTGAAATAGAAATGTGGAATCAAGAGATAATTCCCCATTTCAAAGGTCATTCGCTTCGGCGGGAAAATACCGAAACTATTCCGCTTTAATTTTGTAATTGCGATAAACAACATAAATAATTATGTATTTGAAGATGCCTGTGTATTGAGACCACGAAGGAAGAGACCGAATGAAATTCATACCAACACCATTTCTGCATGAGGGCATGGTATTAGCACAAGACCTGTTAACAAGTAATGGAGAATTGGTTCTTCAAAAAGGTCAGAAGCTAAAAAAAATTCATATATCAAAGATTAAAGCCTTTGGCTATCCCGGCGTTTATACCAATGACAATATATTAAAAGTAAAAGATGCATCAAAAAAGCAAGTGCTTGTTGTTGATGATTCTTTATTTATGAGAAGATTTATAGGCAACGTATTGACAAATAACGGTTATTCTGTTGTGGGTGACGCTGAAAACGGTGAAATAGCGGTGGCAAAATATGAAGAACTGCACCCAGATGTTGTTACGATGGATATCACAATGCCGGTTTTAGACGGAGTTGGAGCACTTGAGAAAATACGCCGATATGATAGTAAGGCTAAGATTGTGATGGTTACTTCATTGGGGCAGGATGAAGTGACACAAAAAGCACTATCATTGGGCGCTGTTACGTTTATTACAAAACCCTTTAAAGACACCGACATACTTTATACAATCAATAAAATTTTTGAAACCTAATAAAAACTGATTAAAACGGTCACTTGGAAAACAGGTGACCGTTTTTTGCGCTATGACAATTTGAAAAAAGAAAAGTTGTTTTTGTTTCTCACCCGCTGAGGGGGGACATCCCCTTAGTTCCCTTATTAAAAATAAAAATTGCATTAAAATATTCTTTTTTATCGATTAAAGTAGAATTAAAAACTATTTGTGCTATAATAAAATAGTTTGGGAAAACGGCTTAAATTAAAACAATCCTTCCATATGAAGATTAAATTACATATAGCGAAGAGCAGCTGACTGCAAAAGTTTAAGGAGTGTAAGAGATGCCAATAACGGAGATTCTTTCCCGCAATGCGAACCTTTATGGCAATGACGTCAGCCTGATAGAAATCAATCCAGAAATCCTGGAAAAAAGAGAAATTACATGGCGTGAATATGAACTTATCGAACCCAACACAGTCGCACAGTTTCGCCGTGAAATGACGTGGCGTGAGTTTGAGGAACAGGCAAACCGTTTTGCAAACCTCTTATTAACAAGAGGGATACAAAAGGGCAGCAAGGTCGCTGTTTTGATGATGAATAGTCTTGAATGGCTTCCGGTTTACTTTGGCGTTTTGAAAACAGGCGCAATTGTCGTTCCCATGAATTATCGTTATACCGCCGCTGAAATAAAATATTGCCTTGACCTTTCGGAGTCTGACGCTTTGGTTTTCGGCCCTGAGTTTATCGGCCGTGTTGAGGCAATCTGCGATCAGATACCTAATGTTAAACAGCGCTTCTTTGTGGGGAAGGATTGCCCGTCGTTTTCTGAAAGCTATGAATACCTTACCGCAAGATGCTCAATTGATGCGCCGGATATCACGCTTTCGGATGAAGACAACGCCGCAATATATTTTTCATCGGGCACAACAGGATTTCCGAAAGCAATTTTACATACACACCTCAGCCTTATGTCGGCGTGCCTGACCGAAAACAATCATCATGGTCAGACAAAAGAGGATACGTTTCTTTGTATTCCGCCGCTGTATCACACCGGAGCGAAAATGCACTGGTTCGGCAGCTTTTTAGTAGGCGGCAAAGCCGTTTTACTCCGCGGAGTCAAACCAAAGTGGATTCTCAAAGCGGTTTCGGAAGAACATTGCACAATAGTCTGGCTTCTCGTGCCGTGGGCGCAGGATATTCTTGACGCGATCGACAGCGGGGAAGTAAAACTTGAAGATTATCAGCTTGACCAGTGGAGGTTGATGCACATTGGCGCGCAGCCTGTTCCGCCAAGCCTTATTCATCGTTGGAAAAAGGTTTTTCCAAATCAGCTTTATGATACCAACTATGGTTTGAGCGAATCCATCGGCCCCGGCTGTGTTCATTTGGGCACAGAAAACATTCACAAGGTGGGTGCAATCGGCAAACCCGGCTTTAATTGGGAGGCAATGATTGCCGACGAAAACGGCAGCCCATTAAAGCAGGGTGAGATTGGCGAGCTTGTTGTAAAAGGCCCCGGCGTTATGAAGTGCTATTACAACGACCCGGAAGCGACGGCTGCGGTGCTCAAGGGTGACTGGCTGTTTACGGGCGACATGGCGCGTATGGACGAGGACGGCTTTATCTATCTTGTTGACCGCAAAAAGGACGTCATTATCTGCGGCGGCGAGAATCTTTATCCGGTTCAAATCGAAGATTTTCTCCACGGCTGCGAGGCAATTAAAGACGTGGCGGTTATCGGTCTGCCCGATAAGAGATTGGGTGAAATCACGGCGGCTATCATCGAGTTAAAACCCAATTCCAACTGTACGGAAGCGGATATCATGGCGTTCTGTTCCGCTCTTCCACGATATAAAAGACCCCGCAAGATAATTTTTGACGTGGTTTTGCGCAATCCCACCGGCAAGATTGAAAAACCAAAACTTCGTGAAAAATACTGCGGCGGAAGCCTTGTCGCCGCCGAAACCAACAATTAAATCAGAAAAGAATAGTACTTTTTATTTATAAATTTTCGTTTTTAAAATCCCCGCACAGTTCAGGCCCGTGAACTGTGCGGGGATTTTTATACGCAATCATAAAACATCCATAATTTTTACAGAAACATTACAGTTACTGTATTTTTACTTTTCACAAAATCTAGTAACTTAATATCGTAGAGAAAACTGAATTTTGTAGGAGGAGAAACATGAAATTTAAAAAGTCAATGGCGCTTATTCTTTCAACCGCTGTAGTTTTGTCCCTTTTCTCAGGCATCAGCGCTTCAGCCGCGGTGACAGAATCAAGCAGCACCACTCCGCATACTATTTTCGTTACATTTAACGGCGACCCGAAAACATCACGCGGGCTTACCTGGTTCACAAACAGCAACGGTCTTGCCTCACAGGTTGAATTCAGCACAAAAAACGACCTTAGCGGTGCAGTCACCGTAAACGGCACAGCTTCTTATGAGGTCGACGGCGGCGACAGAAATACGGGCGACGGCGTCACAAGTGACGGAAAAACAATGACAGCTACGGCAGACGTTATAAAAGCCTATGGACACAAAGCGACTCTCACAGGGCTTAAACCGGGCACAACCTATTACTATAAGGTAGGGGATTCTGCCAAGGGATGGAGCAAGGAAGGTTCATTCACAACAGAATCCGCGGCTGCCTCCGCTTTCAGTTTTATCGATGTTACTGACACACAGGCGGCCTTTAACAACAGCGATTATTATTCAAACTGGGCGCCTCTTATAAACAAAGCGTTTACGACAGCGCCGGATGCCTCTTTTGTGGTTGACGGCGGAGATTTGACAAACAACGGCGGTGATATCAACCAGTGGTATGATTTCTGGAACGCAGCGCAGACCCGGTTTATGCACACAACATTTGTTCCGGTAGCGGGCAACCACGAAACTTATCTCGCGAAAACATCCGGCGATTATTTATCCGTTACAAACAGCTTTAAAAATAATAAAGGCTCGAACACGATTTTTACCTGCGGGCCATATCTTAACAGCTTTGTAAATCATTTTAACCTCAGTCTGCCGCAAAGCGAAAGCGCAGACAGCACAAAGCAAGGCGCATATTACGATTTCAATTATGGTAACGCTTTGATTATGGTTTTAAATACCAACCTGCTAAACGCCGACGGAACACTGACAGACGCGCAGCTTAACTGGGTGAAGACAGAGTGTCAGAATTCCAACCAAAAGTGGAAGATCGCGACATTCCACAGAGCCGTTCAGTCAATCGGCAGCCATATCGCAGACGTTGACGTACAGGCACTGAGAGCCCAACTGCTTCCGATTATTGCACAGGATGGCATCGACCTTGTGCTTCAGGGGCATGACCACACCTATGTAAGGTCAAAGCAAATCGGCACTGCCGGTGTGCCTGTGGCAAAACAGACAAAGATAACCGAAACCTATAAGGGTGTAAACACGACCTTCGGCGTCAATCCTACAGGCACTGTTTATATCATCAACGGAGCGTCAAATGACAAATTCTATGTTGACAATTATAATGCGGCCGGTTTTGAGGACGCGAGCAAAAATGTATATCCCGATTTTTCAAATCCGACAGTCACAGGAAACACTCTTGATGAAGCCAATGATCCGACGGGCGCAACTGTAGCCAGCTGCCCGACCTATTCGGTCGTCAGGGTTGACGGCGACAAGCTGGTAGTGACCACCTACCAGTATAATACCGACACAGAGTCACAGAATGTTCTGGAAAGCTACGGTCTTGCAAAGCCCAATCAGTCGGCGCTTATCGCAAAGATCAACGCTCTGCCGAGCGCTAAGTCGGTGAAAGCGTCAGACAAGACCAAGGTAAATGCGGCATACAGCACCTATAATGCTCTTGACGCGGTAAATAAATCGGTTGTCACAAACTCAAGCAAACTGATAAGCCTCTACAACACCTTAAACAAGCATAAGTAAATCGTTCTTCCTATTATAATTTCCAATAAAAGCGGGAAAGAAGATTGTATCTTCCCCCACCGAGGGTGGGGGAAGATACAAAACTATTCCGTTCTAATTTAAGAATTGTCTCAGCGGCTATCACCTGAAAGGCGATAGCCGCTTTGCTGTAATCATAATGTTCGGTGCAGCAGCGAACCGATTTTAGCGTTAAAATCAAACAGATATCTGAAAAGCTCGTTTACCATTGCCTTTTTGTGCTGTTCCGGTTTTAATAGATAACCTTCGATATACCGCTCACCCGACGTGCTTTTGTATACCAGCCGATGATTGCCGTCTACGATCAAATATTGTGGATTAAGAAAAGGTATCTCAGCGATAATAATGGGGCTGCTGCGGTCTTTTGCACGGTGGAGGCCGTCTTTTGTTATACCGCTTTGATTAACAAAAGGAATAAGTGGTGCTGTCTCAAGCTTTACCGGCTTTATTTTTTCTTTTTCTATAACAGCGTTAAGCATTTTTACACTCCAAACGAGGTGGTAATAATCATTGCCAATGCCGGTTTCAAAAAGCTTTTCATAATATTCATCGTTTTTTCGCAAATCATGCCGTATTTTATGTATTTTCGCTTCGTATTTTTCTGAAAACATTTTTTTATACTGTTCAATAATCTCTTTGACTTTTTCATTGTTAAGAGAATAATCATGGGATGAGTTCACCGCAAATTCAATGGTATCATCGAGTCTGTAGATATAACTTTTATCTACCTTATCATTGCTTCTTAAACGTTCAACATATCTCATAAAAACAAACCCCTACATTATTCTTACCTTATTATATTAATCGGAATTTGTCTTTGACTTTTTTATAGGTTTCTCAAACAAGCGATAGAAGTAATTGCACAGGAAATCCTGCTTCGTTATAGCAATATAACGAAGCAGGATTTGTTTTTTGTGTCTCCCCCGCCACCGGCGGGGGAGACACACTGCTTAACTTTCTTATTTAAAAATTAAATTGCTAAAGTATTAAAAAGAATCCCGCATAATTTATAATATTTTTTATTGACATTATGACAATAGCAAGATATAATTAATTCAATCTTATAATTCCTATCAGAATAATAAAGTATACATGAATGTACTCACTATAAGCAAAATATGCTGCAAATACAAACTTGAGGGGAATAAAGTTCATGAACAAGGCAACCGACAGCTGTTTAAGAATAATCAACAGCAAGTCTGAACGCATGTGCAGGCTTATGTGCAGCAAAGGTGCTGACCTATGTCTGTTTTTTTGTCAAAAACTAAATATGCGTTACGATGCCGGCTGTAACTTCTGATATTGAAAATTAAAACGGTCTTCTCCAGAGGAAGTTTACAGACTGCAAAGCTGTAAACTTTTTTTATTTTTATTTTGAAAAATTCAGAGAAAGGGTTGTGCTAAAATGCAGAGCTTTAGCGTGCGTACAAGTAAATTTGGAGGCTCGATGATCCGGGCGATGTCTTTAAATGATAATCTGACAGATACCATCAATCTTGGTCAGGGCTACCCGGATTTTGACCCTCCTAAGCCATTGCTGGGTGCTTTGAAGCAAACAACGGTGAGCGGCCCTCATCAGTATGCACTTTCACAGGGATCGGTAAATTTTCGCGACGCGTTGGCGAAAAAGCAGTCTCGCTTTATGAAGCGGACAATCAGCGCCGACAAAGAAGTCTTGGCGACCTGCGGCTCGACAGAAGCCATGATGGCGGCGCTGCTGACGCTTATCGACACAGGCGACCGGGTCATCGTATTCAGACCATACTATGAAAATTATGTGTCTCAGGCAAAAATAGCGGGTGCGGAAATCGACTTTGTCGATCTTAAATTACCCGATTTTCAGTTTGACGCGGATGAACTTGAGGCTGCGTTCAAAAAGAAGCCGAAGGCGATTATCATTTGCAATCCGTCAAACCCGACGGGAAAGGTTTTTACCAAAGAAGAACTGCAAACAATTGCTGATTTGGCTGAAAAATATGATACCTATGTCATTACGGATGAAGTATATGAGCACATTTTGTATGAAGGAAGAAAGCACGTCTATTTCGCCTCTCTGCCGCGAATGTGGGAGCGCACGATAACCTGTGGATCTCTTTCGAAAACTTATGCGATTACGGGTTGGCGCGTCGGATACATAATCACAAGCGAAACTATTTTGACGGCGGTGAAGCGGGCACATGACTATTTGACGGTTTGCGCGCCTTCGCAGTTGCAGCAAGCGGTTGTCGCCGGGCTTGAGCTGGGTGATGATTACTATGAAAATTTGCAAGAATCCTATCAGCAGAAAAAAGATGTATTTTTGAAAGGACTGGGGCAGCTCGGGCTGCGGTATCTTGAGCCGCAGGGCGCCTATTATGTTCTTGTTGATATCTCGCCGTTCGGGTTTCAGAATGATCTGGAGTTTTGTGATCGGCTGATAGAGAAAACCGGTGTTATTACGGTGCCGGGAACATCCTTTCAAAACAGTGAGGCAACGGGAACAGTGCGTTTCCATTTTGCCAAGAAAATAAGTACGCTTGAAGAGGCGTGTAATCGCCTTGAAAAAATAAAAAACTATACATTTAGGTGAGGGGAAACATTATGAAAAAGAATCATTCAATTCGATTTGCGGCATTTATCCTTTTGGTTGTCTTTGCGATAACCGGCCTTGCGGGCTGCGCAAAAAGCGCATCGCCGTCAACCGCCAGCTCAAAGCATTTGCGCGTTGCGGCAGCACCCGGTCCTTACGGCGATATGTTTGATGAAGCAATCAAGCCGTATTTAGAGAAAAATCTGGGCTATACCGTAGACATCAAGGAATATTCCGATAGCAATGCGGCGCACCAGGCTTTGCTTGACGGAGAACTTGACACCATAATTATGGGGCATTTGGCTTATGAAAAATCAATGGAAAAAAATATCGGCAAAAGCATTACGCCGATTTATGTGGTTCCGACAGCGGGAGCCGGTATCTACTCGAACAAATACAAATCTTTAAGTGAAATTAAAGACGGCGCCACCGTTTCCGTCGCCAATGACACCACCAATTTCCCGAGGGCGCTTCGAATTTTACAGGCGGCAGGTCTTATCAAACTCGCTAAGGATTGCGATCCTTTCACAGCAACGGAAGCAGACATAGCGGAAAACCCGCATCATCTCAAGCTGGTTCAAATTGATCCTGCCGAGGCGGCCCGCTCTATGGAATCGGTCGATCTCGCCATCGTACATGGAAATTACGCTTTTGCTACCGGGCTTGATTTAAAATCAGCGCTTTATACGGAAGTTTTGGATGAAAACTATAAGAACTGCCTTGTGGTTGATACCAAAAGGGTAAAGGAACAGTTTGTTGCGGATATTCAAAAAGCCGCTTCTTCCGACGAATTTTGGAACGTGCTTAATAAAAAAGGAACACAGTATGAGATTTTCCAGCACCCTAAAAAGAGTATTCCAGACAAATTCTATACCGATCAGGGTTTGGAGGTCCCCAAAAAATGATTGAGTTTAAGCATGTGAGTGTGGAGTTTAATAACGGAAAGAATTCGGTCAGGGCGGTAAATGATGTTTCATTTACCATCCCTGACGGTGAAATCTTCGGAATCGTTGGGTCTTCCGGCGCAGGGAAAAGCACTTTGATGCGAACAATCAACGGATTGGAAAAGCCGGATAAAGGTGAAGTTCTTGTTGATGGCAAGGTTGTTAACCAATTATCCAAAGGGGAGTTAAGGATTGTTCGCGGGCACATCGGCATGATTTTTCAGCACTTCAATTTGATTACCAGCAGAACAGTTGCCGAAAATATTGCGTTTCCGCTTAAAGTGGCGGGAAAAAGCAAGGCGGAAATCAATAAGAGCGTGGATAATGTGCTTGCAATGGTCGATTTGGAAGACAAGAAAAATGAATACCCCGAAAAGCTTTCCGGCGGGCAAAAGCAGCGTGTCGGCATTGCAAGAGCTTTGGTAAACAATACAAAAGTTCTGCTGTGCGATGAACCGACCTCGGCGCTTGACCCGGAAACGACAAACTCTATTTTGGAGCTTTTAAGAAAGCTGTCGTCCGAATTTGGCATTACCGTTGTTATCATCACCCATGAGCTAAGTGTTGTCAAAAGCATCTGCACGCACGCCGCGGTGATGGATAACGGTGATCTTATCGAAATCAATGATACATATAAACTGTTCACAGCCCCGCAGCAAAGCTTTACCCGAAAGCTGATCGCCAGCAATGAAGATTTTACACTGCCGGAAAGCGTGATTGAGGAAGTAAAAACATCCAATCAAAAAGCCGGCAACTACTGGGCGATATTAAAACTGGTTTATGCCGGCGACAGCGCGTCTGACCCGGTCATTGCGAACGCGGCGAAAAAGTTTGATGTCGGCATCAACGTCATTCATGGAAAAATTGAATATATAAAACAAATACCGACAGGCGAACTACACATCAGCATTTTCGGCAAGCATGAAGAAGTGAAAGCGGCTATGGATTTCATAGGGAACAACGTTTTTCATTTGGAGGTTTTGTATGAGCAGCAGATTTAATTTGTGGGATGCTTTGCAGCAATCCTTCGGCGAAACCTTTTACATGGTGTTTTTGTCTTTGGCTATTTCTGTGGTGATCGGCACCCTGCTCGGCTATTTATTATACGCGACATCCAACAAATATCTGGTTTTTAACAAGCCGATTAATGCTGTGTTAGGGTTTGTCGTTAACTGCGTCAGATCACTTCCCTTTATTATTTTGCTGGTTGTTTTGCTGCCGTTGTCTAAGATTGTCGTTGGCACACAGGTTGGGCCTACGGCGGTTATCGTTCCGTTATCGATTAGCTCGTCGGCTTTTTTTGCAAGGCTTGCCGAATCGGCTTTTAATGCTGTGAACAAAGGCGTCGTCGAATATGCTATTTCAACGGGAGCAACAAATCGCAGAATACTGTTTTCTATTATGCTGCCGGAGGCGTCCTCTCAGCTGTTGCGTTCTATTACGGTTGCGACAATCGCGCTGTTTGGTTCTTCCGCCATGGCAGGTACGATCGGCGGAGGAGGCATAGGCGACCTTGCGATTCGATATGGATATCAGCGGTATCAGACGGACATTCTGCTTATTTGCGTGGCTATATTGATTGTAATTGTTCAAGTCGTGCAGTTTATAGGTGACCACATATCAAGAAAGGTTGACAAATCATGAGCCAATATCAGCAGGTTAACCGGCAAATTATTGATCAGCTAACGGAAATATGCGGAAAAGATCAGATCGTTTACGGCGACGCTGTTTCAGTTGAATATACAAAGGATGCTTCCAATACGGGAGTTCCCGAAGAAGAGCGCAGACCGGGTGCTGTGGTTACACCGCTGACGGCACAAGCGGCCGCAGATGTGGTAAAGCTCGCGGCGGAAAACCACATTGCAATTATACCCCGCAGCGCCGGGACCGGCCTAGTCGGAGGATGCGTTCCGATAGACGGCGGCATTGTTTTGTCGGTGGAAAAATTAGATCACATTATCGAGCTGGATGAAGACAACCGAACCCTCACAGCCGAGGCGGGGGTTTTGACAAATTCAATTAATGAATATTTAAAAGACAGAAAATTATTCTACGCCGGCTTCCCCATGAGCCTGCAAAGCTGTATGATCGGCGGCAACGCGGCGACTAACGCAGGCGGAGGCAAGGCTGTAAAGTACGGTGTGACAGGCAGACATATTTTAGGCTTGGAAATGGTTACGCCTAAAGGCGAGGTTGTGTGGTTCGGCGGAAAAAGCCGAAAAGATAAGGCCGGATACAACCTTAAAGACCTGGTGATCGGTTCGGAGGGCACGCTTGGGATTATAACCAAGGTTATTCTTAACCTTGAGAGAAAGCCAAACAGTACGGGCTGCTCACTGGTCTTTTTTGAAAGCAATGAAAAGGCCGCGCAGGCGATTTTAAAGATTCTGTCGCTAAAACAGGTTCCATCCAGCCTGGAGCTGTTTGACAGACGCAGCTTTATTGCATGTAATCAGTACGCAAAAAAGGATTTTGATATTGGCGCCGCTAATTGTGTTTTGCTCATTGCCTATGAGGAGGAAACCGGCAAAGAGGTTGAAGCCTATTTAAAATTAGCAGAAGAAAAAGCAAACGAAATAGGAACGCTGAATGTTATACAGGCAAAAACTCCTCAGGAGCAGGACGATATTTGGAGCGTAAGACAGAGCCTATGCGATGCGGACGGCTTTGGCTCGGTGGATTCGGTTTCTGAAGATTTTGTTGTTCCTTTTGCCTTTATGCCAACGTTTATGGATACGCTCCTAAAAGTCGAGAATAAATATAGCGGTTTGATCATTACCAACTGCGGGCATGCGGCGGACGGTAATCTGCATACTACTTTTCGCCGTATGCCCGGAATTTCCGACACGCAGTGGCAGGACATCCTTGCCGCTGCCAAACATGAAATCTACTTGGAAATCGAAAAGTTGGGCGGAAAGCTGACCGGAGAACACGGAATAGGTCTTAACAGGGTCAAGTTTTTTTCATCGGTTGTAAATCCTGTTGAGCTTGAACTGATGAAAGCAATAAAAGACGCATGGGATCCGCAGCATATTATGAACCCCGGAAAAATATTCGCGTAAAACAAAAGCGCCGACTAAATCGGCGCTTTTTTAATACGATGCAGTTCAAGCAAACTGCAAGCCTGTCAAGGCCTTACAGCAATTTCAATTAAGATAGGGAAAGGATAATTTTCTTAACTGGAATAGCTGCAAATTATATATTGCATAGACTATTATATATAATACATCAAGTCCGGCTGATAGGTTGCCGTATTGTGAAGAAGAATGCATTCGCGCCGGGCATGGTCGCCAAGCGCGTAGTACCGTCTTTTTTCGCTGTTCATCACGTCCCAGTCTACTTTGCGGTTCATGCGGTCCGGCGCGTTATTCACCATAACAACTCCCTTGCAATGGTAGGGCTTTTCGTGGTAATATGGGTCGAAAAGGCATATTTTATCGTCCTCGACGCCGGTGAGGAGCACATAGTGCCCGCCGTCAAGATCGACCCGCGTCACAGCGCAGCCTCCGCTTTGTAGGCATGCCACAATACGGCTGTCACGGTCAATGTGTATTTCATCACCGTTTAGAGATTCACAGCAGACAGGCAGTTTACGCATTTTCCGGTATTGGTTAAGCCAACTGCCCAAAAATCTCATTGCTATGCGGCTGGTACCGCTTTTGCCGATTTCTCCGAAATCGTTGAAACCGTCCAGACAGTACATGTATATATATTTAATCAGGTCGGGGGAAATCTCCTCACGACCAAAAAGATAACTGATAGCATTGCGCAGAGTCGTCGGTCCGCAGTCGTACTCTGACGCCTGATAAGCAAGAGGAGTTTTCATATTTGTCTCGCCATCCTTTGAAATTATTCATTGCATGTGATATGCTATATAAGTGAAAAATTCCGAACTGAATGTAATTGTAACATAGCCATATTTTATTGACAACATTCATTTAAAATCCTTATAGCAATTCTGAAAATAAAATGTAATATGCTTTGTTATCTCCCTGCCTGAAGCTGGGAAATAACATCCTGTTTTTCTGTTCTTACTTGAAATCGCTATAGGTTTAGACACTAGGATTTGTCTCACATAAGTTACGGGTCTGAATATATAAAATTGGCTAGAATCAACAAAGTTCAGGATTTTTTATTGACAAATTCCTATGGAGCACCTATACTGATCAATTAATATTATAAATCATATCATATTAATATGTATTAGACAAGTGAAAGTGCACATTAACATCGCAAAAAAATTATTCTGCGACAGCAAACAACCTATATTAATCAAAGGGGAAAACATGATGAAAAAATTTAAACTTTCCGGAAAACGAATATTGTGCTTATTTTTGGTCGCCGCTATGTCGGCTGTTTTTGCCGGATGCAGCGGCACAGCGAATTCTTCGGCAGGTTCGAGCGCAGCTTCTGCCGCCGATAAGCAAATTGTTAACATTGGCGTAACCGACACACTTGGTTCACTGAACCCGCTCACGATTGACGCAACCGAAATCAACAAATATGCTACAGCCATGATGTTCCTGCCGCTTGTCGAGCTGAACAGCAAAATGGAATTTGAAAGTGCTTTGGCAGACTCCATTACCACAAAAGACAATAAAACCTTTACAATCAATATCAGCAAAAATGCCACATGGTCTGACGGCAAGCCTGTTACCGCAGATGACGTTGCGTTTACTATACTGCGCCTGTGCAGTCCTATAATTGCAAATGCCACAATATCTC
Organism: Ruminococcaceae bacterium UBA1320; assembly: GCA_002306975.1. Lineage (GTDB taxonomy): Bacteria > Bacillota > Clostridia > Oscillospirales > Ethanoligenentaceae > Ruminiclostridium_D. The sequence goes on from DBTI01000065.1 coordinate 17,331, forward strand.
TTAGTACTTTGGCAGGTACTGGGGACGACGGCTTTGTTGCAAAAGGCGCCACATCGGTTTCCGGCATCAAGGTTGTGGATGATAAAACACTTACCTTCACCACAAAACAACCAATGGCGCTGACAACCTTCGAGAACAGCTATGCCCGCTATATCATGACCGTGCCGAAAAGCGTTTTGGGCAGTGTTTCAGAGGATAGCCTTGCGAAAGATGAATGGTTCAACAGCCCTTCAGTCGTAGATGGCCCTTACATAGCCACAAGCGTGGACGTTAACCACTATATATCCTATAAAGCCAATGATAAGTACTGGAAAGGTGCACCTAAAATCGCCAAGATGAACATTAAGATTGTCACGGCAAGCCAGATTTACGCGGGCCTGCAGTCAGGTGAAATCGACTTTGTTCAACAGACAATGGCGGCAACTCCGCAAGAGGATTATGCCAGTATTGAGAAGCTAGGAAATGTTAAGGCGACCTACGGCGACCCGGTTACCACCCAGTCACTGTTCCTTAACACCAAGACTATTCCCGATGCGCGTGTTCGCCAGGCAATCCAGTACGCAATCGACCGTCAGCTGCTTTTGAAGAATCTTCTTAACGGCAAGGGTGAGGTTGATGAAGGCTTTTTGACGTCGGTAAGCCCTTATTATGATAAATCCCTTACACCGACAGCTTACGACCCGGAAAAAGCAAAGTCGCTGTTGAAGGAAGCCGGCTGGGACAGCAGCAAAACCCTTACTTTCTATGTTAATTCAGGCGATACAACCTTTGTCAACGGAAGCAGTGTTATTAAGGAAGAACTTGCCCAGGTCGGCATAAAAGTCGATATCAGAACCGTTGACCTTGCAACCCTTATGTCAACCGCCAGCTCACAGAAGTTTGATTTGCTTGCTGTTCAATATACTTATGCGCCGGTTGATCCTTATCTTGATATAAAGTGGCTGCTCGGCGGCAGCGGAAGCTGGACCAACTTTGGATCTTCAGAGATTGATAGCGCTCTTGCAAAAACGCAGGAGACAAGCGACATCTCAGAATTGAAAAAGCAGTACCTTACGATTGATACATCGGTACAGAAGAATGTACCGATGATAAACACATATGTAATCCGTTCACTCGGCGCGGTAAATAATCGTTTGAAAAATGCAACGCCAAGCGTATTCGGTTCCTTTACCAATATTCAGAACTGGGAGATTCAGTAAGGCGAAGCTCAGATTTTTCAGGCTGCCTACGGGCGCAGCCGTATGGAGAGGTAGGAATGAATTGGCAAGCCTATTGGAAGTAAATGATCTGGAAGTCACTTTCAACGGTGACCTTGCTGCCGCGGTTCGGTTGGATAAAGTAAGCTTTTCAGTGAATGAGGGAGAGATCCTGTGTATTGTAGGAGAATCCGGGTGCGGTAAAAGCATCACATCACTGGCGGTTATGGGGCTTTTGCCCTCAGACGGATCCGTTACAAACGGAGAAGTGCTCTTTGAGGGTCAGAATCTCCTGGAGCTTTCACCAAAAGAACTGGATACTATCCGCGGCAATAAGATAACCATGGTTTTTCAGGATGCACTGACTTCATTGAATCCGGTGTTTACCATCGGAAATCAACTTGTGGAATGTATCCGCGCTCACACTTCTCTTGACAAGGCGGCGGCCCACGCGCGAGCGGTTTCACTGCTCGCGCGTGTCGGCTTGCCGCAGCCTGAAGCCATAATGAAAAAGTATCCTTTTGTGCTTTCCGGCGGTATGCGTCAACGTGTGATGATTGCCATGGCACTTTCCTGCAACCCCAAACTGCTGATAGCCGACGAACCGACAACCGCGCTGGATGTAACGATTCAGGCACAGATTATGCAGCTTCTGCGCGATCTTCAACGGGAATTCGACATGTCTGTCATCCTTATTACACATGACATCGGGCTGGTTGCGCAGATGGCCGACCGTGTGCTGATAATGTACGCGGGTCAGGTGGTGGAGCAGGCAGAGGTACACGACCTGTTTTATCATCCTGCCCACCCATATACGCAATTGCTTCTGCAAACCGTGCCCAGCACGAAGGATTCGCCCGACAGGGTGCTTACGTCTATTCCCGGCGTAGTTCCCGAACATTATCATGAAATTAACGGCTGCCGCTTTGCGGACCGTTGTCCATATGCAAGTGCGGAGTGCAAGGCGCCGCAACAGCTTTACCCGGTAGGGGAGTCACAGACCGCCCGCTGTTTTTTGTGCACACAAAAAATCGAGCCTGCCTCACGGATCGGCGGTGGCGCGCATGCCTGAAAATAAAAATATTTCTGACGATACAATATTAAGCGTTGAGAATTTAAAAAAATACTACCCGGTCAAGGGCGGAGTCGTTACGCATACCGTTGCGCAGGTTAAAGCGGTTGACGACGTCAGTTTTACGGTAAAGCGTGGGGAAACCCTTGGGCTTGTCGGCGAATCCGGCTGCG
>DBTI01000065.1:20014-26967 GCA_002306975.1 Ruminococcaceae bacterium UBA1320
GGCTTGTCGGCGAATCCGGCTGCGGGAAATCAACCATTGGCCGGCAGATCGTAGCACTTGAAAAGCCGACAGCCGGGAAAGTATATTTTGACGGTCATTCACTTTCCGACCTGTCAGACCGCAGTCTGCGCGCTCTGCGCACACAGCTGCAAATGGTGTTTCAGGATTCGTATTCTTCTCTTAACCCACGCAAACGCGTATTTGATATATTGGCGGAACCGATGCTCTATCATAAAATTGTGCCGCGCAAAGACGTGGACACAGAAGTAGAGCGGCTGCTGGGTCTTGTTGGTTTGCCGAAAAACGGCAAACAGCGTTTTCCTCATGAGTTTTCCGGTGGGCAGCGTCAGCGTATCTGTATTGCAAAGGCGCTTTCTTTACGGCCCCGGCTGATAGTCTGTGACGAGCCGGTCAGCGCGTTGGATGTGTCAATTCAGGCACAAATTTTAAATCTTTTGCGAAGCCTGCAAAAGGAGCTTGGTCTGACCTGCCTGTTTATAGGGCACGGACTTGGCGCGGTTAACTATGTCAGTGACCGTATCGCAGTCATGTACCTTGGTAAAGTCGTAGAGATTGCCGACGCCGGGGAACTGTTTGCCCATCCGGTTCACCCTTATACCAAAGCCCTCTGCGCGGCTGTGCCGAATCCCGATCCTGATGACCGCAGCAGGATTTTTCTTCTTAAAGGTGAGGTAGCGACAGAAACAATTAAGACAGGCAGTGAAAAATCTGTTTTAGGTGGCTGCCGTTTTTATCCGCGCTGCCCAAAAGCGATGCCAGATTGCCGCGAAAATGATCCGGCGCTTGTTCCTGTCTCGCCGGGGAGCAGCCATCTCGCTGCCTGCCCCTATGCGCAGGACAAAGAGAAAAAACCGGAGGAGGCTGAATAATCATGTGGAAATACATTTTAAAACGCATACTTATCGCCATTCCGGTTTTGATTGGAATTACCATTATCGACTATGTGCTTATGAGTTTAGCCGGCAGCCCGCTTAGCATGATTCAGGGCGCTCACGTTTCAAAAGCGGCACTGGAAGTAAAAAGCGCCGCGCTTGGGCTTAATCAGCCGGTTTATATTCAATATCTTTCATGGCTGGGGCAGATAGTAAAGGGCAATCTGGGTTACTCGATCAAAAGCCATGAGGCAGTTACCGCCCTGATTGCAACGCACCTTGGGCCGACGCTGCTGCTTATGGGTGTTTCTCTGCTTGTCAGCATACTTATCGCTTTGCCGGCCGGTATTTACAGCGCTACCCATCAATACCAAAAAGGCGATTATACATTGGTGGGACTGTCCTTTCTCGGGAACAGTGTGCCAAGCTTTTTCCTTGCGTTGCTGCTGATTTATATTTTCACAATCAAACTGAATCTGCTTCCGTCAAACGGAATGACGACGCTTGGTGCAAATGACGGGCCGCTCGACATTATACGCCATATGGTGATGGGTGTTATTGTTCTTGCGTTTTCGATGGCGGGAACGAACATCCGCTACATACGGAGCGCGGTGCTGGAAATTTTGCAGCAGGACTATCTGCGAACAGCCTGTGCCAAAGGAATCGGGCGCTTTAAGGTTATCAATAAACATGCTCTGCGCAACGCCATGATACCTGTTATCACGGTTTTCGGCATGGAGATTCCGTCGCTTTTTGGCGGCGCGATCATTGTTGAACAGGTGTTTTCGTGGCCCGGGCTTGGTCTTATGACAATGAACGCAATAATAAGCCGCGATTACCCGGTCATAATGGGTGTCAGCCTTGTTGCGGCTGTCGTGGTGTTGTTGGGTAACCTGCTGACGGACATTCTGTACGCTGCGGTCGATCCGACAATTCAATACCGGTGAGGGGAGGTAATACTTATCTTCGACAGAAGAAGATAAGTATAAAACGCTTTGAAAGAACTAAGAAAAAAGGCATCAACGGGCGAAAGCTACGCACAGATGATTTGGCGCCGGTTCCGCCGGCACAAGGCTGCGGTGGTAAGCTTGTTTTTGCTTGTTATTATTATTGCGGCGGCAGTTTTGGCTCCGCTTATCGCGCCGCATAACCCGGATGAAATCGCAGGCCCGTTCAGCGGCGCGCCAAGCTTGAAATTTTTGCTTGGCACAGACCAGATCGGGCGCGATGTGCTCAGCCGTCTTTTGTATGCGACCCGTGTTTCTTTGCTTGTCGGTGTGATGGCTACGGTGATTTCAACGGCGATCGGCGTTGTGCTGGGGCTTATCTCCGGTTACTTCGGCGGCTGGGTAGACATGGCGATCATGCGTTTTACCGATATGGTTATGTCGTTCCCGTATATTCTGCTTGTGCTTGTGGCGGCGGCCATCTTTAAGCCGGGATTGTGGAACATCATCTGGATTCTGGGTTTTGTGGATTGGCCCGGTATTGCCCGGTTAGTGCGCGGCAACACCCTCTCACTGCGTGAAACGAATTTTGTAAAGAGCAGTATCGTGGCGGGCATGCCGCGGCGTCATATCCTGTTTTCAGAAATCCTTCCGAACACGATTGCGCCGATTTTGGTTTACGCGACCTCTGTGTTGGCACTTTCGATGCTCGACGAGGCTGCTTTGAGCTTTCTTGGCATGGGCGTGCAGCCGCCTGACGCAAGTCTTGGCAATATGCTTAACGGCGCCCAGTCGCTGACTATTCTGACAACAAAGCCGTGGCTGTGGATTCCGCCCGGCGTTCTTATTATATTGCTTGTTATAGCGGTTAACTTTATCGGCGATGCTCTGCGCGACGCGATGGATCCCACGGCTACAAACGTGGCTCACGCCGTAGCTTCGGTCGAAGAAGGAATATAGTTTAGAAAGAAAGGCAGCACACTTTTAGTAACGGGTTTAATTTTGAGGGGTAAACATTAATGTTTGCCCCCCATTTTTTGTTTTAATTCACAATAAGATTCACATAGAAAAGCACGAAACAATTCTAAACTGTTTCGTGCTTTTGTTTTATACAGCAATAAAAGAATGCATAGCTTCTTTCAATCTTAAATGGAAATGCTGTAGGGATGTTTAACTTATACCAATTCCAAATTAAAAGTTTCCAAAGAATTCGCGTCAAAATCAATGGTTTACGATTTTTACGCGAATTCTTGTCATAAGTTTATTTGGAATTCGTATTAGTCTGCTCTTGATTATTATAACCTTATTACAATATCGTGACCTGTTTGTTTATCATTAAACGGCATGTCATATTCCTTAAAGACTAATTCAATCCCGGAGGTATTGTCCGGCAGCGGCGGCGATACAATGAAGCTATAGTGAAAATGAGTTTCTCCACCTGTTCCATTTATCATTCGGCAATCATACTGTTCATCAATATACAATTCAAAATTCCGGTATTTATGTTCTGACAAATCGCTTGGGTTATTCCAATCAATATTGAAATTTATAATGCTGGAATTAGAAAATTGACCGATTGAGATTACAGAATACAGCCTGTTTTCTTCTTCAGTAAACTTTAACACCGGCAAATTTTTTCGGAAGCCTTCCGGCTCAACTACAGGTTTATATACTTTATCATGACACAGCGAACCAAATAATGATTTTAATAAATCCTCATATAAATCATATTTTTCTGCCCACTTAGTGATTAATTCAAAGGGCGGACAACCAGAATTGTTGTCTGAGTTGACCTTCCGCTGTTTTATTAATTCACAAATTTTTTCATCTATCTGCGAAATTCTTTCATCATAATGGGTGGTTGGCCGAATAAATCGCATATGTTTCATTTTAGTCCTCCTCAAAATGCTTGGTTTTGCTTGTCATTAATTGCTGTGTGATCTCAGCAACCTTTTTGAGGTCTGCGACGGATGTATATTCTTTGCAGCTATGCGCACCGAACATGGCGTTTGCAATAACGAGACCGGTAATTCCGTGCTGCTCAAACTGGTTGACATCGCTTCCGCCAAAGGTTTTGCATAGCTGCATGGAAACACCGGTGTTAGCACAGGCCTCTTCATAGCGAAGAATAACCGGATGCTGCCGCGGTATTTCATATGCGCGGCAGCCAAAGTGGCTGTTCATTTGACAGGTTGCGCCGTAACTTGCCGCCGTGCTGTTGAATTTAGAAACAAGTGATTCAAGCACGCGTTCAACGGTTGCATGTGTATATGAGCGGATTTCGCCTTTTACAATGCAGTGATCCGGCACTATGTTTGTGGCGCTGCCACCCTCGATAGTGCCGATATTAAGGGTTGTTTCGTCGTCAACCCGACCCATTTTCAGTTGGCTTATAGCCTGCGCCGCGACCGCAATCGCATGAACGCCTTCTTCAGGCGCAAAGCCTGCGTGTGAGGATTTCCCGAAAATCTCAAAGGTAAAGGAGCAGATCGTCGGAGCGGCGTAAGCGGCTCTGCCCACAGTGCCGGCAAGATCAAGCACATAGGCCTCGTGGGATTTGACTTTGCTGTAATCAAAGGCTTCGCTCCCGCGAGCGTAAGGCTCCTCGGCTATGGTGAAAAGAATTTCAAGAGTCCGGTGCGGCAAAGCGTCATCTTTAATAGATGTAAGCGCTTCCAATATGGCAGCCAATCCGGCGGCATCGTCGGCTCCAAGTACAGTTGTTCCGTCGCTGGTGATGGTTCCGTCAGAGTGCTTCTGCGCTTTCTTATGCATGGCAGGCTGAACCGTATCCATATGCCCCGAAAAAAGCAGCGGTTCACCGTCGACAGTACCCGGCAGAACCGCGAAAAGGTTCCCCGCCGTGCCGTTTGTTTTTATCCCGGCGTCATCCTCTTCGACACAAAGACCAAGTTTGTTCAGTTCGGTGGTAAGGCGGTCAGCCATTGCCCGTTCACCAAAGGACGGGCAGTCAATCGCCGTCAGGCTGATAAATGTATCGGTCAACCGGTCGGTACGAATCATTTGCGTTTCCTCTCGCTTTATGGTGCAGTTGCAGAATATTTGCAGTCAATCTTCTTTTGAATCATCACAGAATGAGGACGTACTGTCATAGTCGTCAAGAAAACTATGGTGTGTATCGCCGTTTCGGTAGCTGATGATCGTGTCCAAATTTACATTGTTGACGCTGTTAAAGATGTTCATTTCAATATTGGAATTTGTTTTTCGGAATTTATTGATAAGCGCCTTCATTTCCTGCCTTTTTGAACCGCCGCCGTTGTCGCCCAGCACACAGTTTTCTGTAAAGCGGCAGGCGCATTGTATAAACTGCAGCTCATTGTAATTTTTCCATGCGATGATATCCGCCTCATGCACCATATACATCGGTCGTATAAGCTCCATTCCGGGGAAATTTTTGCTGTGCAGTTTGGGCATCATCGTTCTTATTTCCGCGCCGTAGAGCATACTCATCAGTATCGTTTCAATCACATCATCGAAATGATGCCCCAAGGCAATTTTGTTGCATCCGAGTTTTTTTGCATTTTGATATAGATAGCCCCTTCTCATTTTTGCACAGAGATAGCAGGGTGAACGGTCGGTTTTGGCGACAATGTCAAAAATATCGGTCTCAAATATTTTTATGGGGATATTCAGTACTTCTGCGTTATCTACAATGCGCTGACGGTTGAAGCTGTTGTAGCCCGGATCCATCACAAGATATTCAAGTTCAAACGGAAAGTCACTGTGCTTTTGAAGCTGCTGCATGCATTTTGCCATCAGCATGGAATCTTTGCCGCCAGAGATGCATACCGCGATTTTATCGTTTTCCTGTATAAGTTGATATTCCTTAATACTCTTGATAAAACGTATCCATAGCTCATCTCGGAACTTTTTGAGGATACTGTTTTCCGCTTTTTCGTGTTCCAGCATAATATTACCCCTGTTTAACCAGTTTTTTATAGCATAAAGAGAAGCAGTCAAGAAACTTCTCTATTTCTTCCGATGTTGTAAGATGGGAAAGACTGATTCGAAGTGTGGACAAGGCAGCTTTTTTGTTTTTGGTTATCGCAAAAACCGGTCTTGAAACGGTGTTTGCGGCACAGCAGGCCGATTTCGTCGAAACATAAATGCTGTTTTCAGAAAGCATTGCCTGAAAGTCCTCAGACTTCGCCCCTTCGATACTGAAGTTTAAAATATACGGTACAGAACATTTTGTGCTGTTGATGTGGATTTTAGGGTATTGCTTCAAAGCATCCCGCAGGTGGCTGTTGAGTTTTTCAACATATTCATACCGCTCCAGTATGCCGTCGGCAGCGAGTGAAAGCGCTTTCTCGGCGGATGCGATCAGCGCAAGGGCAGGGGTGCCGCTGCGAAACGGCGTGGTGCTGACACCTCCGTGAATAAGCGGCTCCAACAATACCGGTTCCTTTTTTACCAGAACCCCGCAGCCGTTTGTGCCGTAAAATTTGTGTGGAGCAAAGGAAAACAGGTCTATATTGGTTAATGAAACAGGGATTTTCCCCACTGCCTGAGTGCCGTCCACATGAAAAAAGCAATGAGGATGCCCCGCTAAGAGTTCCCCGATTCGTTCTATCTGCTGGCGAATGCCAACCTCGCTGTCAACATAACAGACAGATACAAGAATGGTATCTTCCCTCAGCAGTTCCTTCAACTCATCAAGGTCTACAAGCCCGTCGGGGTTTACATCCACATAGTCGACTTCAAAGCCTTGGTTTTGCAATGACGTAACAGCGCCGATTACAGAGGAATGTTCCATATAGGTCGTAATAATATGCCTGCCGTATTTTTTATACTGCTGCGCGATGCCCTTGACCGCAAGGTTGTTGGATTCGGTCGCTCCGGAAGTATAAATAATTTCATCCGGCTTTACATTCAATATTTCTGAAATTGTCTTTGAAGCATTGTTTAAACAATCCTCCGCAAGCCTGCCGAGTTGATGCGGAGAATTCGGGTTCGCGATATACTTTCGGGAAACATCGCAAAAGTTTTGCAGCACTTCCTCACAGACCGGCGTGTTCGCGGCGTAATCAAGATAGATCATATCGTTATCCTTCTTTTATACTTGTTCCGATTAGAAATATAGAATAAATTC
>DBTI01000065.1:27240-41505 GCA_002306975.1 Ruminococcaceae bacterium UBA1320
AAAAAGGTTGAATATATGCCTTTTTACCGGGCTTGTTTCCAACAATGTCCAGGAAATCTTTCGCTATATTTCTTATTGGAATTATAGATAACACAATAAGTTTTTGGTATACCTAACGATATCACAAGACCATTGTGTTATCTATTGCGCTTGTGCGTTTGCGAAGCGAAAAATCGCACGTGCCATGGCGTTTAGCCCGTCCCTATATACAACTGCTCATCTATTAATTCCTTATTCAGTTGTATATAGTATTATATCTCGATTTCCGGAAGTAAGCTGCGCATAGCAAGAATGGTCTGTTCAATCAGCTCAGACAAATCCCATTCCAATAGCTCCGCGCCATAATTGATGACGTCTCTTGAGCATCCGGCTGCAAAATTTAACGACTTGTACTTTTTCTTAACGGATTTAACTTCAAGGTCGGACACACTCTTTGAAGGGCGCATTAGGGCGACCGCACCGATAAGCCCGGTTAATTCATCAACAGCGTATAAAACCTTTTCCATAAAAAGCTCGGGCTTTATCTCAACGGTCAGCTTGTAACCGTGGCTTACCGTGGCATGGATAATCCGTTCATCAAGACCGAGCTCACGCATCATCTCCTGTTGCTTGATGCAGTGCTGTTCGGGGTAAAGCTCAAAATCAAGATCGTGCAGCATTCCGACGACTTCCCAAAATTCCACATGCTCAGGATCATATTTTTTTGCAAAGTATCCCATAACACCGGAAACGATTTTACCGTGTTTAAGGTGAAATTCATCCTTGTTGTATTTTTGCAGTATAGCATAAGCTTCTTCTTTTGTAGGAACAGTACTCATAATTAACCTCCGTTTGTTTTGCTAAAAGTTATATCAGTAGTTTTTTTATAAGATTAGTATAGTACTTTTTAATAGATAGTCAATGGAAGGGTACGCGGGGAGATAACATCCCGCTTTTCCGTTTTTGCTTTAAAATGCATTATTCAAATTTTACATAAACTAAACAATTACTTTACAGATGAATTGTGTCGAAGATGGTAGTATAAATATATATGATTATGCACATGTTAAAATTCGATATCAATGAAAAAAGATAGAAATGGGGTTATCATACGGAAACAGCTAGGTTCGCGGTAATCGACCTTGGTTCAAACACGATTCATATGTCTATATATGATGAAACCGACAGTGTTCTTTCTCCTATACTTAATGCAAAAGAAATTGTCGGGTTAATAAATTATTCCGAAAAAGGCAAGCTTTCACCGGACGGAATAATGCGCATAACAGAAACAATCCGTGTTTTTTGCAAAACAGCGCAGGCGGTGGACGTTACTTCTTTGAAATGTTTTGCCACGGCAGGTCTGCGGAATATCCGCAATACCGATGATGTAATTTCCGCTGTAGAGAAAGAAACCGGAGTTCATATTCACGTAATCAGCGGAGAGGAAGAAGCCCGTCTTGATTTTGTCGGCGCATGGCGGTCAAAAAAGGTAAATGAAGGCCTTATCATAGACATGGGCGGCGGAAGCACAGAAATTGTACGGTACAAAGGTGATAAAATTAATAACCATCTCAGCCTTCCTTTCGGAAGCCTCTTTCTATATAAACGTTTTGTTACCAAAATATTGCCTAAAAGCCGTGAACTTATTAAAATCAGGAGCTTTGTAAAAAAACAGTTTGCGGTTTTAGAATGGCTGCCGAACAGCGCGCAAAACATCTGCCTGATCGGCGGAACTGCGCGGGCAATAGCGCGATTGCACAAGGAGCTCAACGGGCGTGAAAGCGATGATCTTCAAGGGTACACCTTTGACGCCGACGATCTTGATTTAATGCTTCTGCAGCTTGACCTGAAAAAGAAATCCGCGATTCACGATATATTAAGGGTAACGCCCGAACGTATCCATACTATCATTCCAGGGCTTGTCGCGTTTACCGAGCTTGTCCATATCACGGGCTGCAAAGAAATATCCATCAGCAAAGACGGAGTGCGTGAGGGGTTTTTAAAGGAATATTCAAAAGACGGGCAAAACGATTGTGAACAAATTTAAGAAGCGGTATTGTTATTGTCTTAAATGAGGGGTGTAGTAATACATGACAGAACTATTTTTTAACCGCGAGCTGTCGTGGCTCCAGTTTAACAAACGAGTCCTTGAAGAAGCCTATTGCGAAGAAACGCCTTTGTTTGAACGGTTAAAATTTGTTTCGATTTTTGCGTCAAATCTTGACGAATTCTATATGGTGCGCGTTGGCACGCTCCTTGACCAGTCACTGATCGACGGAGTAGTTGATCACAAAACCCTGATGACTCCTGATGAACAGATAAAAGCCATTAATAAAGTTGTAAAAGAGCTCTATCCTTTAAGGGACAGCGCCTATCGTGATATTATGACCGGCCTTTCAAAGGTTTCGATGTATCACACCAATTTTCAGGCGCTGAACGGCGGGGAAAGGCGGCTTGTAGAAACATATTTCAATTTTGATGTTCTGCCTGTCCTTTCCCCTCAAATTATCGATACCAAGCATCCGCTTCCGCATCTAGAAAGCAGGCAGATGTATATAGGCGTAAGGTTGAAATCTAAAGATGAGAGGCGTTTCGGTATCATTCCGCTGCCAAGGGAACTGGAACGGATTTTTATTATTCCAAACAGCAGCAAATTTTTGCTTCTTGAAGATATTATGCTTTACTTTGTCAAAAATGTCTTTGATGCGTACTCCATTGAGGCAAAGGCGATTTTCAGAGTAACCCGCAGTGCCGATATCGAACCTGACAGCGATCCGCTGTATGAAGAGACAAACTATCGTGAAGTAATGAATGAAATGCTGAAAAAGCGGCGGAAGCTTTCCCCGGTAAGATTGGAGGTCAGCAGCTTAGACGATGAACCGCTTCTTAACTTTTTCCTTAAAATACTTGGTCTTTCAAAGTCGAGGTGTTTCCTTTGCGAGGCTCCGCTGGATCTTAGTTTTGTGTATGAAATTGAAAAATATCTTGATCCGCGAATCAAGGAAAGTCTGCTCTATAGGCCTTTGCGCCCTCAATGGCCGGGCGCGCTCAGCCATACAAATATAATACAGCAGATAAAGTACAGCGACTTTCTTCTTTCTTACCCTTATGACAGCATGCAGCCGCTTATTGAACTTATCCGCGAGGCATCTCTTGACAGTGAGGTTGTCTCTATAAAAATGACCTTATACCGGATAAGCAACAACTCACAAATTGTTCAGCATCTTTGCAACGCCGCCGAAAACGGAAAAAGTGTTACGGTCGTTATTGAACTTCGGGCACGTTTTGATGAACAAAACAATATTAACTGGTCGAAAATCTTAGAAGAATCCGGATGCAACGTTATCTATGGGGTGGATAATCTGAAAGTCCACAGCAAAATTCTTCTTATTACCCGTAAAGCGCACAGCAGACCTCAATACATCGTAAATATCGCAACCGGCAATTACAACGAATCCACCGCGCGTTTTTATGCGGATCTCTCATTTATAACGACTGACCCGGCAATATGTGAGGACGCCCAGCTGTTTTTTAACGACATAAGCATCGGAAATGTCGCCGGCCACTACAAGCGCCTTTTGGTTGCCCCAAAGACGCTTAAACCCAAAATACTCGAAGCAATTGAAATTGAAAAACAAAAAGCAAGCGAGGGCGGGGACGGCCGCATAATCGCCAAAATGAACAGCCTGACAGATAAGGATATCATTGACGCGCTCATATCCGCTTCACAGAGCGGTGTTGAAATCAGCTTGATTATTCGAGGAATCTGCTGTCTACGCCCCGGAGTGGAAAATTACACCGATCATATTGAGGTAATAAGCATCGTTGGAAGGTTCCTTGAGCATGCGCGCATTTACGCCTTCGGCACAGGCGACGATACAAAAGTCTTTATTGGCTCTGCGGATATGATGACACGCAATACAGAAAACAGGGTTGAGGTGCTGGCGCCGATCGAGGACAGAAAGTTGAAAGCACAGTTGATAGAGATGCTGAATATTCAGCTAAAAGATAATGTAAAAGCCCGTATTTTAAATACGGATGGCGATTATGTGCGCTGCGAGACCGCTAACGAACGCCTTGACAGCCAAATCTATTTTTTTGAAAAGGCTTATCTGAATCTGGTAAATCCCATTCGTGAGGATTCAAGAGATCTGAAAGTTTTTTTGTCAAACTGCATGCGCACGCTGCAGCACATTTTTTTAAATTGAGTATACCCAACTAAAAACATTGATATTGCAAGCGTTATTTTTCACTTTTTAGAAAAGCGACATATTGGTTACCCCATATCTCCAAAGAGCTTAAAACCGGCATAAACTGTCTTCCTAATTCACTTAACGAATACTCAACTTTGGGCGGGATCTGATTATAAACAGTTCTGATTATCAACCCGTTTTTCTCCATCATGCGAAGTTGCTTGGTTAAAGTTGCCTGCGTTAAATTGAGAAGCTTTTTCTGCAACTCGTTAAAGCGCATTGTTTTTACGCTTAAGTGGTGTAAGATAAGTAGTGTCCATTTGCCTGTAAGTATTTTTTGAGCCGTAACAAATGGACAAATACCAAATAGGTCTTCCTGCATATTTTCTCCTATAGTATCTATTAAGATACTTACTATACTAAAACATCGTATTTGAAATATATATTGTATATATTATAATAATATTATGAATTAAATCGAAAGTCAATTCTTAAATCAGATGGAGGAATCATTAATGGAAGAAGTTTATGAGTTTTTAAAAAAGTGCGACACATATTATCTCGCAACAATGGATGGTGATCAGCCGAGAGTGCGTCCTTTTGGAACGATTAATCTCTTTGAGAATAAGCTCTATTTTCAAACCGGAAAGATTAAAAATGTCGCAAAGCAGATAAAAGCAAATTTCAAAATAGAAATCTGCGGCATGACAGAGGGCAAATGGATACGTGTTGAAGCAATTGCTGTGGAGGATGATAGGGTAGAAGCGAGACAGCATATGTTGGACGCATATCCCTCATTAAAGGCAAGGTATACTGCTGAAGACGGTAATACCGAGGTTTTGTATCTTAAAAATGCTACGGCAACGATATCATCATTTACGGACGAGCCAAAGGTAATCAAATTCTAATCTGTTGTTAAAGCTCTGAATTTACTTATAAAAATGCAGGTTTATAGAATCTGGCTATCAAAAAGATGTTAACTCAATTTTTGGGTTAACATCTTTTTTTGTTTTCTTCATATATAATCGGAGTTCACTTGTTACTAAAAAATTAGTTTTATTGAAACGAAGCGTTGTCGCCTTTCTATGTTCATGATTGAAAAATATAGAAATTAATGATATTATGAAGTAATGAAATTGGACGATCGGTTATTTATATAGTGATAAGACTTCTTATGAGGTGACATTATGAAAAAATGGGTAGAGCCCATATTGAGCCTTGTGATATTTTACCTTTCTTCTGTGATGGCTGGCTTTATAGCGCATAAATGTGGATATCGTTTAAGCGAATCCATATGGGCATCACCAATTACAATCGGAGGGTTAACAGGTTGGGCAATCATTTGCTTGATCAGAATGTTTATTAAGAAGAGGGCAGAGAACGAGTAATGTATTATACAAGAACCGTGCTCTCTTTAATTTAGAGGTAGAGCTGTCTTTACTTGAGCGGACAATGGATATTAATGTAGCAGACCCAATGGACTATAGATTATCTACATTTATTAGGAGGAATTATGAACAAACATAAAATACTATGGTATTACATATTTACATTGATTTGTGCTGTCATTCTTGGCGGAACGGCAGGGGCAATTTTTAAAACTTCAGTTCCGGAACAGTATGCTGCCAGTATGGCTATGGCTCAGATGTCACCAATGTGCGGGTTGATTTTGCTATGTATATTCTGTAAGGATTGGCGGCACTTCAAACGGATGCAGTGGAATCCGTTTAAAAACCGAAAGAATATTCTGTGGATGATTACAGCACTTCTGATACCTGCTGTAATTATCATCATTGCAACATCAGTTTTATCATTAACGGGGAAAAAATATATTGCTAACGGTTATGGCTGCATGGAAATTGTGATTATTGTGATTGCATCAATAATCGGATGCATTGGTGAAGAAATAGGTTGGCGCGGCTTCATGCTTCCTGCATACAATAAAAAATATTCTTTGTTCTTGAGTGCTGTTTTTACGGGAATGTTATGGGGCGCTTGGCATTTTGGGAAAATATCATTATACGGAATTGGCGGTTATCTGTTGTTCATCGTAATGATTACAGAGTTCTCCATTATAATGGCATGGATATATAATAAAACAAAAGGTAATTTAGCAGCAATGATTCTGTTTCATTCAAGTATAAATATTACATCTGTTTTTTTACTTACAAAACGGGAGGGGATTCCTTTTTATATT
The DNA here is from genome assembly GCA_002306975.1 of Ruminococcaceae bacterium UBA1320. Classification (GTDB taxonomy): domain Bacteria; phylum Bacillota; class Clostridia; order Oscillospirales; family Ethanoligenentaceae; genus Ruminiclostridium_D. Next base: position 33,610 of record DBTI01000065.1, read on the forward strand.
ATCGGTTGCGTTGTAAGTGCAGTAATTTGCTTGATTGTAATATTAAATAGCAAAAAAGAATTTTTAAAAAAACACAATAGTGCTGTTTTAGAAAAGCTATAGGAAAAAGGTGTTAACACCTTTTTGTTTTCCGTAATATTTAACTGGGATTATAAAAATCAGTCATGTTGTATTTCAAGAAGCTGATTACTATTTGATCTATTAGCAAAGGAGTTTTAAAATGATTTTCAGCACCTGTATGAACGAATCATGTATAAGAGAAATTGAAAATGGAATCGCTGTTATTGCACCGCCTCATTCTAACAGCTTTGTGGATCCGGTCTCTGGAACGGTGATGTTAAGCGCACCATTTTACTATCGTGAAGTAGAGGGGAATTTCGTTTTTCGGGCGAAGGTAAGCCTTGATTTTATTTCTACATATGACGCAGGAGTGCTGTTTGCGTATGATCATGATAAATTGTGGGCAAAGGCTTGCTTTGAATTTACAGATATAGGAACTCACGCGATAGTCAGTGTTATGACTAATCAATACTCTGATGACGCCAATTGTGTCAATATAGAAGGCAATCAGGTCTGGCTGCAATTATCGAGAAAAGATAATGTTTTCGCCGTACATTATTCAATCGACGGCGAAAATTTCCTTATGGCACGGCTTACTATGCTGCCGATGTCAAAGAAAATTAAAGTAGGTGTGTCTGCTCAGTCTCCGCTTGGGCAGGGTGGTGACAGGTGCTTTGAATTTCTTTTACTCGAACATAGGACACTTGAAAATATACGCGCCGGGAAGTGAATCCTTAGTAATAGCAAGTGCGACAAAAGTATTAAAGTTGATGTTATTATGAAAGCGGTAGAACTATATATAATTTGCAGAGGAGGACTGTGATTTGGGCCTGCTAAACTCACTTATAGAACAGGCAAAAAACCAAGAGGATTTATTGGAAATACAATGTTAAAAATTATGAACTCTGCCCACAGTAAAATGACGGCGTGGGGATTAACTAAAATAAAAATTGCTGATACTGCCATTGTATTAGACATTGGCTGCGGTGGTGGCCAAACACTCAGAACGCTTTCTAATGTAGTTAAACATGGCGAAATTTATGGCGTGGACTATTCAAAAAAAGCTGTAGCAACATCCTCTAAGAAAAACATTAAGGATGTTCGGACTGGCAAAATAATTGTGAAACAGGCGAGTGTATCGTCTATGCCGTTTTCGGAAAACTTTTTTGATGTGATAACTGCGGTTCAAACTCACTACTTTTGGCCGGATTTAAAAAATGATATAGTAGAGGTAAATAGAATCTTGAAATCTGGCGGCAATTTTCTTTTAGTCTCGGAGCTTTATAAAATAAATTATCATATGAAAGAGTATAAGACGCCAGAGACTTTAAGGGAGTTATTACTGAAAAACGGTTTTTCTAATGTTAATGTTTTTCAATCCAAGTCTGATTTGTGTTTGGTGGGTATAAAATAATTTCTGCCCCGGCACAAGCATTTTTAAGTATCTGTATTATTCATAGTACGAAACTCTGTATTTATAAAAATGTATTTTCAGTATCTGACTTAAAAGGTGTTAACTCAACTTGTGTTAACACCTTTTTGTTTTTCCTCATATTTAACTGGAATTTACTTATCATTATAAAAATTACTGGTTTGGAAATAGCTAAAGTATAGAAGTTTCTAAAACGTAATTTGAATATTGAGGAAAAACAAAATGAAAGATAGAGTTAAAGAGAAAGAAAAAGGTCTGTCCGCAAACCGGCTTACTATGATGGCAGTAGGAACCGTAATAGGCGGTTCTTTTTTTCTTGGTTCATCGGTGGCGATTCATGCGGCAGGACCGAGCGTTCTGTTAGCCTACATCCTAGGTGGCGTGCTGGTTTATTTTATTCTGCTTGCGCTTTCTGAAATGACGGTTGCCAATACAAACTACGGTTCTTTTCGTGCTTTTGCGGCTCAGGCTTTCGGACAGGGAGCGGGTTTCGTAGTCGGGTGGGTTTACTGGTTCGGGCTTGCGCTGGGTATGTCCAGTGAAGCCACGGCCGTTTCAATTCTTGTGCGTACATGGCTGCCGAATCTGCCGATAGCATTATTAGGCAGCGTCATTATTATCGGCGTTACACTGCTTAATCTGCTGGGAGCGGATAAGCTCAGCAAGTTGGAAGGCGGCCTTGCCTCAATAAAAGTTTTATCGATAGCTGTATTTATCGCAATCGGTGCCTTGCTGATTTTCGGGCTGTTTTCCGGCATCTCGGCAACAGGAATCGGGCAAATAGCAAGAGAACCGTTTATGCCGGGTGGATTAGCAAGCTTAGCCGGAAGTATGCTGATTGTTATGTTTGCATATTCCGGTTTTGAAATGATTGGGTTGGCGGCGGCAGAAACGCGTGAACCTAAAAAGACCGTACCAAAGGCTATTCGGCAAACAGTTGTTATTCTGGTAACCCTATTTGTTTTATCTGCCGCTATCCTGCTGCCGCTTATTCCAACTTCGGATATAAACGAAAATATAAGTCCTTTTGTGGCGGCTCTAGACAGGCACGGTTTCGGCTGGGCCGGCACTGCCTTGAATATCGTGTTGGTGACGGCGATTCTTTCTACCATGCTTGCGGCTGTATTCGGCCTTGGGCGGATATTCCGGTCGCTTGCCGACGAGGGTCTTGCACCGTCATTCCTTAAAGATAAAAGGGATGTGCCCTATAGAAGTATCCTTTTCACAGGCGTAGCAATGCTGGCGGGGTTGGGTCTGGGTCTGTTATTTCCAAAAGTATATCTGTTTCTGGTAAGCTCCGGCGGGTTTGCGATTCTTTTTACCTATGCGGTTATCATGGCTTCGCATATCCGTTTACGCAGGCAAAAAGGATGCCCCCCGGATGGGAAATGCCAGCTGCCGGGCTTCCCGTATACGTCGTTGATTGCTCTTGTTGTGCTGGTAATTTCAATAATATCAATGCCGTTTGTGCCGGGGCAGGAATCGGGAATGATTGCCGGAATCATAATGGTCGTTTTCTTCTCCTGCACCTATATGGTGATGAAAGCATATAAGGCACGTTCAAGCCGCAGAACCGCTGATGACCGCAAAGACGATAAGCAAAAAATCAATCGGTTAAAAACAGATTATTCGGCGGAAATATCAAAAGAGCCGGTTGATCTGGACAAAAAGTAGGGAATAGAATTACTCTCGATGAAAAGTGTTATTTAAAGAGATAGTAATAGCCCGCGAATCCGGTTAAAATTCAGCTTCACGGGCTTCAATCTCGACATATGATATTTTACTGAGAGTTTTGCTGTTTTTCCATTTGTTTCAAATTGGAATTTGGTATTATTCACCTTAACGTCGCAACTATACTTAATGGTTTGATTATGATCCAGTAGTATCATAAATAAAATATTGAGATGCCAACATAATCAAGTTAAATTAAAAGATAATGAAGAATAACCGCAATATGACAGAACACCTCCAATCCAGTGCTGCTGGCTTGGAGGTGTTCTGTCAGTCTATCGGTATACTATTCGGCTTGTTTGGCGAATCAGCTTTTTTAGTGGCTTGCTCTTTCGTTTCACTCATGTTTTCATCTATGCTTTGGGCAATTATCCTGCCAAGATCCTTTAGCTCGGCAGAAGCTTTTGAAGGTAACCGATCAATTAACGCGTTTGCGGCGTGTAGCTTATAGCTAATCACTTTTTTTACGAAATCTTCATTCATTATTATCTCCTCCAAACCGTATTTTCAGCATATCATCTTCAAATGTAGCCTTTTTAACTGAAAAATTGAGAAGAGTGCGCGGAAGGGTTATATTCCTCTTGATATTTCCGGCCTTTATAATAAGCTGATCACCTTTTTGATTGAGCGTAAGATCCTTTTTGTCCATAAACGGCATGGTAATTGCAAGTATGTAATCCTCTCCGTCCTTATCCACCTTTTGAGTTCTGCCGTTATATTTTATCTCAATTGGATTTTCGTCTTTAAAGACTTCTTCTGCCATCCTGCCCAGCATCGTTTTTCCCACAACCTCGGTTTCAAAGAGCGGGGCGTAATAAATGGGAATCGGCGAAAAACTTTCGAGAATATCGGTTTTATATTTCTGCTGGATGTCTTTCCAGACCTTGAAATAATCATCTGTCACATTATCCGGAATTACTCTGTTGACAATTACGGCATCCACATTGAAATCGTAAATATTAAGGTAAGTAAAGCTTCTCTGCGCTTCCTTGATCACCATTTTCTCTGCATTTACAACAATTCTGATACTTGTTGTGTCTCGGTCAGAAAATATTTTTTTCATCTCATCAAGTTGATAGTACATGTTATCAATCTCATCAAGGACCTGCCCGGATGGCATCGGTACTCCAAGGATCGGTCCCACAACCGGGCCCGCAATCCTTACCACTTTTTTCTTTAGCGGGAAAAGCTTCTCCATCCACCATCTCAGCATTTCAGGGAAGCTCAGCAGGGCAAGGGTTTCGCCGGTTGGCGCACAGTCAACGATAATGGCGTCAAAGTTTCCCTCTTTATAGTATTTCAGAATACGCAGCAGGCTGAGCAGATCCTCCATTCCGGGGAAAACAGTTAGTTCCTCGGTAGTGATATCCTTTATTGCTTTTGCCATAAAAAGTTCTGTGAGGTATTTTTGAACCTTTCCCCACCCTTCTTCGACTTCATGGATGGAATCAATCTCCTGAGCCCAGAGATTTGTTTCAATCTCAACCGGCTCATTAGTCAATTTCATATCAAAGGAATCTCCAAGGCTATGTGCGGGATCGGTGCTGACGACAAGCGTTTTTAACCCTTGCTCTGCGCTTTTTACTGCCGTAGCGGCGGCTACGCTTGTTTTTCCTACTCCGCCTTTTCCGGTATAAATAATGATTCTCATAATAATCCTCCGTTTATATTAAATGTATTTCATATATCGAATACTACTGAATACGAAATATCAGGCACAAAAATGCGATTTGCGGCTAGTCTATTTCAATTTTATTTATAGCTTCTGGATTTAAATCATTCTGCCGGTTTTCATTAAATTTCACATCTAACTGTTTTATTACTTTAAACATAATTTTAGTTAAAAGTTGTTTTTCTTCACTCGTCAGCTCATCAGCGAATATGCTGATATACCCGGAAATCAGTTCTTTCAGTTCTGAAACGACTTTGTTTCCCTTATCTCCAAGGTGAAGAACTACAATTCTTCTGTCCGCCTCGCTTCTCTCTCGCTTTATATAGCCGTTTTTTACGAGCCGGTCAATAATTCCAGTTGCAGTGCTCATAGGGGAATGGATGTATTCCGCAAGCTCTGTCATTGTAATTTCTTTTCTCTTATCAATAATAAACAGGGCAAAAATCTCTGACTTTGAAAACTTCAAGTCAAAGTTGAGCCATTCTTCGGGGAAAAATACTTTTTTTAAGTTATCAAACAGAAAATCAGATACATTATCAAAATCTAACATAACTTCAACTCCAGAATATTTCGTATTGCGAAATATATTGTGCTTATAATATTACACTTTTGCTATTTTGTCAACATGTTTTTTAACAATCGAAAAAAATGTAATAAGTGGTTCCGAAAAAATTTCAAATTGTTAATCACTCTGCATTTTTGCTTGGTGCGTATTTGGTCAGGCGGAGAATGAGGGCACTATCATCATCAAAAAATGATTAATTGAATAATATAGAAATTAGTGCTATTATGAAGTGACAGAATTAAAATTTGGATTATTTATGCAGTTATTCTAATTTTCAATGGAGGTATGACATGAATGACTTAACTATTGCTTTACTGAGTTTTGGGTTGCCGGCAATTGTGAGTATTGTACTGTTCTTACTCTTTGGCATAGATAAAAAGGTCTGCCCGACTGTTGAAGTAAAACCTCCCGATGGCATGACACCGGTTGAGGCAAGCTTTATACTCAACGGACAGATTAAAACAGAGGATATTACATCGCTCTTTATCTACTGGGCCAACAAGGGATATCTTTCAATCAACAACATTTGTGAGGCGGGTACGGATGAATTTGAACTTGTCAAACTCAAAGATTCCGACGCCGGCATGAAACCGTATGAAAAGCTGATATTTGACGAACTTTTCAACGGCAAATCAAAGGTAGCGTTGGTTGACCTTAAGGATAATTTCTACATAAAACCGGGCAAGGTCAAAGCTGAACTTGCGCATATGTTTAAATCGCCCTCAACCAGACTTTTTACAAGGGCCGGCACGATATCAACGATTATCTGCGGCCTTTTAGCGGGCCTGTGCACAGGGGTTATGTTGAGTGTTACTATTGCTACATCTAACATTGATCTTGTGCCCAGCGTTATTTGCGGTATAGTTGTATTTGTAATCACCTTATGCTTCTGCGTATTGCTAAGGTTCTTTGCCAATAAAGCGGCGAGCGGTAAAAAATTCGGTTTTACTTTATGTATATACATAGTTGCGCTTTATGTTTTGGCAGGTATGTGCGGTCTCACGGTTGCAGCGGTCACATCTGTTGTGAGTGCTGCGGTGTGCGGTATTGCCACTGCGTTTTCAAAAAAACATACCAAGCAGGGCAGGGAATGGCTCGGAAAGCTTCTTGGACTAAGGAAATTTATCACCACTGCCCCAAAAAGCGAAATAGAAACGCTCGTTAAGGAAAAACCGTCGCTGTTTTACGACATACTGCCCTTTGCCTGTGCTCTCGGTGTCACGGACGAATGGGTAATGCAGTTCGAAAGGATTACAACTGGGAAGCCAAACTGGTATATAAGCAACACCTATGGCATGTTCAATCCCGTCTATTTTATAAATTTGATGAATAGCAGCATTTCGAATAACCATAATGGTGAAAATTCGTTTGGAATAAACGCTTTCGCGGCTGGCAGAGGCTTTCAAAGCGGAGGCAGACTTAATTACAAATAGGGAAAGTACAAACTGATTGTTATTATGATGAGGTAAAATTGAACATCAGATTATTTATAAAATGCGCTGATAAACAGGAATTTACAGGAGGTAAAATAAGTGAAATATATTGAACTTGAATCTGAAAGACTAATTTTTAGAGAATTTAGACAGGAGGATTTTCCGATTGTCTATGATTGGCTAAGTAATCTAGAAAATATGAAATATAGGTCTAGTGAACCTAAGAACGAGAAAGAAGCACATGAATACTTAAATTGGGCAATTAAATGTGCAGAGCAGGATGAATGTATAAATTTTAGATATGCAGTTGTATTAAAAGAAAATAATGTGCTCATTGGGTCGTGCGAGCTGGCGTTTATAAATAAAGACCCTGCCGAGCTGGCGTGGGAATTGCATCGGAGTTACTGGAAAAAAGGATATGGAACAGAGATTGGAAAAAAATTGTTGAGGTTTGGCTTTGAAACACTTAATCTACGTCGAATAATTGCAGATTGCAATACATTAAATAGAGGGTCATACAGAATCATGGAATTGATAGGTATGCGTAGAGAAGCGCACTATGTTAAATATTATCGTGGAAATAGTGCATTAAACCACGCGTGGTGTGATAAATATTTGTATGCAATCTTGCAAGAAGAATGGGTGAAAATGAAAAAAAACTAACCGCTGACTTCCAATTTGTCAAACACATCGGCTTCGCGCTATGAGCATAACGGGCAGTTGGTCTTTCTGGGCAGAATGAGTTTCAGGTTTTCCTTAGGCTTTTCAAAAAAATGTCGGTACAACACTGAATCTGTCAGCTTTGCGAACTTCCTAAAAATTTTCAAATTAACTTGAACACGAACAAACGGCGGAAATTCTTTCAGATTTTCGAAAATATAAAAGCACCGGAATGGGTCAATTCGCCGTTCCGGTGCTTGAATTGTATTCTTCATCATACAAACAAAGTGCTGACGTTTTAAGTAACGGCAGCACTTTGCGTTATCTGTTTTTTTCGCTTCTG
>DBTI01000181.1:0-9360 GCA_002306975.1 Ruminococcaceae bacterium UBA1320
TCATTTATTGTTACATTCGCAAAGCATTTTGATATGGTCAAAGACGAGATTTCAATGCCTAAAAATTTTGCTTTGCTATGCCTCCACGCCGCCGTTCCGATAGGAGCTATCGTTTTGACAAAAGACATGGGCATGGCTTTGGTTTTTATCGCAATATTTATAAGCATGCTGTTTGCCACTGATATAAAATTGAGATATTTTGTCGGCGGCGCCATTGCCTTGCTTATTGCCATGCCAATCATCTGGAACAAGGTTTTCGGCGCGGGGAGCACACAGCAAAAACGCATTCTTGCCCTTTTCGACCAGACGAACCCCAAATATGTAGATATCATGTATCAGCAAAATCAGGCGAAAGAGGCAATCTCTTCAGGGATGATATGGGGATACGGGCTTTTTAAAGGTCCAAAAACACAGTCCCTGACAAGCGGCGCGCTTTCCGAGCGCGAAAACGATATGATCTTTGCCGCAACGGGCGAGGAGCTTGGATTGATTGGCTGCCTTGCGATTATTCTTATTTTAACAATTCTGCTGATAAGGTTTATTATAGACGCCGGTCATTCAAAAGACAGCATGGGCTCAATGATTTGTGTCGGAGCTTTCAGCATGTTTGCAATTCAAATCGTAGTAAATCTTGGCATGTGCCTAAGTATTCTGCCTGTTGTCGGTTTAACGCTGCCGTTTTTCAGTTCCGGCGGTTCTTCCACAATCTCATCGTTTCTAACTATTGGGCTTGTGCTCTCGGTTTACATGCACCGAAAAGATTTAATGTTTGCGGGGCAGAGTGATTCATAAAATCAATAATAATTTAAAATAGACTATAAAAATGAAGACGGGGAGATAGAAAGAATGGGTCATCAGTTTATACTTGTGCTTGATTTTGGAGGGCAGTATAATCAGCTAATCGCGCGAAGAGTGCGTGAGTGCGGCGTTTACTGCGAGGTTCACCCTTATGATACATCGTTGGAAAAATTAAAGGCGCTAAACCCGGTCGGCATAATCTTTACCGGCGGACCAAACAGCGTTTACGACAAGGAATCACCTCAATGCCCAAAGGGAATCTTTGAGCTTGGCGTGCCCGTTCTCGGCATATGCTATGGCAATCAGCTCATGGCGAAGGAGCTTGGGGGAGTAGTAAAAGCGGGCGAAAACCGCGAATATGGCCGCACAGAAACACAGTTTGACACGTCATGCGCTCTTTTTGACGGTCTTGAAAAGTCGTCGGTAACCTGGATGAGCCATACCGATTTAATTGCAAAGTTGCCGGAGGGCTTTTCCATTTCGGCAAAATCGGCAAACTGCCCTGTTGCCGCGATTCAAAACGCACAGAGAAATTTTTATGGCGTTCAGTTCCATCCCGAAGTCAACCATACGCAAAACGGAACTAAAATGCTGCACAATTTCCTCTACAAGGTTTGCGGCTGCGCAGGTGACTGGACGATGGGCAATTACGCCAAAAATACAATCGAGCAGCTTCGCACCCATATAGGCGACGGCAAGGTTCTGCTCGGCCTTTCGGGCGGTGTTGATTCTTCAGTAACCGCCGCGCTGCTTTCACAGGCAGTTGGCAGAAATCTTACCTGCATCTTTGTTGACCACGGACTTATGCGCAAAAATGAGGGCGATGAGATTGAGGAAGTCTTCAGCAAACGTGATATAAACTTTGTCCGCGTAAACGCTTCGAAGCGCTTTCTTGACAAATTGAGCGGTGTCAGCGATCCTGAGCGCAAGCGTAAAATAATCGGCGAGGAATTTATCCGCGTTTTTGAAGAAGAAGCGCTGAAAATCGGCAAAGTTGATTTCCTCGCTCAGGGAACAATTTATCCCGATGTTATTGAATCGGGCACAGGCAAAGCCGCGGTAATCAAGAGCCACCACAATGTTGGCGGTCTTCCTGAAAATGTCCGCTTTAAAGAGATTGTTGAGCCGTTAAGGCTTTTGTTTAAAGATGAAGTTCGCACTTTGGGTGCAGAGCTGGATTTGCCGGACTTCCTTATCTGGCGTCAGCCATTCCCAGGGCCTGGGCTTGCAATCCGCATAATCGGCGATATTACATTTGACAAACTGGAACTGCTGCGCGACGCAGACGCGATTTTCCGCGACGAGATTGCAAAAGCTGGCTTGGTACGTGACATCAACCAGTATTTCGCCGTACTCACCGACATGCGTTCGGTTGGCGTTATGGGCGACGGCCGCACCTACGATTTCACAATTGCGCTTCGCGGTGTCGCCACCACAGATTTTATGACGGCGGATTGGGCGCGTATCCCCTATGACTTGCTTGCGCGTATTTCTGAGCGTATCGTCAACGAGGTTCGCAATGTCAACCGCGTGGTCTATGATATCACCTCAAAACCACCGGCAACGATCGAGTGGGAATAATGCCGGTGGTTCTACAAACTGAAACCAAATGATGAATAAATCCCAGGAAACCTTGGTAGTTCAAGGTTCCCTGGGATTTTTTATGCCCGTTGAATGCGTTCGAACATAGAATTCCAAAAACAGGTGAATCGTTTACTGCTCGTTTTGGTGATTTTACAATTTTCAAACACACCCTGACAGACCAAGATATGATTGCCGTCAGTAATAACGCATGCTAGACACAACTCGTCCGAGAATTTGTACTTCGGGAACGATAATCGGTTCCATATCCGGATTTTCAGGCTGCAGTCGATAATGACCTTTTTCCTTGTAAAATCGCTTGACTGTTGCCTCATCGTAAATCATGGCAGCAACGATTTGTCCATTTTCCGCATAGGATGTCTGCTCTACGATGACAATATCTCCGTCATAAATCCCTGCATCGATCATAGATGTACCTTTGACACGCAGAGCAAACAAATCATCGCTCTCTCTTTCATTATGCGGCAGATATTCAATAAAACCGTCTAAGTTTTCTATCGCCGTAATGGGGATGCCCGCTGCGATATTGCCGAGTATCGGTACCTCAATGACACGGCCGTATTCCTTCTGTTTTGGTTTAGTCAAATGCACGGATACATTTTCGTATTCCATAAGGTCGCAAGGCTGGCAGTTGAGAACTTGGCATAAGGTTGCTATCGCATCCGTTGTGACACTTTTTTTCTCACGCAATTTTTGCAGCGTACTTTGTGATAAGATGTTGTCTTTCCTGATACGATACGTTGAAAGTCCTCGGCTTTTCATAAGAGCAAACAACTTGTTATAATTCATTGGCATATGCTTCACCCGTTACTATCATATAATAATATTATTATACCACATATATGCACGATTTAGCGTGCATATATTCAACAAAATTATGCACGCTAAATCGTGCATAATGGATATTGACTATGCACCTTATATGGTGTATATTTTACTTACTGAGAAAGCACAAAAGAAAAGGAATGATATTATGCGAGTAAAGGCAGCTTGTTTTATAAAAAGGTTTCTTGTAGTATCGCTATTAACTGTACTGATGGGATCTGTTGGAACAGCTCCAGATCAACCGGCGTTATTTATTGTTCTATCTGTGGTCTGCATTGTTCTTGTACGCTTTTTCTGGATATCAGCACTCAAAGATGAAAGAAAGATAAAAAAGCAGCAGCTCCGACTGTGCAAAGAAAACAGCAAAATGTCGCAGGGCTTGGAACGGGCTGCTTAAATAAGATTATGTGAGGCAAAAAACACCTGCATGTTTCTAATTTACCAATTATATATTGTTTTTTCTGACGCCATTTTAACTCCAAAAATTTTGATGGTCAAAGCATCCACCGCCAAAATTGATAATACAGTCAAAAAATCAATGAAAAATCACGAGTAAGCACAATGATACGCCCTGGTAATTGAGTGCGAATAAGATAAGTTTTATCAAGGTTTGTGGGCATTTGCCATAAAATAAGCGGCTTAGATTTCTGTATTAAATAGCGGAAGTCTAAGCCGCTTATTTTATGCGTAAAAAGGGAATCATCTAAAGAACAGTTCCAATCTCTCTATTATAGTAATAAATTAGGACAATTATATATATTTTATTTCAAACTGTTGAAATTTATCAACTAAAGTCGTATAGTAAAATTGTAGAAAACAAGGTGGTAACATATTATGGAATACATAGAAATATAAAGAAAAGGAGGCTAAAAATGATGCCACTTTATGTTGATTTACATATACATATATCAGTGAATCCTAATCATTCAAATGAATCTTATGATGGCAATACAGGATTATGAAAAGTCAAAGAAGTATAAAAAAATGCATCGTTTCTCTTGTCATTAGCGGATCACAACATAATTAATTGAAAAGCGTATTTGAATCGGTTACATCAAATAAAAAGTATTGAGCAAACGGCTTTAGAAATGGCAGAAGCAATAATTACAGAAGATTAAAATATTGATGGAAATAGTAATCAGGATAAAACTTAGATGCCTGTCTCATTATGATTTTGAGAATCTAAAAAAAACGATGTAAATCCTCATTCCTCTGGGTTCAGAGGTGCCGACAGCGGTAACTATAAAAATGTTTTTATCGGGGTAGTGTTATGCAAAAAGATAAATATAATATCGGCGTATTGATCGGGAATACGCATATTAATCAACCGATGGAACTGCTACGGGGAATTTATAAAGCAGCTGAGGATGAGCCGATTAACGTGACGTTTTTTTTGGGAACGCAGAGCAGTTATTTTTATCAGAAAATGCTGGTGGATGAGAATACAGACAACTATGACTATCAGTACAACACAATCTATGATTACGCCAAACTGGCTAACTTGGATGCGATGATTATTGCCTATGGTTCCCTGGGTATTTTCTTAAAGGAAAGCAGAGTGGAATTTTTAAACCGGTTTGAGGGGATTCCTTATGTGGTTTTAGAGGATGAGGCAGTGGAAGGAAAAGGAACCTCCATTATTGCAGATAACTATGCAGGGATGAAGGCAATCATGGAGCATCTGATTACCGTACATGGGTATCAGAAGATTCTCTATTTAAGCGGTCCACGGGATAATAATGATGCTAAAGAGCGAAAACAGGCATATCTGGATCTCATGCGGATACATGGGTTGGCTGTGACGGAGTTTCAGATTGCTTACGGCAATTATTCGGAACATGTGGAAACACAGGTGAATGCACTGCTGGATGCCAATCCGGGAGCAGAAGCTTTGGTCTGTGCCAATGATGAAATGGCCATTGCCGGTTACCAAGTCTGCGAAAAAAGAGGCTTGAAGGTGGGAAAGGATATTGCCATCACCGGTTTTGATGATGTGGAGATGGCACGGTTTATGGATCCTACATTAACCACCGTTTCTCAGGATGGCTATGAAATTGGAATTAAAGCGATGAAGAAGGCCATTCAGATTTGCCGGGGGGTGATGCCTGCATCGGAGCGGTTAATAACTGAATTACGGCAGCGGCAATCCTGCGGATGTAAGGATGATGATAGCAGAGAATCCGGGATCAATCAGCATAAAATCGGTACCGATTATGAATTGAAACTACGGGTGAATCAGTTGACGGAATTTCAGCAGAAGTCATGGTATGGACCATTTTTGATGCAGAATCTGTTGCTGGTTGCAGATCAACCCGTTCAGTTCTATAAAAAAGTCGTGCAGTATCTAAAAGGCATGGGTATGAAAAGCGCTTATTTATATGTGCTTGAAAATTCGGTGGTGCATGCTCCGGAAGATTCCTGGAAGTGCCCGGATGAAATAAGGTTGGCGGCATTCTTTGAAGGAAAGAATTTGCAGGCCTACGAACCAAAAGAGCGGCCTCTGGTCAAAAAAGGGCATGGCTTCGCCCAGCTTGAGAAACCGGACGGTGGGCATAACTATATCGCGTTTACCTTGTTTTCCGGAGAACGGTTTTATGGGCTGATGTTCTGTGAAATCAGTCCGGATGAGATAGCCTATATGTATCTGATTGCCTTGCTGCTGGGCAATTGTATCCGCTTTTTGGAGGTCAGCATGAAAGAGCATTCTGAAAAAAAGCAACTGCAGCAAAAGAATAAACTTCTCAGCTTTATTTCAGAGAAAGATGAACTTACAGAACTGTATAACCGAAGAGGCCTGATGGAACATCTTATGGCCTTAAATCAGGAGAATGTAGGCAAAAAGGCATATCTGATCTTTGTGGATGTTGATCATTTGAAGGAAATCAATGACTGCTTTGGACATCTAGAAGGGGATTATGCAATAAAGACGGTAGGTAGTTTACTGCGGGATGCTCTGGGATCAGGGGGAATTGTGGGAAGAATCGGCGGAGATGAATTTGTCGGCGTGGTATTAAAAAGTCCCATGTTTGAGCGGAAAAAAATCAGACAGCAGATTGCGACGGCTAGCAACAGACATAATGCACACTCTGGGAAGCCTTACTATGTGGATCTTTCGATAGGTATCAAGGATTTTATCTGTACAGAAAACAGAGATTTTTCAAAACTGTTAAATAATGCGGATTCTTACATGTATAAAGAAAAGAAAGAAAGAAGACCATCTGTGAAACGTTGACAGGAAGAAGAGAGGGGCCTACTAAGTGAAAATCAATTCGCTGTATGAGCTTAAGAAGCACTACAATCCAATTCTTTTAATCCTCTTTACCATAATATCAATATTAATAATCGACTATATTGTCTACATAACAGGTGGGACATCAATTGCTTTTACCCATATGATGTATATACCAATAATAATATCTGCGTTTACTTTTGATATTAAGGGTGGCGTGGGCGTTGCTTTGCTGGCAGGATTGACATTAGGACCACTTATGCCTTTAAATGTGTCTGAAGGAATGATGCAAGAGCCAATTAGTTGGATACTGCGAATTATTTTCTTTGTTATTATCGGAACGGTAACCAGCCTACTATTTCAACGTATTAAATTGGACAAAGAAAATGAAGTTAAAAAATTATTTATAAATGCAGAAACCGGATATCCGAACAGTAGTAAACTGAAACTTGATTTAAATGAAATGGTAAACAATAAAGAAAACTTTACGCTGGTTGCATTTAAAATTTTAAATTATGATCAAGTTAACATCTATGTAGATTATGAAGTCGGGAAGAAATCGGTTTTAAAAGTGTTGGAAATGTTATCGGAACTTTTTGAAAAAAGGAATATATATTCCGTAGATACAAATGAAATGGTCGTCATAATGCGCAAATGCAATGTTCAAGATGCTTTTAGAAAAGCACAGGAATTTTTAAGTTTATTTGAAGAACCGACATTTATCGACGGATTACCAATCCATCTTGTTATTCAGAGTGGTATTGTAAATTTTCCGCTGCATGGCAAAGGAGAAAATGAACTATTTAAGAATATCGGGAAAACCTTTGATCAAGAAGTGTTATATAAGAATCGAATCGCTATCTATGAAAATTCGATATCACAAAAGCATCAGGAAAATTATGCGATAGTTGTTGCAATCTACGACGCTATAAAATGTAATAAGTTTACGATAGTGTATCAGCCCAAAATAAATCTAAGCAGTAATAATGTAATGGGTATAGAGGCACTGTTGCGATGGAATAATGACATTAAAGGGAATATGAATATAGGCGAATTAATCAAAATAGCAGAAGATGCCGGAATTATTAGTGAAATAACAAAATGGGTAATCAAAAACGCAATTAATCAACTGAAAGTTTGGCAGGACGAGGGAATAAACACAAAAGTAGCAATAAATATTTCACCAAAAGATTTGCAAGATGATTCAATCATTGAATATACCAAAAATTGTATTGCAATGAGTCAGATTGATCCGGGTATGATTGAATTTGAGTTAACAGAACGGGCAATAATTGAAAAGAGAATGAAATTGGTTTTAGATTCTATTAGAGATATGGGCCTAAAAATTTCACTGGACGATTTTGGAACCGGATATAACTCGTTTATCCATCTTGTTGAAATACCAATAGATTTTGTAAAGATCGATAAGGCCTTTATTGATAATATCAAAGATATGCAAACTGGATTTTTAGTTAAAGGTGCTATTAACCTGGTACATAACCTCGGCAAAAAGGTTATAGCAGAAGGTGTCGAGACTCAGGAGCAATTGGAAATTTTAAAAAATATGGGTTGCGATAATATCCAGGGATATTATTTCAGCAAACCTTTACCGCCAGAAAAATTAAAAGAATTTATTTTGAAGTATAACTATGAACAGATAAGCTTGTGAAGCAAATTTTTATTGTTATAAAATAAGTTTTCATAAATAGTAATCTGAATGACAATAAGCTGGCAGCGGTCACTATATCAAAAATCGGATAATTGAAAAAGCAGGCAATAAGCTTGCCGGTAGTTATCATTATTAACAGTAAAAGAGCTAACTGATTTTGACTGATCAGTTAGCTCTTTTTTGTCTCTCGGCGGAATTATTGTTTTTCTCAGTACGCCAAGCATCAAGCGCTGCTTTGGTGCGTTCTGTTTCGATTTTTGAAAAGGAAGCCGGTCAAAAAACGAAGCTTTTTGTGATGATATAAAAAACGAAGGGTTTGCAACATGGCAAACCCTTCGTTTACTCCCTGCCCATAAGCCAATCGACCGACACATTAAGGATGTCTGCCAAAGCATTAAGCTCAAAATCCGTAACTGGACGCTTTTGACCTTCCAGCAGTGAAAGAGCCGGAATGCTCATGTCGATGCCCGCTGTTTGCAATTTTGTCAAAAGCTCGACTTGTTTCATACCAAGGCCGTTTCGCGCTTCTGTTACGTGAGCGCCAATGATGTTTCTGTCGCCAAGCGGCAATTTCCGTATTTTCATAATATCACCCCTAAAATTATAATTGACAGGGGTGTTGCTATATTTGGTATTACCAAATATAATATATTTATTTGGCAATACCAAATATAAAAAGGAGGTGATAATGAATGAAAGATCAAACCTGTTGTTTTTCCGGACACCGGAAGCTGCCCAAAAACAAAATTGAACAAATAGTAAAACGCCTTGACTGTGAAATAGATAACCTCATCAACCAAGGCATAACGGACTTTATTTCTGGAGGTGCACTTGGCTTCGACCAGATTGCTGCCTCACTGATAATCGCCAAGAAAGAGATGGGAAGGAGGATCCGTTTGATTTTTGCTCTGCCCTGCAAATGTCAGGACAAACTTTGGAATGTTGAGCAGAAGATGCTTTATCGTTCTTTGCTTGCAGAGGCCGATGAGATTACTTATATTTCGGAGGAATATATCGACGGCTGCATGAAAAAACGCAATAAATATATGGTAGACCATTCGTCCTATTGCATTTGTGCACTCTTGCGTACTTTTAACGGAACCGATCAAACGGTAAGATATGCAAGGCAAAAAGGACTGAGCGTTATCAATGTGGCGGAGTAGTTCACTATTGGGTGCTCATTTTGCCCGCCAACCCAACCTATTAACCACCGCTGGACTGTTGACTGCTGGACTGT
>DBTI01000181.1:9662-10052 GCA_002306975.1 Ruminococcaceae bacterium UBA1320
GACTGCTGGACTGTTGACTGCTGGATTGTCCACCGCTGGACTGTTGGCTGCTGGACTGTTGGCTGCTGGATTCTCCGCCGCTGGACTGCTGACTGCTGGATTGTTCACCCGATTCACTTTCGATAGCTTTTTCCAAAGTCTCAGTGTTTGATAGTTCAACCTTTCCTTTTATATTGACTAATTGCTGATTTTTCTCTTTAACAACCTTTTCAAGCTCATATATAGATAAATCAAGCTTGTTTGCATTATCCTGCTGATCTTTGTTTAAGGTATTTTTATACAGAACCCAGGCGGATTTTAGGTCGCTGATATCCGAATCGGCCTGAGTCCAGTTGGCGTTTAATGAATTCAGAATTGCGCTTCTTGAATAATACCGGATTCTCTTTATTT
>DBTI01000181.1:10293-10546 GCA_002306975.1 Ruminococcaceae bacterium UBA1320
GAATAATACCGGATTCTCTTTATTTGTGTAGAGTTTGTTTTAAAAAGTGAATATAGATCCGGAACATAGGCATAAAGTTGGTTTGCAGCCATCAACGTATTCATTTTATTCTTGCTGTTAACTGTGTTGGACAGATTATTTAGTGTATTGTCAAAATTATTTACCAATTCTTTATTGGCACCCTTTTTAATAATTAAGGGCATTAAATTATTCCATTGAAAGTGCATCTTCTCTATAATTGGAGTCATACTTT
>DBTI01000119.1 GCA_002306975.1 Ruminococcaceae bacterium UBA1320
CATGACCCACTGCGGAAACCACGGGAATTTTACAAGACGCGATACTTTTTGCGACATTTTCATCATTAAACGCCCACAGTTCCTCGATGGAACCGCCGCCGCGCCCCACTATCAAAACATCGGCCGCGTTGTGCTTATTGAAATACTCGATGGCAAGGCAGATTTGCTCCGGCGCCTGTGTGCCCTGAACAAGGACAGGATAGAGCACTATATCAGCAACAGGCCACCTGCGCCCGAGAATGTTGATTACATCCTGAAGAGCCGCGCCTGTGGGCGAAGTAATAACGCCGATTCGTTCCGGGAACATTGGAAGCGGGCGCTTACGGTTTTCGTCAAAAAGCCCCAGCGCACCGAGCTTGGACTTAAGTTGCTCAAAAGCAACATGAAGCGCGCCGATACCATCTGGCTGCATATCGTCGATATAAAATTGATACTGTCCGTCACGGTCATAGATTGAAACCCTGCCCATTGCTACAATCTTCATGCCATTTTCGGGCATGAAAGCAAGGCGCTGTGCACTGTTTTTGAACATCACCGCTTTGATTACAGCATTTTCGTCTTTTATAGACATGTAAAAATGGCCGGAACGGTAATGGTTCATAAAATTTGAGATTTCACCGCGTAAAAATACATTGTGCAGCATGGGGTCGGAATCAAGCTGTGATCTTACGTAATAATTGAGCTGCGATACCGTTATAATTTCGAAACCGGTACTCATAAGCCCTCCGATTTAATTTTTGCAAGAGCCGCGACACCCGCCGCGTTATCTGACGAAAATCCCGGCTTTGCAAATAATGCGCCGTATTTATTGGTCATATATTCATTTATAATCGTATTTGACATTACGCCGCCCGCGAAAATAAGCGGCAGCGCACCGAGTTCTTTCAACGCTGCGGCTGTCATTTTATCAAGAGTCAATTTTATATATTCAATGCAAAACCGGGCGATGTCGCATGGCGGTTCGTTATTTTTCAACATATCGGCACAGATGTTTTCAACACCGGAAAGGCAGCAGTCACAACCTTTTATGCAGGGATGTATTTCAAAGCTCCTGCCGCTTGTAACCGCAAGCTTTTCAAGCTGAGGTCCCGCAGGGAACTCAAGTCCGAGCATCAATCCAACTCTGTCAATCACCTGCCCTGCTTTTAAATCAAGTGAGGACGCAACCGGCTCTATTTTATAATTGAAATCTTCACCGGGGGTAAACAGCACAACATCTGTTGTGCCGCCCGATACGTGAAAAGCTATAAATCTATGATTGAATAAATCAAGCCGACCGATTGAATACAGCGCGGCGGCAATGTGCCCCACCTGATGGGAAAATTCAAAGCACGGCAGATGGTGAGCAGCGGCTACACACCGCGCGGCTTCAATACCTGCAAGAAAGCATGGCATGTAAGAGCCGTCTATGTCACGCGGACGCGATGAATAACCGACGGCTGAAATATCACAGATGCCTTCAAAAAGCTTCTCAACAAGCTCAGGAAGCTCTCGCACGTGCTGAAACAGGGCCTCGCTTTGCCGCAGCCCTTTTTCTCCTGCTTTTACTTGAAGAAGTTTTCTTTGCTGGCGCATTTCGCCGCTTTGCGCATCATATAGTGCCGCCGAGGTTGTATAGTTGCTTGTATCAATTCCAAGATAACACGCCATAGGCCGATTCACCTTTGTTCTTCGCTGTTATCGTTCTTTTCCTTTGGCTCATCCTGCTTGTCCGCGTCTCCGCTTCTTGAAAATGTGCCTAAAAGCCCGTTGATAAATGCGCTGTCGCCGTCGCCGCCGTATTTTTTGGCAAGCTCAACAGCCTCGTTTATTGAAACGCTCACGGGAATATTCTTTATAAAATCAATCTCATAAATTGACATGCGAAGAATGGATAAAACAACCCTTGAAATCCTCTTGTTGCTCCACCCTATTGAGTATTTTTCTATTTTTGCATCAATCTCGCCAATGTGGTCGCAAACACCCTGTGCAAGCTCAATTGCAAATGTATCCGGTTCGAGATCACGAGCGTCTTTGGCAAGCGATAATATTTCATTTACAGGCTCGTCGTTGAACATGCGCTCAAAAATAATACACAGTGCCTGTTCTCTGGCTTCTCTTCTGGTCATCAGTTTTCCTCCGCTCAAGACTAATGGCTTTCTGCCTAAACAAGCGCCGTTTATTCTGTGGCACTGATTATAAAGCCTGTCTTTGCTTTTATTCATCTAATATAGTATAACGTATTTGGCAAAAAGTAAACCCTCCAGAGTAACTGGAGGGTTTGATTAACTAATCCTGAGCGGCCTCCGCTATAACGAGCCCCGATATATGGACGTTAACCTTTGAAACCGTAATACCCGTCATGTTTTGAACCGTTTCTTTAACGCGAACCTGAATCTGTTCAGATGTGTCGGGAATTTTTACTCCGTTATAAAGGGTGACAAAAATGTCAATTATTGCTTCGCCGTCTTTAATTTCAAGCCGAATGGCTTTGCCTGTGCTCTTTTTATGAAAGAAGTCAAAGCCGTCCGGAGCAGGGCGCAATGACAAACCTGCAACACCCTTAATCTCCTTAGTCGCATTTCCTGCTATCGCAGCAAGCACATCTTCTGATATTTTAAGGCTGCCAGTATCTTTATATCCGTTTTGTACCATATCACGCGCCCTCCTTTCCTAATATTATACCACAAGTATCACAATACACAACTAGTTTTGAGGAATAATGTTAATTGCGGTCTTTGCAAAATTGGTCTGTTTTATAACGATGTCATAAATCTGAGCGGTATCGTTAGCCGAAAGACTATTTGATGTCTTTGGCTTGACTGCGACTGAAGCTGTTCCATTGTTTATCATGCATACGCACTCTGAAAAACCTTTTGCCTTAACAAGTGTTTCAATCTGTCCTTCCGTGTTTATATCCTTTGCAAGCTGGATCATTGTATCATTTGCTTTTTTTCTTTGATCCGCTGTTGCCGACGAGCTTGTGTTTACAGTTTTAAGTGCATCTTCGGCCGTGTCGCGATTTTGTGAGCGTGTCAGCCTTGCATTTGCGAAAAAATCCGACGTGCTGGTGCTGCTTACATTTTGGTTAGTCACGTAGGTAGCATCACCAAGGTTGCCTGTCGGAGCCGAAAACTTATAGTTCAGGAAAATCGCCAGCGCCAGTGCCGCTACTAAGGACGCCAAAATAATATGCCTTCTGCCTATTACCATACTCATGTTGTTTCCTCCCTGCCCTGTTTTAAGTAATTTAAATACTATCGCAATTTTAAAGAAAAAGATTTTTTGTTTTCCCCTGCCACCGGCGTGGAGAAACATCCCCTTGTTTTCCTTTTTGAAAACCAAATTGCTATAAATAAGACTGATTAAATCGTGTTCATTAAGAAAGCCTTTACTTTGGCTGCATTCTATTTACACTTATGCGGTTTGTCGGCAAATTGAGCGCCGTCGAAACTGCGTTAGTCACACTTTCCTTGACATCGGAGCTGCTTCCTCCATCACAAACAATCACTACGCCTAAAATTTCAGGTTGAATTTGTTTTGATAAAAGCGCTTCTTGGCCTCCGCCCTGGTTGTCGATTATTACGTGACTTGATTCGCTGCTTTTATTCTCCTGTGTCTGCCCACTGCTGTCGCCTCCGTTTTGCGTATTATCGGTTGACGCCTTGTTGTCCGTCTCGTAGATATTTTCCACCCCGCTTTCGACGGTGACCATAACTTTAACTCTGCCGACGCCGTTAATCTTGCCTATTATATCTTCAAGCTTGCTTGCAGTTTGCGTTTCAAACACACTCGACGCGTCAGATGAGCTTAGATTTTGCTGTGGATTACTCGCAGATGAATGGAAGAAATCTGATAAAAAGATAAGCACGATTCCGATAAAACCGACCACTACAAGAATTGTGGTTACCTTTTTGTTTGATATTTTGCTGAAAACATTTTTAAAGTCAAACAGTCCCCCCGCCATCACTTTCCACCGTCCTTTACCGTTACGGTTATTCCGAGCTTGTTCATAACCGCGTCCGCTATTTTCTGCTTTTTTTGCATATCCGCAGTTTTTAGCGTTACTTCGGCGGATTCAACCGACATTGCACTGTTTGTTCCCGATGCTGCAACTTTAACCGTAACGCTTTTCGGTTCCGCGCCACAGCTTAGACAGCAGTTTTTAACAAGTGCCGCGACATTTTGCTGTGCTAAGTGAATCGCTTGCTCATTTACAGTTGAGGCTATTTCACGGTTTGGCACGCTGTTGCTTGTATAATCGAGACTTATTTTGCCGAGTGAAATGCCTTTGATACTGAAAAGCGGAACGAGCATGCAGCATAAGAAGAACAGTGACACCGCAAATTTATAGACTTTTTCCATCTTGCCGGAGGGCGCTATAATTCCGGCTATGCCTGCCGCTAACGCGGCAAGACAAATCGTTACTGCCCATGATTTTATCGCATCCATCAGTTACCATTCCCCAGAAGGAGCATTACCGAAACGGAAATAATCATTGCCAGCGCGCTGACAAGCACCAGTGCAATGAGAAGTTTCAGCGCTTCCCTCACAGATTTTAGCATTCCCGACATGTTTTCTATGCCAAGAATATCCGCGACCGCAAGAGACAGATCTGCCGCAAGCAGCCATAACAGACATTCAAGCAATGGTGGTAAAAAGGCTAAAATAAACACTACTATTGCATATGCGCCAACTGTCGTTTTTAGAAGCCCCGTACAACTTATTACTGTATTCATTGCATCGGAAATAGCTCCGCCGACAACCGGAACAGCGCCATCCACAACAAATTTTGCCGCCTTTACCGTAACACTGTCGGCAGCGGATGCGATAACGCCCTGCACGGTCAAAATTCCGGTATAAATTGTGAGGCAAAGACCCAGCGCCCAGGAAACGGCGCTTTTTATAAAACTTGCAATTCCTGATATATTTATTCCGGGAGAAACAGCGCCTACAACACAAAAGCCAAGATACATATCAACCATTGGTACAAAGGTTGTCGTCGTGATGCTTGACAATGCATCGGATGATACAATCAACAGGCTTTGTGAAGCAATTGCCGAAGCCGGATGACCTGACAACGTGGCAAGCGTGGAATAAACCGGAAGAAACGCGGTCATAAACCCAGATGACTCGCTTATTGTCTGCGCGCAGTGGGAAACACACTGCGATACCGGAACCAGAATAACCGTAGCGATGCAAAGTGAAGAAACTATATTAAAAACATTTTGCAGCGATTTGTCTCCGATAGAGCTTTTAAGTGTATTCAACAATGCACAGGCAAGCAAAATTGCAATCACCGCCATGACTGCCTTTACAGGAGCGGAAGCCGCTGATTTAAGGCTGTTCCAAAGAGAACCTAACATATTTGCAGGTGTAAATTTTGCAAGGCTGTCTTGATCGCCGCTTTTAATTCCAAGGCTGTTAATGTTGCTTTTCGCATTCTCTGGTAATTTGCCCGAAAGCTTATCAGCCCCGCTTCGCTGTTTCTGCTCTTTAATTATGCTGTCGGTTTCCGAAAATGCAGAGCTTGTTGACGTCTGCGAAGCAGTATTTTGAGCCGACGCTGTAAAACACGGCAGATAAAACAGCAAAACAGCGGCGAATATAACCACTAAAAGCTTTTTATTAATCTTTTTCATTTTAACCTCAGGCGTTGCCCGCATTTAAATTTTCCTATCCTGCCATCAGTTTTAATACGAGATCCGCAACCTGACCGAACAGCGGCAGTGCGATGAGCAGCACCGAAAATTTTCCGGCAAGCTCAACCTTTGACGCAATAGCGGATTCGCCTGCGTCGCGGCAGGCGTCCGACGCAAGCTGCGCGACAAAACAAACGCCGAGCGATTTGATCAGTATCGAAACATACTGGATATTTACATTAGCGCCGGACATAAGCTTGTTTATCTCATTAAAAGCCGGCTGCACCTTTGACAGGATCATTACCAAAATTAAAACACCGGCAGCAAGACCGAGCATCATAGCGTATTCCTGTTTATATTGACGCAGCAGTACCGCGATAGCCGCCGCAATTACTGCTATTCCAGCTATGCTTAAAATATTCATTTTTCATCACAGCCCAAAAACAGATTTTATAGTCGTAAAAAGGCTGCTTATCTGCTGGACAACCATTATAAGTACAATCACTAGCCCTGCGAGCGTTGTCATAGTTGCCATTTCATTTCTGCCCGCATTTTTAAGCACCTGGTCAAGCACCGCGACAATAATGCCAATGGCGGCAATTTTAAACACAAAGTCTATACTCATTTTTAACCTCCATGCCGCTTTTGCGGCGCAAGGCTTCCTTAAAGCCTTGCTTTGTTCGTCAATAAAAAATCAAGGCAAAAAATACGCCCGACAACACTCCCAGCGAGGAATACATGCGCCCTCTTTTTGCCTTATCCTCTCGTGAAGACTCAAGACGCTGCTTTAAAAGTTCGCAGTAACGCTCGCAGTTAGCCATTTGTCCCTCCGCGTCCGTTGTTCCAAAGGTGTCTCCAAAGCTGTTAAGCGCCTCAATGTCGCTTTTATCAAGCGAAAGAAAAGGCTTTGACTGCGTGATAGCGTCTTTCCATGCCCTTGAAAAATCCCGTGTTTGCGCAAGATTGGTTTTACAGAAACCAAATACCTTGAGACGCTTATATTCTGCCGAAGAATCCAGCTTTGATATGATCACGTCGGTTGGATATGCAAAATAGCGTATCTCGGTGGATATTTGAGAAAGCGCGCTTAAAAAAGCCTCAAGCTCGCGCACTCTTTTTGACAGCGAATACGATTTCAAAAGCCCCGCCGCCACACAGACTGTAAATATGGCAATAATGCCGCCTATTTTTATCATCACTTTTTGCCTCCGGCGTTTTGCCCCGTCTTCTATGTAAATCTATAAAAGTCATATTGCTTTTTTAAAGCATTCCTCACTGTAAACTCCGGCTACCGTACCCGGAGTTTCACGCCCCGAAAGGCGCACGGCTTTTTTGAATGCTCCGCTTTCGATAAGCCGCGCGGTCTGCGGTCTTGATAAAAGTTCGGGAAAACTGCCTGCGTGTGCGCTGGCGATTATGGTTACGCCCGCGTTAAGGCTTAGTTCAACAGCCTTTTCGTCTTCTTCTCCACCTATCTCGTCGCAGATAACCACATCCGGCGAAAGGCAGCGGATAGCCTGCATAATGCCCTCGCCCTTTGGGTATCCGTCAAGAATATCACAAGAGGGTCCAAGGTCATTCTGAGGTAATCCCTGAAAAGTGGCGGCGATCTCGCCGCGTTCGTCAATTACCGCCACACGGTATAGCCTGTTCATCCGTGTGCCGGTTGACAGTCTTCGGGCAAGGTCGCGCAGCACGGTTGTTTTTCCGCAGCCGGGCGGTCCGAATATAATTGAGCCTTCAATGCTGCCGCCGCTTACGAGCGCTCTTGCGGTTTCTTCCGCGGCATTTTCGATATCACGCGCCACCCGAAGATTAATTGAAGAAATATCACGTATATTCGAGACAGAGTCACCCTCCGTAACCGCTGTGCCGCAAATTCCGGCGCGGTGACCGCCCCGCAGTGTTACAAATCCATTTCTTATCTCGCGCTGGTGGGAATGAACCGAGCAATCACAGATAAGCTTGAACGCCTCATCAATGTTCTCCCTCTGCGCACAAAGCAGCCCTGCCCTCGGTATAAAGGCGGGTGTTCCCGACTGGGTTATAAATACAGGGCCTTCAGGCAGTGACAGCATTACCGGTCTCCCTGCGCGAAGGCGAATCTCCTGCACGCGGGCTTTTATATCCACAGGCAGATTAAATCGCGAAGAGATTTCTCCTATGTTCTTTGCGGCGTCGTCGAACCTTGCCGATGCTGTTTTTTCGTCCATTATTTTTCCCCTCCCCTTACGCTAATAGATATGGGTCTTTGTCCACATTTAGAACATCAAAATGAAATGCTTGTCCTTTTTTACAAATTATTTCAGAGCGCAAAAAAGCCGCCCCGATAATGGGACAGCTTTATGAGCTATTAAAAACTTATTGATCAGCTGTTTTTGTCACTTTGGTGCTGAACTTTAAGATTACCGTTCTTTTTGCGGCGCTCTTCAAGCACTGCGTAAAGATCTTCCGGTTTTATCCCCTGCTGTGCCATTAAGACAAGCAGATGATATAACAGATCGCCCATCTCGTTGACAGTGTCCTCGTTTTTACCGTTTTTCGCGGCTATTATAACCTCAGAAGATTCCTCTCCGACTTTTTTAAGAATCTTGTCAAGACCCTTTTCAAAAAGGTAGCAGGTGTAGGAATTTTCGCTTGGCTGCATTTTGCGGCTCATCACAATTTCATACAAGTCGTTAAAAATATCGTTCATTAATTAAAACCTCCGAATTTCATTGAAAAAGCAGCTTTTGTTGCCGGTATGACATGCAGGTCCTGTCTGCTCCACCTCTAACAGGATGGTATCAAGATCACAGTCGGCCGTAACGCGTATCACGCGCTGAACATGCCCCGAGGTTTCACCCTTGTTCCACAGCTTCTGCCTCGAGCGGCTGTAAAACCATGTGTATCCTGTTTCAAGCGTTTTTTGCAGTGACTCTTCATTCATATAAGCGAGCATTAAAACCTTGCCGGTTCCTGTTTCCTGCACGATAGCGGGAATAAGCGGCGCTTTTGCAAAATAACTTTTTAAATCAAGTTCCGTAAAATCTCCTCCAAATAACTATAACTGATTATATTCTTACCGGTATGTGTTTTTCTTTTAAATGATTTTTTACCTCGCCGATTGTCAGCTCACGGTAATGAAACAACGAAGCGGCAAGTGCCGCGTCTGCGCCTGTCTCTTCAAAAACCTGCGAGAAATGCTCCAGTTTACCGCAGCCGCCGGAAGCGATGACAGGTATATTGACGCTTTTGCAGATCGCATCGGTAAGCGCTATATCAAACCCGTTTTTCGTGCCGTCAGCGTCCATTGAAGTGAGAAGGATCTCACCGCAGCCAAGGCGCTCAACCTCTTTAGCCCATTCGATGGCGTCAAGACCTGTGTCGATGCGTCCACCGTTTATCACTACGCCCCAGCCGCCGTCTGCACGCCGTCTTGCATCGATCGCGACAACAACGCACTGATTTCCGAATTTGTCTGCCGCACGGGCGACAAGCTCCTTGTCGCGGACTGCGGCGGAGTTGACAGAAACCTTATCGGCACCGGCGCGCAATATGTCTTTAAAATCGTCTATGGTGCGGATACCGCCGCCGACTGTGAGCGGAACAAACACTTTTTTTGCTGTTCGCGCTACAACGTCCGCCATTGTGCCGCGTCCCTCGTGTGTTGCCGTGATATCAAGGAAAACAATTTCATCCGCGCCTTGTTTATCGTATAGCGCGGCGCATTCAACAGGATCACCGACGTCTTTTATGTCTATAAAGTTAATTCCCTTTACAACCCTGCCCATGTCAACATCAAGGCACGGGACTATGCGTTTTGCGAGATTGTTGCCTATCATTTCTGTGCACCCCCAGTTCTTACCGCCTGTTCAAGGTCAAGTGTTCCGCTGTATATCGATTTTCCGCAGATCACGCCATAAAGCTTCATCGCGGCAAGCTTCTCGATATTGTTGATATCCCTTATGCCTCCGCTGGCGATAATGTTGCAGGAAACCGTTTTTTGCAGTGTCTCAAGCTGCTCAAAGTTTGGTCCTCCAAGCGTTCCGTCACAGCTTATGTCTGTAAAGATTATATACTTTACACCTATTTGCTCAATCTCTTTTGCAAAATCAATGAAGGAAACATCAGATGTATTGAGCCAGCCGCGTGTTGCGACTTTACCGCCGCGCGCATCAATGCCAACCGCTATCTTTTCACCATATGCCTTTACGGCTTCTTTAACAAAAGCTTTGTCCTCAAGCGCCGCCGAGCCCAAAATAACACGGGCTGCGCCACCATCAAGATAATCGCATACGCAAGCCATGTCGCGTATGCCGCCGCCGATTTCCACGTTGAGTCCGCTTTCTTTTACCACTTGCAAAATCAAGTCGCGGTTTGGGCGTTCACCGGTTTTAGCACCGTCAAGGTCAACCATGTGCATCCACTTTGCACCTGCCGCCATAAAGCTTGCCGCTGTTTTAAACGGGCTTTCGGCTACTTTATGCGCTGTGCCGAAATCACCTTTTACAAGGCGGACGCAATTGCCGTCTTTTATATCTATGGCAGGAAGAATAATCATTTTTATCCCCAATCTGTCGCTTAAAATATATGGCGACACATTATTGAATCAGTCTGCAAGCCTGCAAAAATTTTTGAGAAGCGCAAGACCGATTTCACCGCTTTTTTCTGGGTGGCACTGAGAGCCGAAAACATACTTTCCGTCCCATACCATAGCCGTAACCTCTGTGCCATAATCAACATAGGTCGATATGTTTTTATCCTCGGTAAAAGCCATGTAGGAGTGGACAAAATAGAAATAGCTTCCTTCAGCTATGCCGCCAAGAAGCGGCGATGGATTCTTAAATTTCAAAGAGTTCCAGCCCATGTGAGGAATTTTAAGCCCTTCTGCGGGTATAGTCTTTATTTCTCCGGAAATAAGCCCGAGCCCAGCGCACTTTTCAAACTCATAGCCATAGTCAAACAACATCTGCATTCCAAGGCAGATGCCGAGCAGCGGTTTTTTCTTAGCCTGATTTTTTATTGTTTCCACAAGCCCGAGCTTGTTTATTTCACGCATGGCTTCGGGGAAAGCGCCAACACCCGGAAGAATGAGCGCGTCTGCTTTTTCGATAACGGCAGCGTCGCTTGTAACCTCGCTTTTTTCACCGATAAAGTCAAGCGCATTTTTGACACTGAAAAGATTTCCGACATTGCAGTCAATTACAGCTATCATTTTATTACAGCACACCTTTTGTAGATAATACGGCGCCGCCCGTCACAGCGCACGCGGTCTTTAACGTATGCCCCAAGGCCTTGAACACTGCTTCCGCTATATGATGAGCGTTTTTGCCATAAAGTATATTCATATGCAGGGTTATCCCCGCGTTCATCGAGAAGGCACGCAGAAAGTCCTCGACAAGGCAGGCATCAAAGCCGCCAATGGACTGATTTTCAAACGGATCGTCAAAAACAAGGTAAGGGCGGCCGCTGATATCCACTACGCAAAGCGCAAGCGATTCGTCCATCGGAATATAAAAGCTTCCGTACCGGGCTATGCCTGCCCTGTCACCAAGAGCCTTTGCAAACGCCTGACCGAGAACTATTCCGGTGTCCTCAACCGTATGGTGCCCGTCAACCTCAAGGTCGCCTTTGGCTTTGAGTGTAACGCCAAACCCGCCATGAACCGCGAAAGCGGTAAGCATATGGTCAAAAAATCCGATGCCGGTCGACACCTCGCATTTGCCGCCGTCAAGGTTAATGCTAACGCTTATGTCTGTTTCCTTTGTCTTTCTTGTTATTTCCGCCGTTCTCATTAAGTCCGCCTCCTGTCATTTTTACATCCGTTAAATTTATGCCTGAAGGATTTTACTAAGCGCGCTGATAAGTTCCTTGTTTTCCTGCTCCGTGCCTGCTGTAATTCGCAGGCAGCCAGAAATAAACCGCACCGAAATACTGAAAGATTTTAACGTATTACATACGGCTTTGCTGTCCGTAAACCTTACGAGCACAAAATTTGTGTGAGTCTCATAAACACGCATTTTTTGCCCGTATTGTTCCTCAAGCTGCTTTAACGATTTATAAAGCCTGTCGCGTGAGCGCTTGATCCCGTCGATTGCGCCTGTCAGATAATCTTTTTCACCAAGGAAAACACTGGCTGCCGCCTGTGTGAGTGAATTTAGATTATACGGTGACTTTGCCGCGCGCAGATAATCTGTTAGCGTTGAATTAGAAACAGCGAAACCAAGCCTGCCTGCCGCAAAACCGATTTTAGAGCAGGTTTTAAGCACGATAAGGTTTTCCGCTGCCGGCGCGGCTTCAAGCACAGATTGATTCCAGAAATCCATATATGCCTCGTCTACCACAACAAGGCAATTTGATTTCTCAACGATTTTAAGAGCATCTTCGCGGCAAATTCCCTGCCCCGTTGGGTTGCACGGATTTGAAAAGATAATTAGCCTTACCTTTTCGGCGTTTGCCTTTTCAATCATCTCATCAGGGTCAAACGTAAGCTCACCGTTTTTGCCTAAAATAACGGGCTCACATTCCGCTGTACTGCAATAAATTCTGTACATCGAAAAATCCGGTTCTGTGATGAGAACCTTTTCGCCGCTTTGCACAAACGCGCCCAGCATCAACGTTATAAGCTCGTCAGAACCGTTCCCTGCCGTGATAAAACGCGGTGGGATATTATAACGTTTTCCGAATAAATCACAGATTTCAGCGGCAAGAGGGTCTGGATATCTGTTATAGTGAATACCGAGTATTTTCTCGCCGATTTTCTTTTTCATTGCATCGGAAAGCTCCATGCAGCTTTCATTTGCGTCAAGGTGAATGCTGCAATCATCAATGCCCGGATCGTATGGCTTAAGTTGTTTGAGCTTATCGCAAATTAAATTGCTCATTAAAAACCCTCGCAATCAGATGTAAAAATTGAATTTTGATTTAAAACCTTACTTTGATAGAATTCGCGTGAGCCGTTAACCCTTCGCTTTCCGCCAAAGTGATAATATCGTCGCGACCCTTGCTCAGCGCTTCTTTTGTATAGTAAATAAAGCTTGATTTTTTTATGAAGCTGTCAACGGAAAGCGGGGAAAAAAACCTTGCCGTTCCGCTTGTGGGAAGCACATGATTTGG
Organism: Ruminococcaceae bacterium UBA1320; assembly: GCA_002306975.1. Taxonomy (GTDB): domain Bacteria; phylum Bacillota; class Clostridia; order Oscillospirales; family Ethanoligenentaceae; genus Ruminiclostridium_D. Next base: position 12,720 of record DBTI01000119.1, read on the forward strand.
TCCTGCAAAGTAGTCGCCAAGCGGCTCCGGCGCGTATTTTCCAAGGAACACAGAGCCTGCGTTGTCGATTTGCCCAAGGTATTTCATAGGCTCGTCTACCATCAGTTCAAGATGCTCGGGTGCAATGTCGTTTGCAATTTTTATGCAGTCTTCGATAGATTCGCAAACAATCATAGCTCCGAATCTCTCAAGTGATTCATCGATTATATTGCGCTTTGAAAGCGCTTTCTTTTGTTCTTCAATCTCCGTCACGGTTTTTTCCGCTATTTCGCGCGACGTTGTCAGCAGGATCGAACACGCCATCGGGTCATGCTCTGCCTGCGACATCAAGTCGGCGGCAAGAAACTTGGGTTCTGCTGTTTCATCGGCTATAACAAGGATTTCGCTTGGCCCCGCTATCATGTCTATATCAACAACGCCATAGCAAAGGCGCTTTGCTGTTGCAACGTAAATGTTGCCCGGGCCTACGATTTTATCAACCTTTGGTACGGTTTCTGTGCCAAATGCAAGCGCGGCGACCGCTTGCGCTCCGCCCACGGCAAAAATTTTGTCTACGCCCGCCACTTTGGCGGCCGCAAGTATATTCGGGTTAACCTTACCGTCCTTTGACGGTGGCGTAACCATGATTATCTCACCAACATCCGCGACCTTTGCCGGAATAGCATTCATTAAAACTGACGACGGATACGCGGCTCTGCCGCCGGGCACATATATTCCAACACGGTGCAGTCCTCTTACGCGCTGCCCCATCAATACGCCATCATTTTTGGTTGTGAGCCAGCTTTGCTGCTTTTGACGCTCATGAAAATCCTTTATGTTAGCTGCCGCTCTCTCAAGAGATTCCACAACCGCTTTCGGCACTTCGTTATATGCTTTATCTATATCTTCTTTTGTAAGTTCGAAACTCTGCAAATTTACGCCATCAAATTTTGAGGTGTATTTTTTCAACGCTTCGTCGCCGCTTTCGCGTACATCGTCTATAACTGTCTGCACTGTTTTCGTTACGCTAATATCTATTTCGGATGATCGTGCGCGCATTGCGCGCAGCGCTTCCTGTTCATTAACGCCATCGGCTATTATACGCTTCATTTTAAACCGTCTCCTTTGCCGCTTCGATTTTTCCCATCAAGCTTTCAATTTCGGTTTTTCTCAGTTTCATGCTCGCAATATTTATGATCATGCGCGCGGAAATCGGGCAAATTTCTTCGATAACTTCAAGACCATTTTCGCGAAGTGTCGAACCGGTCTCTACAATATCAACAATTGCGTCCGACAAACCGAGCAACGGGGCAAGCTCAACAGAGCCTTCAATTTTTATTATTTCTACATCCATGCCCTTACGCTCAAAAAATTCACGCGCAACCTTTGGGTATTTGGTAGCAATGCACTTTGCTGTATATCCGGTATAAAACGGTTTATCCTTTGGGCCCGCGAGCGCAAAGCGGCACCTGCCGAAGCCGAGGTCAAGCACCTCATAAAAGCTGTGGCCGTTTTCCATTATCGTATCTTTGCCGACAACGCCGACATCACATACGCCGTGCTCGATATAGGTTATCACATCCGCCGCCTTGGCAAGCACTATCTCAATGCCGGCATCCGGCACCGGGAGAATAAGTTTTCTGCCCTTGTCTCTTACCTGGGAACAATCGAACCCTATTTTTTCAAAAAGACCGACTGTGTCTTTTTCTAGGCGGCCTTTGGTCAATGCTATTCTGAGTGGCTTCATTAGAGTAAACACGCTCCTTATATTCTGCGGCAAGCGCTTATCAGTTATTTTAATTAATGATGGCTTTTACAATACTGTCGTCGGAGACTATGTCTACACACCCAATTCCTTTGACTCGCGCATACTCTTTTGTCTCCTCAAGTGTAGAAAAGTCGCTCATTTCACAAACGTGACCTGCGGAAGTCAGTGTTTCCATATGCTCAAAAGCAGCTTTTGCCCCGCCAAGTTCATAATAAACGAGTACATCCGGGCGGTTTGATTTTTGGATAATGTTCGCGTTGCGTGCAACCGCCTCGCTGTTTACCGCAAAGCCTGTTGCAGCCATTTCTACCCCAAAGCCTTCGGAAAGACCATCATAGCGGCCGCCTGAAAGTACATATTCACCCGAGCCCTGCATATAGCCGCGGAAAGCGACACCGTTATAATAATCAATCTGCTGCACAAGACCAAGGTCAATCATAATATTCTTTTTAAGCCCCATATTGCACAGTACATCATAGATTGAACGCAGGTAGTTAATTGTTTCAACCGCCTCGTCGTTTGGCGCTATTTCAAGCGCCTTTTTGAAAACCTCAGCTCCGCCGAAAAGCCTTGGCAGCTCAATAAGCGCGCGGCTTGCGGCGCTGGATTTTGCGCTGTCGGTGAGGATCTCTGTGAGCGCGGCGTAATTTTTCAGTTCTATGTATTTTCTAATCTGCTCTTTTTCTTCTGTCGAGCATGGCAGCTCATCAATCAAAGTTTTGAAAAATCCCACGTGGCCAATTTCAAATCTGAAATCATCCGTAACACTTTTTAATGCGTCTATTGCCGTTGCGATAACTTCAAGATCCGCCTTGATGCCGCTGATGCCGAGCAACTCGATGCCGCATTGCGGAACCTCGTCACGACGACCGGAAAGCGACGGGCTGATTCGGAAAACATTCTGATTATAATAGAGCCTTAGCGGTGGCTGAAACCCTTTAAGCTTGGTGGAAGCCACACGCACAACCGGCATTGTGTTGTCGGGGCGGACAACAAGAATGCGTCCTTTGCTGTCTATTAATTTATACATCATTTCCTGCGGCATAGCGGAAGCCTTGCCGTTAAAAACATCATAAAATTCAAGCGAAGGAGTTATAACCTCGTTGAATCCTCTGCTTTTGAAAAGCTCCGTCATACTGTTCTGTACATCCCGCAGAGCCTCACATTCCTTAAAAAGCTGGTCGCATGTGCCTTCAGGTATCATGCTGCCGTAACGCGCCACAAGCCTTCCCCCTATAATCATTTTACTATTGCAACTTTAAATTAAAACGGTAAAGCTGGATGTCATCTCCCCCGCCTTCGGCGGGGGAGATGACAAAACTATTTCACTTTAATATTGTAATTGCCATAACCTGCTAAATCACTTGTAAAGGATCAATTTAGCATATTAGTATTTTAGCATGATAAACTGTCAAAGTCAACTCTAAATAAAAAGAGTATATGCTTTTTGTTGATTATCTATAAATATATTCAACAATGATACTGCCATTTTGTTTTCACTTTAATCGAGCATTAGGTTTACGTATGGGTTCAGATTTTTAACCAGTTCATAAGTTTTATCCGTCGATGAAATAAGCATTCCATATCTTTCTGTCTTTGTTTCAAACTTGTACTGATTATTTGGCGGCAGCAAAAAAGAAAACAATCCGCAGTCATAATGGGAGAGCAGTATTGATGAAAGCGCAGAAATATCTCCGCAAACCTCTTTCACTTCGACCCTGTTATCGTGCTTGCGGGCCAAAGCGTACCCACCGTCAAATTCAAGGATCTCACCGCCTGTAAACTTCCATTCCGCAAAAGCATAGGAAAGTTCCGTTTTGCGCCACTGAATCACCGGACTAAAAAACTTCAATCGGCTTTCGTAATAATCTGAAATTTTAGAAAAAGAAACATTTGATGAAGAAATTTCTTTAAGATTCTCACGATTCAAAGATGCTTTTTTTACTCCAAACGCGGTTTTAAAGCCAAGCCTGCCGTAATAATCATAGAGGCTGCCGTTCGCCGGAAGCAGAAAGGTAAAAGCGCACCCAAGCGAGTCGCCATAAGCTACAGCAGCCTTAATCAGCTGCGCCATAATACCATGCCCACGATATTCCGGCAATGTAGCCGCGGCATAGACATACATTACAGGCTCGCTTCTGCCGCTTATAAACATATCGGCAAAGCGAAGGTGCAGCATGGCAACAGGTGAACCGTTTTCGAAAAAGGCAAGGCAGTTTTGCGGGCTATAGCCGTTATCAAGAAAAAAGTTGATATAGCTTTCAATGTCTCCAAAACAAACCTGCCATATTTTGAATAAAGCGTCGCGATCGCCGGCATCCGGATTTTTTATCACAGGGAAACACCGTCTTTTAGCGTAGCAAAATTTTTCTCAAGCAGAATTGAAGGGTGATATGACAGTTTGGCTTTGCGAAGCCCCTCTTCACCCGCGTCGTCCTCACGGTTTATATAGCTAAAGTTTTCACAGTTGTGAGCCGCAAACTCACGATTTATTACGGTATAAGCACCTTCAACATCGCTGAAAGCTTTTTCAATATGAACAACAAAAGTATCATTATTGATCTTTTGCCCTATTGAAAAAGCTACTACCCGGCCGTCAAGCGTTATCATACCACCCGACATTCCAAGCTCAAAATAATGCTCAAATGCCTGTTTTACTGCGCAATACTCTAAATTGAGGCTTAAATCGTTACCACAGCCATTTATTTTGCACCATTCGATACTCATCTTTTCACATTCATTTATGTTCTCATGGGTTATTACATCGTAACTCCAGTTACCAAGCCGTTCAAAACGTGCAATATGGTTGCGTTTTGAATGCAGTTTGCGCCCGGCAAGCGTAATGAGATCGCTCGCATTATAAATATAGTCATATGAGTCCCTGACCGGCTCATAGTCGAATTTTCCCGGGAAAACCTCTTCAAGCTTCGTTCTCATTTCCGGCGTTACACATGCAAGCTTAAATTCAGTGCCATCATCTTTTGCTTGTTCATAGATAAGCCTTGTGGCCTTTTCAAGGTCGCCAATCCCCGCCGGAAACAGGTAAAAAGTTTTGTCTTGATTCTTAAATCTGACATACATATAATTCTGTTCAAAAGCGAACTGGGTATTATATACTCTTCTCCAGATGAAAAGGTCACCGAAACAATATTCGCAAAGACGGTAATTTAATGGATACAGAATGCTGTTAGCCGTCTGTCTGTCTTCGATTTGCGGTTCTTTAAAGTTAAGCATAAAGCCCCCAAGGTTTTATTTATTATTCAAAATATATTTTTTAATTTTAGATACACATTCATCAAGATTGTTGTTAGAAAAATCTATCATTATTCCGGATTTTTTTAGTCGGTTGTCATTAAAATCTTCACGGTCGGCAAGAAAGCGACGGCATAATTCATAATAGTCCGGCGAATGCTGCGCCCTTTCCCGAGTCAGTGCCCTCGTAAGCCTCTCTCCGTCCTCTACGGTAATATAAAGCGGCACTGCCGCTGTTCCGAAACGTTTGGCTAACCCGTCAAAAGCCTCTAGCGTAGCAATAGTCAAATAGTCGCCGTGGGAAAGATCGATTTTCCCATCGTCAACGGTACAGTAATACCAAACGCCTTTTACTGTGTCGTATTGACGCATTTCTATTATTTTGCCCGTGTTTTTGAAATTCATCAGCTCATCTTGAGTAATAAAATTATACTCAACGCCATTTTGTTCATTATCACGCCGCGGCCTTGTTGTATAGGTTACAACAGGTGAAAGCAAAAGTTCACTTTCAACTAACAGCCTTTTAAAAACCGTGTCTTTGCCGGAACCGCTTTTACCGATTAAGCAAAAAAGTCTGCCCATTTGCAACACATTTCCTTACTGTTTTTGTTCGGCGCCGCCGCGCAATTTTTCGAAGGTTTCGCACATTTCTTTTACTCTTCCACAGCTCATTTTACCCTCTTTACATCCTCCGTGAACGCATGAAGGACCGGCATTGGAAAACACATGAGGGGCAACCTCATAGACAAGCCGGAACATCTCCTGAGCAAGCGCCCGAATTTCCCATTGCGCACGGTTGCAGCAGCGCAGCGAGAAGAAATTTTCAAGGCTGCGGCAGTTCATTGTCATCATTATTTTGGTTGTGCAGGCGTTTGGCAGCACGAAACGCGCGTCTTCTATTGCAAGCTTGTCCGCCGCGGAATTTGCTGCCTTTTCACTCATCCCTTCACTTAACAGATTTGCTTTGTGCTTTTCTTTAAGTATCGCGGCTATTTTCTCGTAATGCCGCTGATCCTCTTCCATCGCAGTGATAAACTCCGCCTTTGCCTCCTTATTTTCGGCAATTTCGGGCGGAATTACATATTCAAACATGTTTTCACGGACATAACGCTGGCTCTGCACACTGAATGAGGCGATGCGGTGGCGCGTTATCTGCGCAAGGAGTGAACGCGATACGCCTTCTATTCCGAATGTAAACGATGAATGCTCCATAACGCTTGAATGCCCAAGCTGTGAAATCATTTTTACATAAGAGGCGGTTTTTTCGTCATCAAGACCATCCATTATGTCGTCTACATCGCTTTTTGAGTAACAGAATTTTGCCGCCGCGGCAACCAGCTTTTCCGGTTCCGGGGTATATCCCAAAAGTTTTACTTTCATAACATTATACCTTTCAAAATATTTTTTATGATTTATATTATACTACCGGTGAAATCATTTTCCTGTGCGGCCTGTTATCCGCCATGCAAAGGCCCTCAATATGTATGCCGGCAGCTTCATCATGCGGAAAAAGCGTGATGGCTGTTTACTCAGCCTGTAAAGCCACTCAAGGTTGTGCCTTATAAAGAAATCTGGAGCGCGCTTTACTTCACCTGCAAAAACGTCAAGGCTTCCGCCAATTCCAAGCATTACGGCGTTTAATTCTTTGCGGTTTCTTTGCATGAAAAGTTCCTGACGGGGCGAACCGAGTGCAACAAAAAGCACATCCGGGCGCGCCGCTTTTATCCCATCAAGCACTTCGGAATCTTCATTAAAGTAACCGTGTTGTATACCGGCGATAACTACCCCGGGGTATTGCCCGGCTATCTTTTCCGCTGCCTTCTGCCCGATTCCGGGCTTTGCACCAAGTAAAAAAAGCCTTTTTTCGCCTTTTGACAAAAGCGCGAGCAGTTCCTTTGCAACATCAAAACCGGCTGCACGGCCTGCAAGCGGTGACCCCAGAATTTTTGAAGCCATAACAACTCCGGCACCGTCGGGCAGCACATAATCAGCGTTATCAATCGCCGCTTTAAGCGT
>DBTI01000108.1:0-9770 GCA_002306975.1 Ruminococcaceae bacterium UBA1320
GTCTGATAGGACAGACCGAAACCGCATCCGTACCGCTTCTTAACAAATAGGCGCGAGCGCACCCGTGGCGAATGCGGTGCGAAACGTCGGTGTACCACGGTGGGAAATCGCCGACAGTGAAGTCGCTGCTTCTTGCTTTTTCCATTACGGAATAAACATCTTCAAGCTTTGGGGAAATTTCAATTTCAGCCTGCACGTCCTCTGCTTCCGGCTTGTCGTATGAAAGAAAATCGTATCGGCATCGCCCGATATCGCTTGATAAGTATTCGGTGATTTTATTCACAGCACCGGCTTCGCCTGTAAGGCGGCGAAAATACGGATTGAATTTAAGGAAAAAAGCGATCTCCTCATAATCCGCATTTTCGCCCGCGCAGATAAAAAAGCTGCCTTCAAGCCTTGCCAGCACCGTGTCGAAATCCTGATGCCAGACGTTGAAAAAATTAAGACCCGTTCCATACGCCTTTAAAAGCGCGCTGACACGCACGTTAACGTCAGGCTTCAGCATAAGTGTTTGCTGAAGCCTTTCTGTTTCATCTTTTTTTATCCGGTTCAGCATGTCTCTGAGGAAATGCGCTCGCAAAGCTCCGCCACGAGCGCAAGGGTAGACTCCGCGTCCTGATATTTTATAACACAGGACGGGGAATGGAGATAACGGCAGGGCAGGGAAACCGCAAGCGGTTTTACACCGTTACGCGAAAGGTGGATTGCACCGGCGTCGTTGCCGCCCGCAACCGCAAGCTTTGTCTGGCAGGGTATGCCTTTTTCTTTTGCCGTATCAAATGCGAGATTGTAAAGCCCGCGGTCATAGACAGTGCGCCCGTCCATAAACGAAACAACCGGGCCTTTTCCAAGATAGCAGACCTTTTTTTCGTCGGGCACTGACGGAATATCGGCGGCTGTCGTTGCTTCAACGACAATAGCGACCTGCGGGTCAAGCGTATATGCCGCCGCGCGCGCGCCGCGGGTGCCGACCTCCTCCTGCACGGTAAACGCAGCGTCAAGGTCATATTTCATCGGTCTCGCCAAAATTTCAAGCAGAATGGCGCAGCCGATCCGGTCGTCTATCGCTTTTGATTTTACAAATCCGCCGCCGAACTGAACAAACTCCGAATCAAAAACAGCGGTGTCGCCCGGGGCTACATAGTTAAGGGTATCCTCGCGCGATAGTGAACCGATGTCAATCAAAAGCTTGTCAAAATCCGGCGCTGTCTTACGCTCGTCGTCGTCCTGCAAATGCACCGCCTTGGTTCCGATTACGCCGAGCACGCCTTTTTCGCCAATTTTTACGCGGCGCCCAATCACAACACGCGGGTCAATTCCGCCGACCTCGGTGAACTTGAGCATTCCCGCGTCGTCGACCGCTGTAACAATGAGACCTACCTCGTCCATATGCGCACTGAGCATCAGGTGCGTTTTCGCGCGCGTTTGTCCTTTTTTATGCACCAATACGTTACCAAGGCTGTCGGTTTTATATTCTACGCCGTCCATACCCGCAAGCTTTTTTGTTATATAATCCGAAACGGTTTTTTCGTTGCCGGAAGCGCCCGACAGCCCGCACAATTCTTTAAAAGCATCAAACATTTACGCTTTGCCGCCTCCTATGCGCTCAACCGCGGCGGCCATCAGCTGCGCGGTGTTTTCTATATCATCCATTGCCACGGTTTCAATCGCCGTATGCATATAGCGAAGCGGAACAGAGACAAGACCGGTTGCGACACCGCCGCGGCTTATCGAAACAGAGTCCGCGTTCGTGCCTGTTCTGCCGCCCATTACCTCTGTCTGATATGGAATTGAGTATTCCTTGGCGAGCGTAAACAGCATCTGTGTTACGTCGCGCGACAGCGTCGGCGATACGCCGATCATCGGGCCTTTTCCCATTTCGCCGCATTTTTCCTTTGGCGCGTCCGGGGTAGACCCAAAGCTGACGTCAACCACGATTGCGTGCGTGGGCGCGGCGGTAAAAGCAGCCGTCACAGCACCGCGGCAGCCCAGCTCCTCGCTGAGTGTAAAGGCCGCGGTCAAGCCGCACTGCACTTTTTCGGTGCAAAGCTCAAGGCAGCGAAGCACGGTCATAACTCCGGCACGGTTGTCAAGTGCTTTGCTTGTTATCATGCCGTTCTGAAGCTGCGCGGAGCCTTGGCGCAGAGTTATATAATCTCCGGGCGACACCTTTTCACAGGCGCTGTCGCGTTCAAGCCCGATGTCAATTGCAAGTTCATCGAGTTTTGGCACATTTTTATAATCGTCATGAGAAACCAGATGGGGCGGGCGGCAGCAAAAAACACCGAAAAGCCGTTCTTTACCGAAAACCGTAATCTCATGCCCCAAAAGCACGCGGACGTCCGGCCCGCCGACTTTGCCGACATGCAAAAAACCTTCTTTATCGATTGAAGTGACGATAAATCCGATTTCGTCCAAATGCGCTTCAAGCAGAATATGCGGTTCACCCTCTTTGGGTTTGCGAACAGGGGCGATAACGCTGCCAAGCGGATCACGATAGACATCGGGAGCGAATTTTGCGGCAGCGTCAAAGGCTAGCGTTGCCGCCGGGCCGGCACCGGAGATACATGAATTCTCACAAAGTGAGAATAAAAGCTGTTGATTCATTTTTTCACCTGATTTGGTTTTTAATTATTTTTCGTCAATTTATAGGATAACCTGTTTCTCGTTATAATAAATAAGCAATAAGAATATTCTAAAACAAGAACCTGTCAAACCTCCTGTCGCTGCGGCGACACCCTCCCCAAATCTTTGGGGAGGGAAGTTATAATCTTCTTCTACTATATAAAAGAATCATTTCAAAGAGCTGACAAGCTCTTTGAAAACCTCTCCTCTTGTTTCAAAATTCTTAAACATATCAAAGCTGGCGCACGCCGGCGACAGCGTTACTATATCGCCTTTTTGCGCCTCGCTGCGGGCGGTTTCCACTGCCTGCTCAAGTGAAGCAACGTGTATGATTTTAGGATTGCCTTCTTTATATCCTGCTGCCTTTTTAACGCTTTCCTCAATCTTGTCGGCAGTAACGCCAAGCAAAATCAAGGTTTTTACCTTTTCTATGACCGCAGGGCCGAGCACATCAAAAGGAATATGCTTGTCATATCCGCCCGCTATTAATATAACCTTTTGACTGAACGCGTTAAGCCCCGCCATTGTTCGGGTTGGAGTCGTCGCTATCGAGTCGTTGTAATATTTTACGCCGTCTTTCTCGCGGATATATTCAATGCGATGCTCAACGCCTCTGAAATTGCGCGCGACCTCTCGCATATTTGCAGGAGTTACAAGCCCCCAGACGGCAGAGATGGCGGCAAGATAATTTTCCACATTGTGCATACCGGTAATGAAAATATCATCTTTGCTCATTATATCATACTTGCCCTTGCTGTCACTGTAGCAAAGCTTGTCGCCGTCAAGATAGCTGCCGAAAGAAACTGCCTGCTTGTGGCTGAACATTACGCAGGCTCCGCGTATCTCACTCTGCATTGCGTTTGTAACCTCGTTATCAAGGTTTAAAACAGCACGGCAGAAAGCGTTTTGGTGCAGTATTATGTTCTTCTTCGCTCCGATGTATTCCGCCATATCTTTGTGCATGTCAAGGTGGTTGGGTGTAACGTTTGTGACTACGGCTATGTCGGGGCTTTTTCTCATTGAAATAAGCTGGAAGCTCGACAGTTCAACAACCGCTATGTCTTTGCCGGTCATGCTTTCAATTTCGGGCAGCAGCGCGCGGCCGATATTCCCGCCGAGGTGGACGGTATAGCCCTGCTTTTTCAGCATTTCGGAGATTATTGTGGTGGTGGTGGTTTTTCCGTCAGAGCCTGTAACCGCGATGATACGGCATGGGCAAAGGTCAAAAAACACCTCCATCTCAGAGGTAACCGCCGCTCCCGCTTTGCGGGCGGCGTCAAGCTCGGGCTGATTAAACTTCATGCCCGGGGTTCTGAAAATAATATCGGCGTCAAGGTTTCTGAGATAATCTTCGCCAAGGCAAAGACGGACGCCCGCGGCTTCAAGCTCTGATGCTGCGTCGCCGAGTTTTTCTTTGTCGCGCTTGTCATGGGCGGTAACGACCGCTCCCTTTGAGGCAAATATCTTTGCAATCGGCGTGTTGCTTACGCCTATTCCGAGCATCGAAATGCGGCGACCTTTAATGGATTCGTAAAAAGCGTTTAATCTATCGTTCATGTAATACCCCGTTCTGCCACCGCATGATCCTTTTGAAAGCAAATTCCACCCGCTGCGGCGGAATGAGTTTTGTTCAAAGAATACAGGCCGGCAGCCCTGCGATTAATATAATTATCCGGCTTTTTTGCCGGAACGCATTGTCTTTTTTATTATACTTTACGTGCAGCCAAATATCAACCGCGACATATCCTTTCATTTCGACGGGCACATATAAAAAAACAAAGAATCTCCGGTTTTTACCGAAGATTCTTTGTTTTGCGACCTGCTATTAAATAATTAACTCTTTTTAGTCGCTCGCTTTTGCACCGCCGACAAAGGCCTTAGTCGTTGTAATCGCGTTGTCTATCGAATCCCTTAGAATATAGAAGTCGCCCTGCCCGTTGATGGACCAGAAGCATTTGCGGGCATCGATTGTGATGAACTCCATAGTCGTTGGCGATTTTGATGTGTCACGATAGTTTACCACAATCTTGGCATAGGTACTGCCCTTTGCCGGTTTTGCGGCTGTTCCTTCCGTGCTTATCCCAACAACAGACTCATAGAATTTACGCGCATAATTTGTATCAAGCGTTTTACCGTTGTAAGTTGCCACAAGTTTGTCTTCTGTGCCGGTGAAATTGATGGTGTAGCTTTCGCTTCCCTTTGAAACCGTAACAGATTTTACTGTGTCAATCTGATCGGTAAAGAGGAGGGTGGAGCAGAGGTCTGTCAGCTTGTAGTTATAAAACGGTACGGAAGACGCATCTACCTTATAGATTAACGGTTTTCCTTCAAGCACAACCGGCAAATAACTGGTATCATTTGCATTGAACGGTGTGCCGAAATCAAGCTTCACCTTTTTGCCGCTTATGGTCGCGGTTACAGTGTACTGCGGATTTTTAAGCCCGTATTTTTGCAGGCTTTTATCAGACATATCAACGGTTATGGCACCGGAAGCTGAAAGCGCCCCCAGCGAAGTCAATGTGCTTGAGACATTGTTTGAATCAACCGTATAGCTGCGAGGCGACAGCATTGAATATGTCGGCGCGGCCGCAGTGTCTGAAGAAGCTGACGATGCGGAGGATACATTTTGTTTGAGCACGATTGACGGGGTGCGTGCGGCGCCGCCGAATTCAAGATCTGTTATGTTCGCAAGTGAAGCTGAATCAACAGCTACAAGCGTCATGTTAACAAAGTCAAGGTTTGTGCCCGAGAATGAGCTTATAAATGTTGTAGCCGCCTTATAAACATCAGCGCTGCCTTTTACATTAAAATAGTTGCCGTCACTGGTCGGTGTATCGTTTCCGATATCGATTGTTGTGGTCTTGCCGCCGCTTGTTATATCAATAACGGTCTGAGGATTATCAAGCCCATACTGTTTAAGGTTTGTTGAACCTTTTTCGACAAGCTTGGTAGCTTGGATATCTGTTACCGCTTGTACGGTGGTTGTCAATGTATCCTGGCTGAGCAGTGAAGTCTCAATGCCGTTAATTGAATAGGTGTCGCCGGAGTGGGTAATCGTATACCCACCCGTCGAATTCTTTACCTTTAGCGTGGTGATATCTTTCGCGTCTGTCTTATACACCTGAATCGTCGGCGAGCTCGAGGATGCGCTGCTGTCTGAGCTCGACGAGGATTTTACAGTGGGTGAGACAACCTTAGTCCAGATCACAACTCCGGCAACAAGCAAAACGACCACGCATAGCGATATTATAATGTTGCGAAGCTGTTTTTTCATAGATGTCTCCTCCGAAGCCAAACAACAATCCCTCCGATAAGGATTGCAAAAACAAGAATAACTAAAACAATCATAATGATATAACGCTGACCGGTTGTCAGGCTGAGCGTTGTTGTTTCATTATATTTTGATGCGATCGTTATTGATGATTCCTTGTTCATAAGTGTGTCTGCGATGCCCAAAAGGACCTTGGAGTTGTTCTTGTTTGACTCGCTGAGAAGCTGCGCGTTTGCAATCTGATAAGAACCTGAAACAATCATGTTTGATTTTATAGATGAGTCCGAGTCAGATGTCCATGTCGAAAGAGTCATGGCGGTAAAGGGCCCGGCTTTATCAGAGCTTGACATTTTTCCCTTAGAATCCAAAGTAATACGCGAGGTGTCGCCGGTTTCGATAACCTTTGTAACCGTGCGGGAATCCTTTGAATCGAACAGAACCGTCAGCGGTCTTGCAACTGCAACGTCTGTGCCGATATTGGATGTAGCCTTGCTCCCGACTATATCCGGATCAACGGTAGTGGCGATAGGCTGAAAGGTATCGTTGCTGAAGCTGTTTGTTGAATCATAAATATATCCTGATTCAACTTTAACGCCCCACTCTGTCATATAATCCTCAAGGTTGGGGAGAGGTTTCGTGCTCGGATCAAGAAAAACAAAGATGTTTTTGCCGAATTTTCCGTCGTTCTTAAGGAATTTATCAATTTTATCTATCTCGTCAGATGAGAAATCAGATGTGGGGTCAACTATAGCAATTGCCGAAGCTTTTTCGTCAATAGCCGTAGATGTGGTGTTAACTGTTGATACTGTGTAATTTTCACCTTTAAGCAGATCCTGCAAACCGTTGTTTGTAGTATCCTCGTTGTGACCTTGGGTGAAAAGTACGGTAGGAAGTACAGAGCTTGTCACATAATCAAGGGCGGTATCAATCTGCTGCTCCGCCTGATTACCGACAACCGACTGGGAACCTGTATCCGAATCTGTTTCGGCTATGAGCAGGTCAGAAGCAGCGATATGCTTATAGCGCTCCTTGCCGTCTGTTCCTGTTGTTGATACAACAATATCATACTGACCGACGCTTTCGTCGGCATACTGAGCCACGGCGGTAGGATTCTTATCATAGTCTACGTATTCAATCTTAATATTCGAATTATATTTCGCATACTGCTGAATAATTCTGATTGGTGCTATAAGGTACTCCTGGCTTTCCATATCCGCCTGTGTTGCAAAGCACTTGATGGTTACCGGTTTACTGATTTTCGAAAGATATTTTATTGAATCGGAAGAAATATTGTAATCCTTCGATTTTGTAAGGTCAACACTGATCGGATATTTCTGAGAAAGCATTGAAAGACCAATGTTTAAAAGGATTACAATCACAACGAAGATGGCGGTGAAGGCTGTCGCCATGCTGCCGAATTTAAAGCTGCGCTTTTTATAGAAAGCTACCTTTTTCTTCGGCTCTGGATTTCCAGTTTCTTCTGTTCCGGTCTCCGCGTTACCTTCGCTATTCTCTTCCAACGGGTTTTCATTCTCGTTAAATGAGTTTTCACTTTCATCCAATGGGTTCTCATAGGACACGTTGTTCTCATCCAACGGGTTCTCGTTCCCGGCTGCCGATCCGTCTATAGGCTGATTATTGTTATCTTTGTTATCGTCATTATTGTTCATTATAATTTCACCCCTTCCTTAGCTCCATCTTCTTTTCTCAAGCATGCGCACTGTAAAGAACACGAATAAAGCCGCAACGCTGAGATAGAAGAAAGCGTCAGCAAGATTAAATATGCCCAAAGCAAAATTCGTATAACGCGCGCTGATTGAAATGCTCTTGATTACGTCTTGAATAAACTGAACCGGAATCAAAGCAGAGATGTTTTCAATCAAAAACAATAGCAGCATGATGAAAATGCCCGCTATCGCCGCGATTACCTGGCTCTCTGTAATGTTTGAAATAAATATTCCGATGGCGATAAGAGCAGCGCCGACAAGCAGCAAGCCTACAATGTTGCCTACAATTACCCACGGCTCAACAGATGCGCAGGATGCAAGAATTATGCCGAAAACCGCTGTGCAGGACAATCCGATGGCGTAAACAGTAAGTGCCGCCAAAAACTTGCCCATAACGATGCCGCCAAGACTGACCGGTGAGGTCAAGAGCGCCTGATCTGTTTTCTGGCGTTTTTCCTCACTGAATGTTTTCATTGTTAAAACAGGAATTATGAAAACATAAATAAGCACAAGGCTGCTGAATAACGACGACATATTTGACGTGTCGTTCATAATGTTATCTAAAGCAAAAAACAGCGAACCAAAAAACACAAAGGCTGTTACGATTACAAAGCCGATCGCGGATGAAAAATAGCTTTTTAATTCGCGCTTATATATAGCGTACATTACTCCTCATCCTCCTTTTTTGTCTTTTCGGCAGCAGCTGCCCACGGGTTTGTTCCATCGATGATACTTTCATAATTTTTTCTGCCTGTTTTTACCTTGACTCTGTTTTTCCTCATATTGGTGGAGTCGTCGCTTGTGAGCTTTAGGAATATATCCTCAAGCGTCATTTCGCCGCTGTCAAGCGCGAGAACAGGCCATTTGCGGTCGCACAGCACATTGAAAAGGCTGCGGCGAATGTCTGTGCCCTGTTCGGCTTCTATCTGGAAGTCGAAACTATCCGGTTCCTTGGTACCAAGCTGCAAAACCTGCTTGACGCCTGAAATGCCGGAAATGGCGCGAAGAACCGTCTCCTCCGGCCCGGCTATGCGCGCCACTATGCGGTGCTGCTGTGCAAGGCTGTTGGAAAGGTTGATTTCGGTATCATCAGCGACCAGTTTTCCGCTGTTTATAATTATAACACGCTCGCAGACACTCTGAACCTCGGGAAGTATATGTGAGCTGAGTATAACCGTATGTTTTTTTCCGAGATGTTTGATAAGGCTGCGTATTTCGATGATCTGCTTGGGGTCAAGACCAACGGTTGGCTCGTCAAGAATAAGAACATCAGGGTTGCCCACAAGCGCCTGTGCAAGACCGACACGCTGCTTGTAGCCCTTTGAAAGATTCTTGATAACCCTGTTATAGACGTTTGTAATCTTGACAAGGTCACAGATCTCCGCGAGGTGCGCGTCCCTTTTAAGCTTGCAGCCCTTTAATTCATACATGAAATTGAGATATTCCTTTACCGTCATATCCATGTATAGCGGCGGCTGCTCCGGCAGATAGCCGATATGCTTTTTGGCCGCGCTCGGATCTTCAAGAATGTCTATGCCCGCGATCTTCACGCTGCCCTCATTAGAGGACAGATAACCTGTGAGCATATTCATTGTCGTTGATTTTCCCGCGCCGTTAGGTCCGAGGAAGCCGAGAATTTCGCCTTCTTTTACGGAAAAACTAATGTCGTTTACGGCATATTTGTCTCCATACCGTTTTGTGAGGTGGCTTACCTCTATCATTTATTTTCCCTCCTGTATGATGATTTTTATAAAGCATTTTGGTATTCAGGGGCTTTTTAAAAAAGTTCGGTTGATTCTGCTCATATAATTGTTGATTTTTCCTTTTTTAAAACGTCCCAATATATCTTATCATTGATTTACAATGTAATTGTTAAAATTCTTTAAAGTTTTTGACCGAATTTCAGTTACTTTTCCTCATTGGCGATTTCGATGTGCAACTCGCTAAGCTGTTTTTCCTCGACGCCCTCTGGGCAGGACGACATAAGCTCCGAAGCGTTTTGCACTTTCGGGAAGGCGATTACGTCACGAATCGAATCACAGCCAAGCATAAGCATACACAGACGGTCAAGCCCGTAAGCCATACCGGCATGAGGTGGCGCGCCGTACTTATAGGCGTTCATCAGGAAGCCGAACTGCTCCTGCGCC
>DBTI01000108.1:10013-10459 GCA_002306975.1 Ruminococcaceae bacterium UBA1320
CAGGAAGCCGAACTGCTCCTGCGCCTTTTCAGGAGTGAAGCCAAGCGCGGCAAACATGCGCTTTTGCAGCTCCGGATTGTTTATACGCACCGAACCGCCGCCAAGCTCAACACCGTTAAGTACCATGTCATAAGCTATTGCGCGGCATGAGCCCGGGTGGCTTTCCACCTTGTCAAGATCTTCATCTGCAGGCATAGTGAAGGGGTGGTGCTTTGCCATATAGCGCCCTTCCTCACGGCTGTATTCAAAGAGCGGAAACTCCGTAACCCAAAGGAAATTGAATTTGCCTTCCGGAATTATGCCAAGCCGACCCGCAACCTCAAGGCGAAGCGCGCCGAGCGAATCGAATACGACCTGACCGTCAGTGTCGGCGACAACCATGATTACATCGCCGTCAACCGCGCCGAGCTTGTCATAAACCGCCTTTGCCGTTTCCGGTGTCAGGA
>DBTI01000031.1 GCA_002306975.1 Ruminococcaceae bacterium UBA1320
TACTTATGTATTTTATACATGAGGGCGGATTTAAAATGAATGCCTCCGCGCAATAAGTCGGGCGAATAGCCGGCTTCCCCGTGCAGTGCAATAATCGAGTCCTTCAGAGAACCCCTTAAGCTCCACCATTTTTCGATTACAGCAACTTCGTTCGAGTCAATCACCCTGAGACCGAACAGCTTGAAAATCAACAAATAAAGCACCAACACTACGCCGATAATCAAAATCAATACATATAACGGGCTCACCATAAACATCCTCCTATTCAATTCATATAATAATATCTATTCTCATGATACTACAATTATTTCATAATAGCAATTACAAATCAGTTCGACCCCGGAATTTTCCCTAGCCTTTTCCGGGCCTGCGGGGGAATAAATGTGCGATGATTCTCCGGGAATTCCCGATTGGGCTGCTCTGCAAGCTTATTCTTCCGGATAAATGGAAATCTTATTTTTTCCCTCTCTTTTAGACTGGTATAACGCCAAATCCGCGTAGGCAATCAGAATGTTTCTGTCGGCATTTGTGGCTTCTCTCTCAATATGCACCCCGCAGCTGATCGTAACTACCGGAAAGTCGCTGTTGGCGGGGAATTCGATGCTCTGTTCTCTCACTGCCTGTACCAGCCCGTTGGCAATGGAAAGGATGCAGTCTTTTTCTTTTTCTTTCAACAGGACTAAGAATTCTTCCCCGCCATATCTTCCGACCTTTCCGCCGTGGCTTAAAACATTGCGTTCAATTACTGCCGCCAGTGCCGTAAGGCAGCTGTCGCCCGCAATATGCCCATAGGTATCGTTGTACAGTTTAAAATTATCAATATCAAGCATCATGCACGTTATATTTTTCGCGTCTGATTTGATCAGCTCGTCCAGACACTCAATAATCTTTTTGTGGTTTGGAATTTTTGTTAAGAAATCATTGTCCGCATAAAATGCAAGCTTTTTGTTCTGCTCCTTGATTACTTGCTGGTTGATATACGCTTTCAGCCTTAACCGGCTATTTAGAATAATGATAATACATGCGGCAACCATCATCAAAAAAGGATTAATCAGCTCGGCAAAAGTAATGATGATATTGAGACGATGGAATAAGATAATGACCATGTAGATTAAGAAACTTCCCGCGTTGATCACGCAATGTTTTTTGGAATTCACCCGAAAGAGCAGTGAATCGATCATCATCAGCTGAACAAAGAGATAAGAAGAGAATCCGTTAATGACATCATATGCGGAAAAAACCGCGCTCCATATCCCGATGATGCCCAACGTCGCCAGCTCAAGCTGCATCAGTTTTCTCCTTGAAAATTTTGACAGATTGAAAAGCAGAATTAAAATTGAACTCATAAGGATCATGGAAGTATACAAATAAATATACTGCGGAAAAAATTTTGCTTTTTTTAATAAATAGGTATCCAAAACATACAGAATGACCATCATGCTTTCCATAGTCAATGCCATGGAAAGAATCACCAGCGCCGGAAATCTGTTGCTTTTGGCACACGCATTATAAAATTCCTTGCGGGTTTGAGGGGCTGTTTCTTCTGCTTTAAACATGGCGGTCAGAACTTTTTTAAATTTTGATACCGTTTTACCGTTCACAACATCAACCCCTAATTGAATAATAAGCCGTATGGATGAGTGGAATTCCATAAAACCACTGATTCTTTCAAAACTCCTGTTATGTACGCAGGTACTCTACAAAGAAATACGGTCTGGAGATTATAATTATCCATATTATACTATTTTTGGACAAAAAAGTCACCCAATAAAACAAATGTTTATTGGGTGACTGCAAATCATTACTATATTTTATATGGATGAAGGGGGAAAGGTTACCGCGCTTTTTTTGCTTTGTCTTTCACAGATCCGATGATGACCACGGCAGCTGCGAGAAAGGCAAAGGAAATTGCGTTAATCGGTACTGAAATGTTATTGACCGGCACGGAGATGTATCTGCTCACAATTCCGTTTATTAAAAAATTGAGCACGACACCAAACAGAATGAGTACAAAGGAAACAAGGTAAAACCTCTTGATCCGCGTGTAAACGAACAATAAAACGGATAACCACAGGCTGATCAATGAAACGGCTACAATGGGAAGCGCCATAGTAAATACCCAGTTTTTCACGGGGCAGAGATGCTCGATCAACATCAGGAACGGCAGGATGGAAACGGTCAATCCCGCCAGTGAAACAACAAAGCGGTGACGCTTCAAAGCGAGAAAGGGGAAAACAATCAGCCATGCAACCACTTCGCCGCCGAGGGGGTATAATGACCAATCAAAAGTTTTGCTGATGACATAGTTGCACAGCATGCACACAAATATGGAAAGCAGGAAAGTAAGGGACAATATTGCCAGGACAATCCCGTTTGTCCTTCCCGCTTTGTACTCATGTGCCTGATTGACATATTCAATGGTATCGGCGACGATCAGGTCGGTTTTAGCAGGACCCAATGCCATACCCTCTTTTTCATTGTCGGTGCAGGTGCGCTCTCCAAGCAGCAGTTCGCCGGTCGAAATATCCAACGAATCCGCTAAAAGCGGGATCATGGTGATCTCGGGATAGCCGACGCCTCTTTCCCATTTTGAAACAGCCTTATCCGTGACGTTCAGCTTTTCGGCCAGTTCTTTTTGCGTCATCCCTTTTGCTTTACGCAATTCTGAAATAAAGCTTCCGATTTTTTGATTATCCATAAAACAGACCCTCCTTATTGTTACCCAAAGTATAACACGGCAAGGAGAAATAGCAACCTACGATTTGAGGATGGGGCGGATAAGTGCAGGTAAACGCAAAGTAGAGAGGGGAGCTGCCTGAAAAACTTTCGCATTTCAGGCAGCTCCCCTCTCCGAGAAACAGATCAGTTAATATCCTACTGGGCCGGGAGCCGGAGCAATCAGACCCAGTTCCACGGGATTTATCTGGTTTGTCATGATTGCGCGGTCACGAAGGTAGAGGTAAAGTTCTGCCAGCGTAGCTTGAAAATAAGGATTCACAAAAAACACGCCAACACCAAAACATAACGAGCCGAGAAGATACCAGCCAATGAACGAAAGGCCAAGCACGAAAATAGCGCCCTTTTCTCCATTCGTCATAATCCTGCTGATTTCCCGTGCGCGGCTGCCGGGCATGGCCGGATTATCCGCGAGTATAAACGGAACCATGGAATACTGCAAAGCTTTTACGATGCCGGGAATGACCAGCAACAAACTCCACAGACAGATAAACAGATAGGTGATAAACATGGAGCCCGCGCCGTTCAGATAATTGCGGCGAAAGCCGCTGAACAGCGTATCAAATTGAGTGACCCCAAAATGATTATGGACAAAGTAACGCGCTGCTCCAATGACGATTGGAAATGAAACGAAAG
>DBTI01000159.1:0-14162 GCA_002306975.1 Ruminococcaceae bacterium UBA1320
TTGGAAAAATTGGCTCTTAATATAAGAAACTTGTCAATAAAATATGATACAGAGAGAAGTATACAAAGCGTCCATATTAACAAAAAATCTTATATCGAAAGAATCAACCATTACTTACATGATATTTATGAAATGGAAACTACAATGTTAAAACAGCTTATCATGTGCTTAGATGCATAAATATGGCTGTAATAAATTTAGTGTATGCGCATAATCGGTTCTTCCGGTGACAAAGCCTCTTCTGCATACATTATAGTTAATCCGGCAGAAATTATACCTCATTTGCATAACACGCATTCAATATCCAGTTTATTCTTTCCAGAATTATAAGTTGCCGGGAGCTTAACAAATTGAGAGTTTAGATACAGAATAGGCGTTAACGGATCGTCAGGCAGAATGCAAACGATTTTAGCCGTATCGCCTGAAGTCAGCTTGACAAATGCGCCGACTAACAGCGCTGACATATGTGAAATGAAAACATTCAATAAATGCCAGTCAAAGCGGCCCGCCCCTTCGCGTTGAAAATATTCAAATACCTTGAATGGGGTAACACCTTTTTTATACACCCTGTCGGAAGTCATCGCGTCATAGACGTCGGCAATAGCTATGATGCAAGCGAGAAAACTGATTGAAGTGGTTCCCAGCGGATAACCTAAGCCATCAAACCTCTCGTGATGAAGAAGCACCGCTTCTTTGATTGCCATGTCTATATCGGCATTATCGAGCAATAACTTGTAGCTATGCATTGGATGAGTTTTTATTACTTCATATTCTTCAGTTGTAAGTGGCCCTTTCTTTTTTAAAATAGAGGAGGGGATTTTAATTTTCCCAAGGTCATGCAGAAGTCCAGATTGAACAGCAAGTGATATTTCTTTTTCCCGCAATCCCATCCATTTTGCCATAAGCATAGCGTAAAAAGCAACATTAATGCTATGCGTATATGTGTATTGATCAGCTGATTTTATCTGATTTATATATTTCACAATATAAGCGCAATGGCGTATATCACCAATTTTTAATACGCTGTCGGTCAGATTAACAATTGCATCATAATTAAGATTATGACCCGCTGATAAGTTTGTAACGATTTTCTTCACGCTGTTCACTGTGTCTCCATAATATTTCTTAATGTCACCATGAAATCTGCTGTTTTCGGTAACCGAATTAATTGTCTTATATACCGGAATCGTCCGTATGTGATTGAGGCCCAAATGAGTTTTAATATAATCCGTAATGACAGTGTTTGCGCAGAGGAGTTTATAACCGTTTGAATTGAAAACATCGGTTGCAAGTATGTCAGATTCTGTGCAGTCGGCCACTGTTTTCTCCGTGAAGTTGTCTGAATTTACGCCCAGTAAGACACCTTTATCCATTGACTATACTCCTACAATTTGAACTGTTTACTTCATATCATAAAGCTGCTTACAGCAATTTCAATTAAGATAGGAAAAGGACAATCTTCTTATTCCCGGCTCCGCTGAAAATAAGAAAATCTATTAAATTTCAATCTTAACCGGAAGAACTGTAAAATAAAAATAATATCTAAATGAGCCGGTGTATATACACCCACCGGCTCATTCAGAATCAATCGCTATTTACAATCAATATTTCCCGAATTTTTCACCTAATGAAATTGAGGATTTGCCTGCGCTTTTTACGCGGGTTGTTTGTTTATTATGATCAATGATTTCACGTGGGCTTTCATCCGTGCTTCCAAATTTATCTGATGAAGTATTTTTCAACTTGAATTTCTCCACCATTTTCATCAGCATGTTCGCTTGTCCGGATAACTCTTCACTGGAAGCGGCACTTTCCTCAGCAGTGGCGGAATTCGTCTGTACAACAGTTGAAACTTGGCTCACGCCCTGATCAATCTGGGCGATTGCTGTAGCTTGCTCGTTGGATGCCGTGGCAATGTTGCTCACCAGAGCAGCGGAACTCTGGGCGCTTTTGACGATTTTTCCAAGCATTTCGGATGTTTCATTCGCAATCTGAGTTCCAGCCTCCACTTTTCTTATCGAACCCTCAATCAGGGCTGTCGTTTCCTTGGCTGCCTGCGCGCTTTTTCCTGCGAGATTGCGCACTTCTTCCGCGACAACGGCAAATCCTTTACCGTATTGCCCAGCTCTTGCCGCTTCTACTGCGGCATTAAGTGCAAGAATATTGGTTTGAAAAGCGATATCATCAATAACCTTGATAATCTTTGAAATATTTGTTGATGACTCGTTGATTTCGTGCATAGATTGAAGCATTTGATCCATTTTCCCGTTGCCCTGGGCAGCCTCTGTTTTTGTGTTCGTCGAAATTTCACTTGCCTGCGTTGCGTTCACCGCGTTTTCCTTGGTCTGAGCCGCGATCTCCGCTATTGAAGATGTTAATTCCTCAACAGAACTTGCCTGCTCAGCAGCGCCCTGAGAGAGCGACTGGCTCGCATCAGAGACCTGGCTTGAACCTGCTAAGACCTGAGCGGCCGAGCTGTTTATCTCACCCAGCAGCTCATTGAATGAATCAACCGCTTCATTTAGCGAGGTCTTGATTACATTGTATTCACCTTTGTATTCCCCGGTCATTTCTATCCTAAGATCGCCCTGTGCGACTTTCTGAAGAACCTGAGAAGATTCTTCAATCGGGGCGGAAACAGCCTCCATGGTTTTGTTCATACCCTGAATAATCTGACGATATCCGCCCTCAAACTTGCGCTCGTCACCTCTGACACTTAAATTGCCTTCGAATGCGGCAGTGGCCATCAAATTTGCCTCATCAATCAAATCTTGTATTGATTGGAGCATCGCTGCTATGGAAGGCGCAATTCTGTCATTCTCCGAACGTTTTCCTATTTTTTTAACCGTGTCAAGCTGCTTCAGGTCGCCAACACCTACTTCTGAAACAATTGTTTCAATAGCAAGCAACCGTTGGCGGACATTGTTGATTGATTCGGCGAAGTCTTTGAGCATGCCTTGGTACCCATCCGACATCTGGATTGAATAGTCGTTGAGTGACATTTTCCCGAGAATAATTCCGGATTCATTCAACGGTTTGATAATCGCGTCAAGAGTATTGTTGAATCCATCAATTATCGTAGCAAAAGCGCCTTTCAATAATCCGACGTCACCTCTTACGGCGAGGTCGCCGCGTATACCAGCTTGCGCTAGCTTGGATGATTCATCCACAAGAAATCTAAGTGACTGTCTGACATTGTTCAAGTTATCAATTAATTTGGCATAGTACCCTTTATAGTTATTTTCAATATCCAGCTGGCTTTTCCCGTCAGCCAGATTGCTTATAAAGGCCGAGGCCAGGTCCAGTGGAGTTTTAATGGCATCAAAAGTTTCGTTAACTCCATGAATAATTTGGGAATATACGCCTTTCAGTTTTGTTTCGTCGCCTCTGGTCTCAAGTTCTCCGTTTCGCCCTGCTTCAGCAAGCTTTGCCGCTTCACCTACCAGAATACTGAGAGAATTTCTGACCTTGTTGAGATTTTCAATCAGTACAGCATAATAACCTTTATATGTATTATTAATATCCTCCTGATGAATGCCATCGGCAAGCTTATTCACAAATTCTGAGGCAACATCGAGCGGGGTCTTAACTGTATCAAGTGTTTTATTCACACCCTCGATGATCTCACGGTAGTCTCCGTTATGACGACTCAAATCTGCCCGCGTATCCAGTCTGCCCTCAAGTGCCTCACCAACCAGCATATTAACATCAGTTTTCAAAAGCTTAAGTGAGGATATGATTTTCTTAAAGGCATCGGCAAGAATCCCAGTCTCATCACCGGTATCGCAGGTAACATCGACGTTAAGTTCCCCATTCGCAATCGAGTTTGCCGCCAGCACCATTTTGTTAATCGGATCACTGATGTTGTGCGCGATTCTTTTCCCACGATTGACAGCAATCAGGACGAAAGCCGCTGCAAACAGCACAACCGCAGAAATTGCGATAATAAATATGACGGTAGATGTTTGATTACGTTGCTGCGCCTGATTAGAGTTCAGTGTAAAGGCATTGCTGATCTTATTCTTCAACTCGTCTGAAATTGTATTATTTTTATCCAT
The DNA here is from genome assembly GCA_002306975.1 of Ruminococcaceae bacterium UBA1320. Taxonomy (GTDB): domain Bacteria; phylum Bacillota; class Clostridia; order Oscillospirales; family Ethanoligenentaceae; genus Ruminiclostridium_D. Next base: position 4,059 of record DBTI01000159.1, read on the forward strand.
GATCGCTATTGCCTGCGTAACTTGATTCGCTTTGATACCGGATTCTACGTCAGTGACGACTTCTTTATATTTTTCAAAATCCGATGAAATTGTGTTATAGTTGTTTTTCTCGTCATCCGAAGAAATATGATTTACATACGAATTTAGCTGGCTGGACATATCGTCTTCTAGGTTTTTAATCGTGCTGACATAATCTGTCCCTGAGCTGGTACCCGTTGCAGCCTCAAGAGCCATGCTTTTCAAATTTGAGCGAATCGTTTGAAAGTCTGCTTGTGTTTTATAAAGTGGAATCAGCGGGACAAGATCATCATTGTATATCTGCTGTGACTGGCTGTTGATCACAGCTAAACTGATTGCTCCAACAAGACCAATAATGATGCTGCTGCACAGGGCAACCATTATAATTGCCTGTGTAATTTTTTGTAATATGCTTTTGTCCTTGCCTTTTTTCATGATAAAACCTTCTCATTCTTTAATTTGATTTAGTGTTTGAATCTCTTCATTAGCAAACAAACGTTCACAGTCCAATAAAAGACGGATGCACTCTTCAGATTTTCCAATACCTTTGATATACCGGTTTTGAAATCCTGTTTTGTAACTAGGCGGCGGTACAATTGATTCATTTGGAATTGCAACGACTTCATCAACATTGTCAACAATCAAACCTACAGTAAAGCTTTGCATGTCTATCACCACGATGCAGGTACGGTCAGTATATACCAGTAGATTCTTTTTAAATTTCAACCGCATATCTACTACCGGTATGATTCTGCCACGAAGATTGATGACACCTTTTACATAATCGGGCATTTCTGGAATATTGCTAATTTTTTGCAATCCAACGATCTCTGTGACAAAGTTTATTTCAATTCCAAACACCTCCTTTTCCAAATTAAATGTAAGATATCTTCCTTGTTGGGTATCATCTTCGCCCTGATTGGCTTCTTTGAGTAAGCCTGACATGAAACTTCCTCCACATTCTAATTTTTTGCATAATACGTTAAAAGCTATGATACGGTGTACCATAGCTTTTTTGCGTGGCAACCCGGCTATTTAAAAAACATTAAACCCGTGGCTTTGCGTCCCCGACTCGCGACGGGTTTGCTGATCATTATACAATTGCAGTTATATTTGACTAATTTTTTAATGAAACAATATTCTAATTTTGTTTCATTACGACAGATCAAAAATGGCGTAATGAAAGACTTTTTCAAATCATTTATGATCTTATGTCAATTTTATAGCAAAAACATAAGGAAACATTTTTGATTAAAATTGATTGATAAGTTTAATGTTGGTATAATAATATTAGCAAGAGAAAGGATGGTGCATTATGACAGTCGAACCAATAAGAAACAAAGACAGTATTCGGCAAATGTTTTATTATCTGAATGGGAAAGATCCCAAATATGGACTCCTGTTTAAATATGGTTTGAACACAGGCTTGAGGATAAGCGATATTCTTCCTTTGCGGGTAAATGACATTTTCAATCGCAACGGAAAATTTAAGGATTATCTTGTTTTGCAAGAAAAGAAGACAGGCAAGGAAAAAAAAATTAAACTTAATGATTCAATCCGAAAGATGCTACTATCCTATGTGAATGAACATCGGTTAACAGCTGATGCGTACTTCTTTTATAGCAAAAAAACCAGCGGGCATGTAAAAAGGGTGCAAGCATATAAGGTTTTAAAAGAAGCGGCAAATGTATGCGGAATTGAGAACTTCGGAACGCACAGCATGCGTAAGACATGGGGGTATTGGACATACAAAGCTTCAAAGTATAACATTGGTCTGATTATGGATACCTTTAATCACAGTTCCCAAAATGTGACGCTCCGTTATATTGGGGTAAATCAGGATCAAAAAGATGAATTATATTCCTTAGTACAATTTTAACAGTTTTTCGGCCATATTTTGGTATGCAGTACATTAAATACTTGAACTTGGCCGAATTATGGTGTATAATTTTTAAAAAGACTTAGAATATTATAAAGAAACAAAATTAGAACATTGTTTCTTTAGTTACCATAATTATCATATTTTTTTATATGCAAAAGGAAAGAGGCCTTCAGATAATTGAAGCAGCCTCTATTTTTATCCGTTTTATTTATTATTTTTTTCTGATTTTTCCATTTTATCGCTGGACTTAACTACGCTAAAGGGAAAACTAAAATGAAAGACTTAGCAAATAACTTATAATGTGCAATACGAAATTAAATTTAGAAAACAAGGGCTGCCTCATATGAGGCAGCCCTTGACTGATTTAATTAAATTATCCCGCCACCAACTCCATACGAGCTTCCACAATGCTTTTAATAAAGTTTTTCGCAATCTTTGTAATAGAAGCGTAGTCGCCGCTCTTGGCACCCGAGATAAGAGAACCGCCTGCACCCACAGCAACTGCACCTGCCTTTATCCACTCGCCGACATTTTCAACCGAAACGCCGCCTGTCGGCATTATCTGAGCATAGGGTATTGGTCCTTTTAATGCCTTGATGATTTTCGGTCCAAACAGCTCGCCGGGAAACACCTTGATTATATCCGCCCCTGCTTCCAGAGCCTTAATCGCTTCGGCAGGCGTGACAACGCCCGGCATAATCGGCATCATATATCTGTTGCAGATTTTCATCGTATACGGATTAAATGAGGGGCTGACTATATACTGCGCTCCGGAAAGCATGGCGATTCGCGCTGTTTCCGCGTCCAGTACTGTTCCAGCGCCTAAAATTATTTCGCCCTTTGTGTAGCGTGAAGCCAGCGTCTCAATAACCTTGTGAGCCATCGGTACTGTAAATGTAAGCTCAATTGAGACTACGCCGCCCTCAATACAGGCTTCTGTAATTTTCACCGCCTGCTCTGAACTTTCCGCCCTGACAACTGCCACTAGCCCTGATTCCTTGATTTTTGAAAGGATAGCTTCTCTTTGCATCATTTATTCTCCTTTTCTTAAAGCGTTACGCCGTCCTTAAATATGCTGATTTCCCTGTAATCATGCAATTCATTGTTTGTATTTACTTCACCGGAGGCAACACACAGAACATATTTGAGAAAATCATTTTCTATCGCCTGTGTGTCCCCCCCATCAAGAAGCGTACCTGCATTGTAGTCAATCCACCTGTGTTTGCGGTTATAAATCGTAGTATTTGTAGACACCTTTACGGTTGGAACCGGAGCACCCAACGGGGTGCCGCGGCCTGTCGTGAACAGGATAATCTGAACACCGGCAGCGGTTAATGCCGTTGTCGCCATAATATCATTACCCGGCCCCCAAAGAAGGCTGAGCCCTTGCTTTGCAACTTTTTCACCATAAGAGAGGACGTCAACAATTCTCTGTGTGCCGCCTTTTTGAATGCAGCCCATGGATTTCTCTTCCAATGTCGTTATGCCGCCTTCCTTGTTGCCTGGAGACGGGTTATCGGAGACAAGTTCGCCATGGTTCCTGAAATACTGCTTAAAGCCGTTTATCAGTTCAACGGTATGATTAAATACCGTTTCGTTTTCACAGCGGCTCATCAAAAATGTTTCCGCCCCGAACATCTCCGGCACTTCGGTGAGAATGCATGAACCACCCCGGTCAATCAGCATATCGGAAAATCTGCCCAGAAGTGGGTTGGCGGTAATTCCAGACAAGGCGTCGGAGCCGCCGCATTTCAAACCAACTGTAAGTTTTGATAATGGGCACTTTACACGTTTGAATTTTTCCCCATAATCAACAAGTTCACTGATTATTTTCAACCCTTGTTCAATCTCGTCATCGTCAACATCCTGAACGGATAAAAACTTTACTCGGTCGGAATCCCACTCGCCTAATATCTTTTTAAATTCGGGAATATTGTTATTTTCACAGCCAAGGCCCAAGACCAAAACACCGGCAGCGTTAGGGTGCCTAACAAGATCCGCAAGAACGATCTGTGTATTACTCATGTCTTTGCCAACCTGAGAGCATCCGTACGGGTGAGGAAACGAGAATACGCCGTCCGTGCGCCCCGGGAACATGAGGTTTGCTTCTTTTGTTAAATTCTCTGCAATTTTGTTGGCGCAACCGACAGTCGGAATAATCCATATTTCATTTCTGACCCCTACAGAGCCGTCTTTGCGCATATATCCCATAAACTCAGCTGTTTCCATCCGCCTATGGGGTGTTAATTTGGGGGCATAGCTATAATCAAGCATTGGCCCGAGATTGGTAGCCATATTGTGCGAATGCACATGCTCGCCTACGCTGATATCGGCTGTGGCGTGCCCGATTACCGTACCGTATTTTAAAACATCGGTGCTTTTTGCAATACCCCTCAACGCAACTTTGTGGTTAACGGGAATGTCCTGCTTTGTGACAATTTGCATGTCGTCTATCACGATGGTTTCACCCTTCGTGATTGCTCTGAGTGCTACCGCTACGTTGTCGCTGGAATTGATTTTAAGAACGCAGCCATATTTATTCATGGTAAATCCCCTTTTTGGAATCAGCGAATTATGGCTTTTATCGCGTCTTCAATTCCGTTAGTTTCGATTTCATAGAGATAACCGGAAATCTTTTGAGTAAGACCGCTCACATCGTTAAGGTCCTCGCCCCAGATATCGCTACGCTTTAAAACCTCGCCGACCAGTTTTTCAATGCCGCTCTTACTTCCATAGCAGGAAGCCCATAAGTCACGGAACATAGTCAGCACATCGAGATTGTCAGATGTCTTGTATTCTTTACCGTTTCTGTTTCCGATAAGCGCATTATCCTTAATTTCTGTGCCCTTATAGAAAGCGATAAGTTCAGCAAACGAGAAGGTAAGGATATCCGGCAGTTCGCCCTTTAACTTGTTATAGGCAAGAAGAGACGGAAGCACGCGAACCTTGAACTTGGAGGTTGAATTAAGGGATATGCTCATCAGCATATGCTCAACAAACGGGTTTGAAAAGCGCTCAAAAACAGCCGATGCAAAGTCTGTAAGCTCTTTTTCCGGCAGGTCGAGCGTAGGAATGACCTCTTCCGTAATGCCTTTTCTCATAAAGCTCGAGATTATCTCGTCGTCCATGCACTGACCGACGGTATCCTTTCCGTACAGGTAAGCACCGAGAACAGTCATTGTATGTGCGCCGTTGAGTATTCTGACCTTACGGGTCCTGTACGGCGTCTGGTTATCGGTGTAAATTACATTAAGTCCGGCCTTATGCAAAGGCAGTTCCTGTGCTTTTGCTTTGTCGCCCTCAATAACAAACAGGTGGAATATTTCAGCAGCATCAATCAAGTTGTCGTTATATCCCATTTCGGCAGTCAGCTTCTCAATCTCGTCACGGGGATAACCGCTGACTATTCGGTCAACCAACGTGTTCATAAAGTAATTGCTATTATTAATCCAGTCAATAAAGCCGCTGCCGAGATTCCATTTTTCCGCAAGCTTTACTATAACCTTTTTCAGTGTTTTGCCGTTTTGTTCTATTAATTCACAAGGTATGATTACCATGCCCTTTGATTTTTCGCCTTTAAAATATGTAAACCTCTTGTATAAGAAAACGGTCAGTTTACCAGGGTATGATGCGGGCGGTTCATCGTCAAGCTTATCATCGTCGTTGTAGGCGATACCGGCTTCTGTTGTGTTGGAAATAACAAATCGCATATCAGGATTCTCAGCGCATTTTAAATAGGCCTTGAAATCAGCATAGGGGTCAATACCGCGGCTGACCGAAGTAATGATTGATTTTTTCTCAACAACGCTGCCATTTTGCAGGCCCCTGAGCAGAAGGGTATAAAGCCCGTCCTGACTATTAAGTTCTTTCACAAGACCTCTGTTTATCGGCTGTACAATAACAACCTTGCCGTTGAAAAGGCCTTGCTTGTTAAGCGTATCGACCATCCAATCAATAAATCCTCTTAGAAAATTCCCTTCACCAAACTGAATAATGCGCTCCGGCATATCGTTAAGGGTACCGACCGTGTAATTTTCATTGATTTTCGCTCTGCTTTGCAAATATGATTTACTTAAATTCTCCATAACAACCATCCCTTATTAATATTTCTAACAAAAACGGGCCGACACTGTAATTGTGTCCGCCCTCAATTTTTGTTTTTATCTTACAAATCTTCCGCTACCGTCTGAATTCATCAAGTTTTCCAACTCTGCAACATTCGCAACTGCCATATCGCCTTCTACACTGTGTTTGTAACAAGCCGATGCGGCAGCAAAGTCTATTGCATATTGAAGGTCCTTATTATTTACGAGTGCGTAAATCAATGCTGCGCTGAATGCGTCGCCGCCACCGATTTTATCAATGAGGAATATCGAATATTCCCTTGAGCTGTAGAAAGACTCAGCATTCCAAATCATTGCCGAAAAACGATGTACCTCGCCGGATACCGTTCTTCTTTTCGTCAGTACGACCGTTTTCACATTCATGCGTTCGGCAAGAATCGAGGCGAATTTCCTGTAATCCTCTTCATCTATGCAGAAAACTTCTTTCGCCTGGTTTTCGTTGATGATGAGCACATCAATGCCATTCACAAGCTCGGACAGAACCCTTTTTGCTTTATCAAGATTCCATAGCTTGGAGCGATAATTGAAGTCACAGGATACCTTGATTCCCTTGCTCTTCGCGATCTTCACGGCTTCAAGTGAAACCTGTGCGAGATTATCGCTCAAGGCTGGGGTTATGCCTGAAATGTGAAACCACGAGGTATCGTCAAATATTTTATTAAAATCAAAATCTACTGGTGTGGCGTTGGCGAACACAGAGCCCTCACGGTCATAAAGAATTTGGGCAGGTCGCTGCGAAGCACCCTTTTCCGTAAAATATATGCCCATTCTGCCGTCGCCCATTACGATATCCCTGGTATCGACGCCCCATTTGCGGATTTCATTGACACATGCCTGCCCAATCTCGTTTTTCGGAAGCTTTGTGACATAAGAAGCATTCGCACCCATCTGTGCAAGCGCTACGGCTGAGTTAGCTTCGCTTCCGCCGAAAAAAGCCTCAAAGGACGGTGCCTGCACGATCCTTTTAAAGGACGGTGCCTGAAGTCTCAGCAGCGCCTCACCAAATAAAACTATCTTTTTCATTTTAAATTCCGACCTGCCATTCCATCCGTCGATGTTTTGAGCCTGTCCATTTTACCGATAGCTTCCCACAGCCCGTTGAGGTATGCTATACCGAGAGCACGGTCATAAAGCCCGTAGCCCGGTCTCCCTTTTTCACCCCAAATCGCTCTTCCGTGGTCGGGCCGTATATTGCCATCAAAACCGACATCATAGTAAGCCTTCATTATTTCAAAAAGGTCAAGTGATCCGTCGGAGGAGAGGTGGGACGTTTCGTGGAAATCCTTTTCACCGAAAAATTTGATATTGCGAACGTGAGCAAAATGTATTCTGCCCATGCCGCCAAAATAGCGCACCATTTCAGGAATGTTATTGTCACGGTTCGAACCTAAAGCACCGCTACAAAGTGTCAACCCATTATACGGGCTGTCAACCATCTTTATTATCCGTTCAAGGTTACTTTTGCAGGTGACGATTCTCGGCAAACCGAAAAGAGACCACGGTGGATCATCCGGATGCACAGCCATTTTGACGTCAACTTCCTCACATACAGGAATGACCCGTTCAAGGAAATAACGATAATTTTCGAAAAGCTTCTCTTCGTCAATATTCTTATACTGCTCGAATAACACCTTGAGCTGTTTCAAGCGGTAAGGCTCCCAGCCCGGAAGTGTAAAACCGTTGGAGTTTTTTGCCATGCTGTCAACCAGTTCCATCGGGTCAAGGTCTTTGAGCTTATTATGCTCGTAGGAAAGCGCGTTTGACCCGTCTTCAAGCGGCCTTGCAAGGTCGTTTCGCATCCAGTCGAAAACCGGCATAAAGTTGTAGCATACAACCTTAACGCCAGCCTTTGCCACATTACGAATAGACTGGATATAGTTCTCTATATATCTGTCTCTCGTAGGGGCACCAAGCTTAATATCCTCATGGACATTGATGCTCTCAATGACTTCAAGTTCAAGTCCGGCTTTGTTTACCTGCTCCTTGAGCGCATAGATTTTTTCTATCGGCCACACTTCACCGACCGCAACATCATACAAAGCGCCTACGACACCGGTGACGGCGGGAATCTGCCGGATCTGGTTTAAGGTTATGCTGTCGTCCTTTTGACCAAACCATCGAAAGGTCATTTTCATATGTCTTTATCTCCCTTTCTGGGGAGCCACTGATGTTGTTTGCAGGAAGTGCAGAAATCATCAAATCAGCGGCTCCTTCGTAATTTAACCTACTGCTTTTTGCAGGGTGCGCAAGACCGCTCCTTTACCCGCAATCATCTCTTTAAAATATTCTTCTATTTTAGGAGCAAGTCCGCATTTGCAAAGGTCCACGGCAAAAAGTTTTTTATTTGAAAGAATCGGTTTCAATTTATCGCCGACTGAGGACGGATCGCCAAACTTTATATCACCGACAATAGCTTTTAGCTCATCACTCATCGGATCAGGACTCAACTCAAATATTTCTCCGCTGTCACTCACACCAAGCAAATATCTGCACCATCCCGCTATGGTCAGCGGTATGTATGTAAGATTCATTACATTCAGTTCCGGATGTGATAAATAAGCTTTTATTGTTTCGCCAAAACGGATAATAATTTTTTGAGATGTGTCGGACGCAATTCTTTGCGGTGTGTCGGGTATATACCTGTTGGGCAGTCTTTTCTCGATTACCTCGTTGATAAACTCCCCGGGGTCAAGAACCTTCGGGTCTGTTACAACCGGCATACCTTCCCCGTAACCGATCTTTTCAATAAGCTTCTTCAGAACAGGGTTGCTGACTTCATCAGCGATTAGCTTGTACTCTAGAATACAACCAAAAATAGCAAGACATGTATGCAAGGGATTAAGGCATATCGTAACCTTCATACGCTCCGCTTTTTCAACCGTTTCCCTGTCTGTAAAGATAACGCCTGCCTTTTCCAGAGGCATGCGCCCGGCCGGAAAATTATCCTCAATAATAAGATATTGTGGAACCTCGGCGTTAATGAAAGGAGCAATATAGGTATGCTTTTTGGTGGTTATGATTTCTGTATCCGCAAAGCCAAGAGCTTCCAGTTTGCTTTTCACAGTATCGGAGGGACGGGGCGTGATTTTATCAATCATAGACCAAGGATATGCCACCGCGCTCGGATTTTTAAGGTAATCAAGGAACTGACGCTCTACAAGCCCGTTCCGCATCCACTTTTCCGCTATGGTGAACATTGAACTTTGCAGCTTTTCACCGTTATGAGAGCAATTGTCCATGCTGACAAAAGATATCGGAAAAGCACCTGCAAGAAAACGTTCATGCGCAAGCATCAGTATTTTGGAGATTATATTGGTTGCCTTTTCAGGCCCGTTTTCCATATCACGCATAACACCCGGAAAAATATTGCCATTCATATCGCTTAACGCATAGCCTTTTTCGGTTATAGTAAAACTCGCGATCTGGAGTGATTTTTTACGGAAAACAGCTTTAAGCTTTTCCCAATCCTCAGCCCTTGACGGATCGCCAACCAGCCCGTCTGCAATGCTCGCGACAACTTTTTTTTGAAGTGAACCATCGAGGTTCATAAGGACGACAAGCCCAAGATTGTTATGATCTCTGTATATCCGGTCGATTATTTCCTCATCATAGGTCTCCGCCGCGATAATTCCTGTTTTCGCTAAACCGTTGTCAAGAAGATTCTGTTGAAGTACGGCAATAAACCCTCTAAAAATGTTTCCCGCGCCGAAATGTACCCATGTAGGATTTTTTTCTGTTTCAGAAATCATTTCTTCAACATTAAACTTTGGCAGTTCTATTCCTGCCGACGCCCATTCGGCGCTTTTTGCAAGGCTTTTTCTATTTAAATTTAACATAATGTCACCTTTTAACAATATTCATGCATATTTCGCCGCTGAGCACCTGATTACTGATTACATTTTCACTGCAGCAACTATATACAACTAAATAAGAAATTAATATAGGAACAGTTGTATATAGAGACAGGCTAAACGCCACAGCACGTGCGAAATTTTGCTAACGCGAACGCACGATTCGCCGCACGTACGTGCTATATAACACAATGGCTTGGCGCTATGGTCAGATGTATTAAAAACTTAT
>DBTI01000159.1:14394-15252 GCA_002306975.1 Ruminococcaceae bacterium UBA1320
ATGGTCAGATGTATTAAAAACTTATCGTGTTATATATAATTCGAAAATTTTAAAATTCAATAACGATTTTGCGAACTTCATTCGGATTGTTTTCATAAAAATGGAACGCATCTTCAATCTCGTCTATTGTGTAATGCTGTGTAATAAACGTGCTAATATCAATGCTTTTCCCGTTAAGAAGGTCAATAACCTTCGGGAACTGGTTCGTCTGAAGTCTCGTACCGCAAACAGTAAGTTCTTTTTTCATTAGCTGAACCTGCGCAATGCTTGAAGGCTTCTGATTCATACCAAGCTCTACAACCCTGCCTGCCGCGGAAGTTATATTGACCGCATCCTCAAAGGACTTTGTTGAGCAGACAGAATCAATTGTAACATTTGCGCCCATGCCTTTTGTAATCTTTCTCGTTTCCTCAAGGACATCAACATTTGATGCATTCAACACATAATCGGCGCCGAGCGACTTTGCATAGTCGAGCTTTTTGTCAACAAGGTCAGTGATGATGCAGACAGCGCCCCTAAGCTTTGCAAACAGTAAGATACAAAGACCTATAGGACCTGCTCCAAAAATAAGAACCACATCGTCCTTCTGTACATTGCCGCGGAAGTTTGCCTGAGCGCCGATTGTCAGCGGTTCTGCAAGAACAGCTTCATCCCAGCTGAGAGACTTGTCAATCTTGTGCGCGTTCTTTGCCGGAATAACGACATATTCCTGGCAGCCGCCATCTATATGTACACCGAAAACCTGCAGCGATTCGCAGACATTTCCACGCCCCTGCCGGCACGCATAGCATTTTCCGCACGTCAGAATCGGGTCGACGACAATATGATCACCGACCGCCAGCTTTTTTACATTTTTGC
>DBTI01000042.1 GCA_002306975.1 Ruminococcaceae bacterium UBA1320
CGTATGATCGAACGGAGCGCTGTTTTTAGATCGCATGATCTTAGCAATATCATACAGTCTGTATTGCGCCATTGACGTATTCCCACCTGTCAGAATTGAACTCATCTATTTCCCCGGTGCCGGTTCCTATTCCACTTTTCTGAATTCAATGGGCAACATTTCACATCCATCCGCCACTTGCATCAGGTGGTAAACAGAGAATTCATAAACCGGGCCAAACGGAATATCGCTGGGAGCAAACGGGAAAGCCAAATTGCCGGCAGTGGACTTCCTTCCCTCATATCCATAATGCAGGAGGCTTGAACGCAGCGAACCGCACACGGTGTTTGCTAACTCCTGCGTTTTTGCAATTACTTCAAATACAATTCCTACCTCGTGCGGAACATCGCGCAAAGGTTCCAGCTCACCCATAACACCGTTTATTCCGTAATTAATAAAATGAATTTTATAATCATCATCCGGAATATCACTGTAATAGGTACGAACCTGTTTTTCCGCCAATCCTTCGACTTCCTCCAGTTTGGAAATCATCAAAGGATCGCGAACGCCAGCAACAACAAAAGTACGGTATGCTACGAGCATAGCGCCTTCCAGCTTGATGTAATAAGGGTTGGTAAATTCAATTTTACTGCCGGTTACAAATACGCTTTTGTCATCCACCTGGGTGAACGTGCAGTCTTTTAGGTTTAAGACCACGCCGGGTCCGTGCAGAATGAACGGATGATCTTTTTCGTAAAAGGTGTGCGCTGCCACAGAGGTAGTCGTACATTTGCGTTCTTCGGAAAGCGGAGTAACCGTAAACCCGTTCTGTGTGATGGTACCAAGCATACAGTCTTTCGTCGTTCCGGGCTGTGCGCAAAGCGCCGCACACTCCAATATTTTACCGGCATGGTATCCATAGCTTAACGGAAACCCGTAAAACGCGGCAACGGCGGCAAACGGAGATGGGTCGTAGGCTCTGCCGCATATAATTAAATCCGCGCCCTGCTGCATGGCTTTAACAATCGGTTCATGCCCCATTTGGGCAACGATTGCCGTTGTTGCATCCAGTCTGTCGTCTGTCAGCTCTTTTACCGTGAGGCCCAGCGGCATTACCTGCCCTAAACTTAGTCTTTCCTTTACTACCGCTTTCTCAATGTCGCCCCAAATAACGGCGATCTTTAAATGCTGTAAACGATATTCACGAATGATTTCCTGAATAATGTCGTAGGTCCATTCCACATGCACCCTGCCGCCGCTGCCGCCGGCTGAACCGATAATGACCGGAATCTTTGCTTTGGCTCCTTCGGTAATCATGATTTCCAAGTCTTTTTTGCAGGCACGTCTGCTGACGATGGCAACCCCCGCGCCCAATTTATGCGGGCCGCCGTCGGTGCTGCCTGCATCCACTACAATCGCGTCCGGCTTCAGACTCATTCCATTCATGAAGGAAGATTTCGGAAATCCATAGCCTAGTATGCCGCAGGGAGAAAGTATCTTTAACTCTTTTATTGAACTCATGGATTAAACCTCCTGTGAAATCAGCGCGTCGACTTCGTCTCTGGTTGGAATGGATGCTTGCGCGCCTGCGCGGGTTACTTCGATGGAAGAGGCGAAATTTGCGAATACAACAGCCTCATCCGGCTGTTTTCCCTCTGCAACCGCCACCGCAAAGGCACCGTTAAAACAATCGCCCGCCGCTGTGGTGTCTACCGGAATCACCTTTCGCGTTTCAAACTGCCGGATGCCTTCCTTATTAACAAGCACAGAACCACGATCACCGATTGTAACTAAAACATTTTTAACGCCCTTGTCAAGCAGCACCCTCGCGCCCTCGTGAATATCCTGGATTTCATCGCACTTCTTGCCGCTGAGTCTTGCCAGCTCGCCTTCATTCGGCGTAATGTAATCTATTTTTTTAAGGATATCATCCGGAATTTCCTTCGGCGCGGGAGCAGGATTTAATATTACTGTTTTTCCGAGCTCAAATGCTCTTTCAATCGCATAATAAACTGCGTCGTATGCAATTTCCATCTGAATAATCAAAATGTCGCAATCCATAAACTCCTGGTCATGATTTTTCAAATACTCTGTATTGCACAAGGAATTGGCTCCTGAAACAACAACAATGGAATTACTGCCGTGTGTGTCCACGTAAATGAACGCCATCCCCGTTGCAATGTTTTCTTTGACCTCAATATGCTCCGTATTTATATTTGCATTAGCTAAGCTTTGTAACAGAGAGTTCCCAAAGCCATCCGCACCCACACAGCCAAGCATGGTAGCCTGCCCGCCTAATTTGCCGGAAGCGCAGGCCTGATTGGCGCCCTTTCCTCCCGGAAAATACTGAACATCGCGTCCCAAAATTGTTTCGCCGACCATCGGCATAGTTTCGATTTGAACAACCAAGTCCATATTTAGACTGCCAACTATCAATATCTTTTTGCTCATTCCCTGTCACCGTATCTTTCCTTTGTTGTCTCCCTCACAATTAACTTGGTAGGTAAAATTTCATTTTTTTGACCGATCTCTTCCCCGTTCAACAGCTTGATTAACTTCTTCGCCGCAATATAGCCTATGTCGTAAATTGGCTGCGCCATCGTAGTAATAGCAGGATAAATCATGTCGCTGATCCCTATATTATCAAATCCAATGATTTCGGTTTCCTTTGGTATGGAAATATGCATTTTGCGCAGCGCCCTGATTGCACCGATCGCTATAATATCGGAAGCTGCAAAAATACGGCCGACGGGTCCATGCTTGTTGATTAGATCCTCTGCCATTTCATAACCGGATTCCACCGTGTATTCGCCGTAGGAAACCAATTCGGGGTCAATCGGTATGTTCTTCTCTTCGTGGGCCTGTACATAACCTTGAAAACGTTCGGCGCAGGTATCCACTTCTTTCGGCCCGCCTAAGAATGCAACCTGTTCGGTTAGGTTATCTTTCAACAAATAGCTGACTGCTTGATATGCGCCGTCTATATTGTCAATAAACACACCCGCATTGTAGCTGAGCCCGGCAATCTTTCGGTCAAGCAGAACGACCGGCACATTGTATTGCTTGTACATGTTTTGTGCATGTCCGGGGTAAATGTCCCCGCTGGTCGTTAAGATAAGCCCGTCAACACGTTTCTGCAGGAAAGTATCAATATAATGCTGCTGTTTTTCGACGTTGCTGTCTGAGTTGCAAAGAAAGACCGTATAATTCTGACTGACCGCATAGTCTTGTACCCCACGGACCATCTGAGGAAAAAACGGGTTTTGTATATCAGGAATAATAAGACCTATTGTCTTAGTTTCCGATGTGACAATGCTGCGTGCCATAAGATTTGGTTTATAACCCACATCTTGAATTATCTTTAAAATACGCTCCTTAGTTTCCTGCGAAACCCCTCCGATTTTATTATTAATCACACGAGAAACCGTAGCTTTTGATACGTTGGACATCTTAGCAATATCGGTAATCGTAATATTCATCGGCCCTATTCTCCTCTGCGTAACCGTTTTACTAATTTTTAAAGTAACCGCTTTACTAAACCGGTTTATCCCAGTATAACTTTTTTTTATTTTATAATCAATTACTAAATCCTACAAATAATATTTTGATTTTTGTAATATATAACAAAAATTATCAAAAAGTTGATAAAACGGTTTATCTGTAAAGAAACTTGTTGACAAACGTCAAAACCTGGTTCTATAATCGTCGTGGATCAGGTTTCTCATGGCTATAAATTATTATTGGGATGTGTAAAAGCAATGGAGAAAGTGAAAGATACGGTTACAGAAGAAGCGCCAATGAACACTGCGGATTTATTAATCAAATGCATAGAGCATGAGGGTACGAAGTATATTTTCGGTATTCCTGGAGAAGAAACGCTGGACATGATGAACGCCATTAAAAGATCTTCTATTGAATTCATTACGACCCGTCACGAACAGGGTGCCGCATTCATGGCGGACGTTTATGGAAGATTGACCGGAAAAGCCGGTGTATGTTTGTCTACATTGGGTCCCGGCGCTACGAATCTTGTGACCGGTGTTGCGGACGCGAACCTTGACGGCGCGCCGCTCGTGGCAATTACCGGGCAGGTTGGTACGGATAGGATGCACATTACATCACACCAGTATCTTGACTTAGTCTCAATGTTTGCTCCCATTACAAAGCGCAGCACCCCTGTTGTTCGTCCCGATACGGTAAACGAAGTAGTGCGCTTGGCATTTAAGTATGCAGAGGGTGAAAAGCCGGGTGCTTCCCATATCGACTTGCCGAATAATATTGCAAAAATGCCGGTAGAGGGCCACCCCCTAAAGAAAGTGGCACCGCAAAGGGAGTTCGCAACCTACGCAAGTATTGAAAAAGCTGCGATGGTAATATCAAAAGCAAAAAATCCAATTATTTTGGCAGGAAATGGCGCAGTCCGTTCCCATGCAAGCCGTGCGCTTACCAACTTTGCGGAGGAATTGAAGATTCCTGTAACCAACACGATGATGGGAAAAGGAATTATTCCAATGGACAGCAAATACTCCCTGTGGACATTGGGGATACCGCAGAAAGACTACATCAATAAAGTCTTTGAAAAGGCGGATCTTGTCATCGCGATCGGCTATGATATTGTAGAATGTGCACCGCTCAAGTGGAATTGCAACGGCAACCTTGATATTATCCACATTGGACTTGAAACGGCCCATATTAATAAAAACTATCAGCCGCTGGTGGAAGTGGTCGGCGACATTTCAGACTCCCTCACTCAAATTCTCCGCCGTTCTTCCCGTGAAACAGAGCCGGAATACGCGCTGGAGATTCGTGAGAAAATGCGCACTGAATACGAAAGTTACGCAGATGATAATTCATTCCCAATGAAGCCTCAGAAAATTTTGCATGATGTCAGAAAGTTCATGGGGCACAGCGACATTTTAATTTCGGATGTCGGAGCGCATAAAATGTGGATTGCACGCCAATACAACTGCTACGAACCCAACACCTGCATCATTTCCAATGGATTTGCCTCAATGGGAATCTCAATTCCCGGTGCAATTGCCGCAAAACTGGTAAACCCTGATAAAAAAGTTTTGGCTCTTTGCGGTGATGGGGGTTTCATGATGAATATGCAGGAGCTGGAAACTGCCGTTCGCATTGGGACTCAATTTGTCACTTTAATTTTCAATGACAGCAGTTATGGGTTAATAAAATGGAAACAACAGGAACAGTTTCACGAGACTGCTTATGTTGACTTTACAAATCCTGATTTCAAAATGCTTGCCGAAAGCATGCATTGCAACGGTTACCGCATTGAAAAAGCGGAGGATTTACTCCCAACTTTAGAGGATGCCTTTCAGCAGAAAGCCCCCTCCATTATTGACTGCCGCGTTGATTACAGCGAAAATATTAAACTAACCGAGTATTTGGCGAAACTGCAAAATGATCTTTAATTACAATTCAATTCCCACCGGCTAAAATCGACAGTCGGGTCTGTTGAGGCAGCTCACTGGCTTTCCGAGCCCGCGCGTGCAGCGACTATCAAAATCAAGCTGGAACAAGCGGCTCCTAAAAATATTATTTCAAACAGCGAATCTTAAATCCTTTTATGCAGTCTCAGCCGTGATACGAAGTGCACCAGTCCATTTTTCCCTTATTATAAAAGAATAAGCACAAGCAGCCAACCCAATACTTGGGGCATCTGCTTGTGCTTTTATTATACCGATGAAAATTTGAACACTGAACGGTTTTGGTCGGTCGGGCTCCTCAATTTGAATCGGCTAACAAGTGCCTTTGGTGTCTGTGGCTGCTCTGAAAACTCCTCACTGGCTGCGGCACTCTTTTAGCGAAATCGTATCCCCGCTTAGATTCAACAATTGAAACTCCGGAGAGATGTCTACATCAAATCCTGTATGTTTCTTTGGTAGATATAGGAGCTTAGGTGAAGCATCTTACGCCACGCCGACGGTCAGCAGGATGTTGGCGAAGATTCTTTTCTCGCCGGTGGAGATGGCGAGGCGGACATTCGGCTGGCAACAGGCGTCATAAAACTCAAACCGCCCCAGTCCGCTCAGCTCCATTCCGCCGAGAATATCTCTGAATTCATCGAAAATCGGAGGCTCTTCCCCGCCCGGTACCATGACTTCCGCTTTTTCAATGTTCACGACCTGACTGAGCACTTCGAGCACCTGTGTTGCTTCGGGAACTCCGCTAGTCAGCCCGAGATAAACCTTGGCAGCGTCTCCGCTTTTGGAATCGAGCGGGTA
>DBTI01000066.1 GCA_002306975.1 Ruminococcaceae bacterium UBA1320
GCCACGGCGTGAGTGGCAAAGTTGTTACTTGAAGAATGCACTTTTGAACAAAAGAAGAAAGTAACCGCCAGTCGCGGCGTGAGCGACAAAGATGTTATTTGAAAAATGTGCATTTAAGCTAAAGTAGTTCGTCACAGTGCGAGCAACATAAAATAGGGCTGCCACAAAACCTTCGTTTTGCGGCAGCCCCTTTATAAGTCAGCTCAGCCTTAAAGCTATATTACTTCTTAAGTGACTCCACTAATCTTTCACCGACATTCCGCATAACCTCTGCGGATTCGGCGTCAAGACCAGTTTCGCCGTTTGACATGCCCGCAACCTGCGGAAGCATCGGAAGACTGCCGAGCAACTCGATCTCCTCACGTTTTATGAAATCATAAAGCGGCTTCTCATCAAACATTCTGATCTCTTTGCCGCAGTCAGGGCACTTCATATATGCCATGTTTTCGACTAGCCCGATGATGCTGATATTCATCTTCTTTGCCATATTAACCGATTTTGCCACAACCATCGACGCTAAGTCATGCGGTGTTGAAACAACCAGCGCGCCGGTAAGCGGAAGCGACTGCATAACAGTCAGCACAACGTCGCCTGTGCCCGGCGGCATGTCGATGACAAGGCAGTCTAATTCGCCCCAGAAAATATCAGTCCAGAACTGGCGAACCGCTCCCGAAAGGACAGGTCCGCGCCAAACAACCGGATCTTCCTCGTTTTCAAGAAAAAAGTTGAGTGAAATGACCGAAATGCCGTCCTTTGTTTTCTGCGGCATAATGCCCATTTCATTCTGTGTGCAGTGTGTGCCCGCCGGAATTCCGGTAAGCCTTGGAATACTCGGGCCGGTGATATCGGCATCAAGAATGCCGACCTTTAAACCGCGGCGCACAAGCTCACGCGCCGTTAAGACTGCTACGCTCGATTTTCCCACGCCGCCCTTGCCGCTCATTACGGCAATGGTATTTTTTATGCTGCTGAATTTGTTAAGTTTCTCAAAGCCGCAGCCACCCTCTTCTTCGGTGCTGCAATTGCCCTTTGACGGGCAGTTGTCACAGTCTGACATACATTGTCCCCCTATACCGCTCAAGCGGCTAAAAGACCGGCACACGCCGAATCTAATTTTGACGTTTTAAATTATACCATAAAAGTCTAGTTAACGCAACGCTTTCGCTCTTACCTATTATTAAAGTAATATAGTAAATAAAGAGGATTTGTTTTTCGTGTCTCCTCCGCCCCCGGCGGGAGACATATCTTCTAATTTTCCCTTTTTGAAACTGAATTGCTGTAATATATTATTGACGGAGTCAGCGCAATTATCACTTTTGCATAGAAATTACAAAAAAGTGATTGCAAGCGCAGAAAACAAAGCGGTTAGAAAAATCTCAGTCACAACCATGATTCTGCGAGATAATTGCGCGCTTTCTTTATCATGATCAGAAAAGATCGCAACAAACCGTGTTAACCCCTTGCCTATGAGTAGGCCGATAAATCCGAGCGCACAATCAAGCACCGCTTCAGCGCTGAATTTCGGCGCCCACTTGTCTGCAACAAAAGAACCCGAAAAATGCACTGCTATTTTTTCCGGCATACTTCTAAAGATGACAAGATAAAATATAACAGGAACCACAGCAATTATAAGCTCTGCAATAGTTAACGGTGAAAGGAATCTCTTTTTCATTGTAAACACCCTGATGTCATATATTATATCAATTGCAAATTCAAAGCGAAATCATTTTGTTATCTCATACACCTCCGGCAGGCAGGAGATAACATACTGCTTTTATTTGAAATTACAATAATCACACAAAGTTGCGCATTCCCCACCAGGAATGCTATAATAATTTTATAAAAATGATGGATGGTGATAATTTTGGCACGTTTCGGTATTATTTCGGCAATGCCGGTCGAGCTTGAAGGCTTTATTAAAGAATATAACGCCAAGGAGCTTACTGTCAAGGGTTTTTACAAGGTTTATGAAGGTCAAGAGGGCGACAACGAGATTTTTATGGTGTGCAGCGGCATCGGCAAGGTCAACGCGGCGGCCTGCACTCAAAAGCTCATCGACTGCTATAACGTAGACTATATCGTAAACATGGGCATTGCGGGCGGCATTTCAAAGGAACTTAAAACACTCGACGTCGTTATCGGCAGCGAGGTTTTATATCACGATTTCACACCTGACACCCTGCTTGATAAATATTACCCGTTTAATCGCACATTTAAATGCGACGAGAAACTGATTGCGGCGGCAAATGCAGTTTGCGAGGCTTCCCCTGTTGTGAAAAACCACCTTGTGGGTCGCATCGCTTCGGGTGACTGCTTTGTTGAAGCCAGCGAGACCAAGGCACATATTCGCGATATCGGCGGCTGCTGCTGCGAGATGGAGGGTGCCGCTATCGGGCATGTCGCCTTTTTAAACAAGGTGCCGTTCATAATAATCCGCACGATTTCCGACCTTGCCGACGAGGATGCAGGCATGAGCTATGAAGAATTTGAACGCAAGGCATCGGAACAGTCCAACCGCGTGGTGATCGGTATTCTTAAATCAAAAATATAATCAGAATTGCTGTAAAAAGCAGGGGTATTTGTAACCCTTTCAGAACATAATAGTAGCACGGCTTTTAAATAGCATTGCAAAAACGGAAAAGCATGATGTTCTCTCCCCCGCCCTGATGGTGGAAAGAACAAAATCATTGCGCTTTAATTTTGTAATTGCTGTATTTACGGAGCCGTGCTACATTTTTGTCTTGGAGGATACGCCCGTGGGAATACTGATTGATATCTGCGACATCTATAAAATCTATAACCCCGGAGAGAGTGAGGTTCGAGCGCTCGACGGGGTTTCTTTGCGCGTCGAGGAGGGTGAATTTCTTGCTATTATCGGGCATTCCGGCTCCGGAAAATCGACGCTTATGAACATAATGGGCTGCCTTGACGCACCGACAAGCGGAGAATACCTGCTTGGCGGCGAAAAAGTCGGCAGTCTTTCAGACGACCGGCTTTCAATTATACGCAACCGCCAGATCGGCTTTATCTTTCAAAATTTCAACCTTATCCCGTCGCTGTCCGCTCTTGAAAACGTTGAACTGCCGCTGCTCTACCGGGGGCTGCGCCATGATGAACGCCGCGGGCTTGCGGAAAAAGCGCTGACAAGGGTGGGGCTTTCAAAAAGGATGGGGCACCGCCCCTGTGAGCTTTCCGGTGGTCAGCAGCAGCGCGTTGCGATTGCGCGCGCAATCGCAACGCGCCCACCCGTTATTCTTGCCGATGAGCCGACGGGCAACCTTGATTCAAAATCCGGCAGCGATATATTACAGATGCTGCATGAGTTTAATGACGACGGCAGAACAATTATACTCATAACACACGACCCGTCTATCGCGGCGGCGGCGAAGCGCGTTGTGCGCATCAGCGACGGACGGATAACCGAAGGCGGCGTTGCGTAAACTTTTATTATGAAAAACACCGGGCAGTTGATCACTGAATTGACCCCAAAAAGTTAGAC
>DBTI01000241.1 GCA_002306975.1 Ruminococcaceae bacterium UBA1320
TTTCCATCTTCATGGCTTCAAGCACTACGAGAACCTGTCCTTTTTTAATCTGCTGGCCGACGCTTACCTTTACGTCGACTATTGTGCCTGGCATTGGCGAGCGGACAATTTCGCTTCCCGCAGAAGCAGCCTGCGGCGCTGCCGCATTTTGTTGAACCGGCGCGCTAGCAGTGACGCCATCGGCTCTTTCAACTTCGACTTCATATTTCTTTCCGTTTATCGATACATTATATTTCATTTGTTCAGTTTCCCTTCAGAATTTATTTCGGCAGACTTCTTATTGAACCGCTTTGACAGAGGTTATTTTAAGCGCGTTCATCGGTATATCAGTAAAATCACTTACCGCCGCCAAAATCGCGGCGACAGTTTCATCATCTGCTGCTCCGTCAAACTCTAATTCTCCGGTTGTTCGTCCGCTTTTTACTATCGGCGCATCAACAATGGTGCTTTGCGCAGATGCAGGTACAGCCTCTTGCGCATCTTCGGAAGCTCCATTGAAAAACGTTGACAGCTTTTCAAAAAACGACATGTGACAGATCCCCTTCCTATGCAAACTTTCGTTAACCTATCGCCTCAACTGTATATTTAATGGTGCGCTTACCGCTCTCCGGTTTTTCATTTTCACCTTTAAGATACTTTTCGGCAATTTGCGGGAACAGAATGTAATCCATAACGTCCTCATCCGTCTTTGCAAAATCGCCGACCTCGGCTTTTGTCTTTTCAAAAGCGGGGCTCAGTGTGTCTGCGAAACGGCACTCAAGAGGTTTTTCACCGTTCAGAACCTTTTGCTTGAGTGTTTCATCTATTTGACCGGGCGCTCTGCCGTATTCGCCTTTGATATAAGATTTGACTTCCTTGATGATCATCTTATATCTTTCACCGGATAACACGTTCATAGCAGCCTGTGTGCCGACCATCTGGCTCATCGGGGTAACAAGCGGAGGATAGCCCAAATCTTTACGAACCTTTGGTGTTTCAAGAAGAACACTTTCAAGCTTATCCAGCGCGTTTTGCTGTTTAAGCTGAGAGATAAGGTTTGAAAGCATGCCGCCCGGGATCTGATAGTTGAGTGCATCGGTGTTCGTGCCTAATACATATGGATTTAAGACGCCGCTCTTGATGTAGCCCTCCTGGATCGGCTTAAAGAAATCATTAATCTCTTTCAGCTTTTTCATATCAAGACCGGTATTTATGCCCTGCTGTGTGAAGACATAATTGAGCGCTTCTGTCGCCGGCTGCGATGTTCCCCCGGAGAAAGATGAAATTGCCGTGTCGATTCCGTCGCAGCCTGCCTCTACAGCCTTCATATAGGTAAGAGGGCCAAGACCTGTTGTGCAATGCGTATGAAGGAATATTGGTATTTTCACTGTGGATTTGAGCGTTGTAATCAGTTCAAATGCCTCTTTGGGGCTCATTACACCAGCCATATCCTTAATGCATATGGAGTTTACGCCCATCTTCTCCAGGTTGATTCCAAGCTCCGCATATGCTTCCATATTGTGAATCGGGCTAGTGGTGTATACAATGGTTCCCTGCGCGTGGGCTCCTTTTTTAAGAGTCTCGTCAACGGCAACCTCGATATTGCGCGTGTCGTTCAGTGCATCGAAGATGCGGATAATATCAATGCCCGCGTCAACTGACAGGTCAATGAATTTACGCACAACATCATCGGGGTAATGCTTGTAGCCCAAAATATTCTGACCTCTGAGCAGCATCTGAAGCTTGGTGTTTTTAACCTTGCTTCTCATTTTTCTGAGTCTTTCCCACGGGTCTTCGTTAAGATATCTCAGACATGAATCAAACGTCGCGCCGCCCCAGCATTCCAGCGAGAAATATCCGGCTTTGTCCATTGTTTCAAGTATTGCGTCGAATTCCTGATATTTCATTCTGGTTGCGATTAATGATTGGTTCGCATCTCTGAGAACTGTTTCGGTAATGTGCAATTCCACAATTTTATCTCCTCATTTATAGCGATTACATTTTAAAAAAAGAAACTCCGGGAATGTTTTTCCCACTTCCGGCTGAAAGAAACAAAACAGTTCCTATTCTTTTTTAAAAATTGCTATAGTATTTTGCAAGCAGTAATTTATGAGGGCTATTTACCTTTTTTAACCGGGAACGCGATAGTAAGCAATTTAACACAAAGAATAATAAATCCGATTACTATAAATATTCCTAAAAGGCCATAAAGCATAACAGGAAGCGTACCAAGAAAAGCACTGATATTAAGCATTATATATTCTCCTTATCTTGAAATCAGGGTAATCACAAGACCGCCGGCGATAACTGAGGCAATCTGCCCTGAAACATTCGCGCCGATGGCATGCATCAAAAGGAAATTCTGTGGATCTTCCTTAAGGCCCATTTTATGAATAACCCTCGCAGACATCGGGAACGCGGAAATACCGGTTGCACCGATCATCGGGTTGACTTTGTTCTTTGTAAACAGGTTCATAAATTTAGCAAACATGACGCCGCCGATCGTATCGAAAACAAAGGCGACAAGGCCAAGACCCATAATCAGAAGCGTGCTTAAGTTAAGGAATGACGAGGCCTGCATTTTCGTGGAAATGGTTAAACCAAGAAGAATCGTGATAATGTTAGCCAGTTCTTTTTGTGCGCTTTCAGACAAAGAGTTGAGCACGCCGCATTCTCTGATAAGATTTCCGAACATCAAAAATCCAACCAATGCGACGGAACGGGGAACAACAAGCCCTGCGACAACTGTAATTATAATTGGGAACAAGATTCTTGTTGTCTTTGAAATTTCCTTCTGTGTGTAAGGCATTTTGATGAGACGCTCTTTTTTGGTGGTAATCAGCTTAATTACAGGGGGCTGAACGATTGGAACAAGCGCCATGTATGAATATGCCGCAACAACAATTGCGCCGATGTAATTTGAATGGAAAAAATTCGCTACGAAGATGGATGTCGGGCCGTCTGCCGCGCCGATAATCGCAATAGAAGCCGCATCTTTTATATCAAACCCTAAAAGGGCTGCAAGGCTCAACGTAAAGAATATGCCGAACTGTGCGGCCGCGCCAAACAGGAACAATTTTGGATTTGCAAGCAACGGGCCAAAGTCGATCATTGCGCCTATGCCGATAAACAGCAAAAGCGGAAACAGTTCATTAACTATTCCTGCGTTAAAAAGCGTATCGACAACACCGATTTCCTTTGTTCCGCCTATAATTTGGGTTACAGCGCCCGTTAAAGGCAGATTACACAGTATCGCTCCGAATCCTATGGGCAAAAGGAGGGCTGGCTCCATGTCCTTCTTAATTGCGAGCCATATTAGAACACCTCCGATCAATATCATGACAACCTGTTGCCATGTTAGATTCAGAATATTTCCGAACAACTCCGCCATTTGAACACATCCCTATAATTTTTATCTATATAAAAAAAGACTTTTATTGCGGGCATACCACAATAAAAGTCTTGCTTTTTAAAGTATGTGCGGATTAAAAAATCGTATTGACGCAAGCATACTGCAACGTTAGCCGTTGTAAGCTACTCCCTTTTTTTAAGGCAATAATTCAATTTTTAACATCGTCAATTAAAATATAATTGCTATAATAAGAATATCTTGAGTGGTATGATAGTAGTTTGATTATTATGTAATCGACATATTCACCCATGATAACATATTTAATTTTACA
>DBTI01000130.1 GCA_002306975.1 Ruminococcaceae bacterium UBA1320
AATAGCGTTCGCTTGCAGGAAAGGCGGCAACTCAGCGAATTTTGTGTAAATAGAATTCCAATCAAATAGAAATCAGTGCAAATGGAGCTTGATTTCACACGAAATCATAGGTTGGGATTTCCCCTTGTTTGCCGTTTTTCCGGAAGTGATGGAGGTATGCGCGCCCGCAGGCGTGAATGCCGACAGTGCTTCCGGAAATGCTTTTTCAAGGGGAAATCACCCAGCAATTCTATCCTGAAACATGATGTTAAGCTGGCTTAAAACAACATCCCAATTTCGACAGCGCTGCGTCCAGCGTTCGACAATATTTTTAGAAGCAAGATAGAGCAGTTTCTTCAAGGAATCATCATTTACAAACGATGGCTTGTTCTTTGTTACCTGACGGAACTGCCGGTTTAGCCCTTCTATGATATTAGTTGTATATATTATCTTCCGAATCTCGGGAGGGTATGCGAAAAATGTGTTTAAAATATTCCAGTTGTCTTCCCATGTCTTAACGCATGAGGGATATTTTTTACCCCATTTTTCTTTGAATGCCATTAGGTTTTCAAGGGCTTCTTCTTCCGTAACAGCTCTGTAAACCAGCTTTAAATCTGCCATCAGTTGTTTGATATCTTTGTAACCGACAAATCGAGTGCTGTAGCGTATTTGATGGATGATGCAGCGCTGAATCTGCGCTTTAGGAAACACAGCCGAAATAGCTTCCTGAAAGCCTTTCAAGCCATCCACGCAGAACAGGTAAGCATCAAGCACGCCACGGCTTTTCAGGTCATTGAGCACACTTAACCAGAATTTGCTGCTTTCATGTTCGCCAATCCAAATACCGAGGATATCCTTACAGCCATCAATTGTGACACCAAGCACCACATAGGCTGCTTTGGTAACGATTTGGTGGTCTTCTTTCACCTTGTAATGAATGGCATCCATGAAGACGAAGGGGTACACAGTCTCCAACGGACGGCTCTGCCAGGCTGTTACTTCTGGCATGATTTTTTCGCTGATTTTACTCACAAGTTCAGGAGATATTTCCACGTCATACAGGTTCTTGATCTGCTCTGCAATATCCCTCTGGCTCATGCCGCAGGAGTACAGTGATAATATCTTTTCCTCCATTCCATCAGCGTTTCGGTTGTATTTCTCGATGATTTGGGGCTCATATTCGCCATTCCTGTCACGGGGGATTTTCACCTGAACCTCGCCAAGCTGCGATTTTATCGTCTTTTGAGAATAACCGTTTCGATAATTTTTCGACACCGCCGATTCGTCATTGTCTGATATTCTCTCGCTTTTTTCGTAGCCAAGCTTATTGTCTAATTCACACTCCATAACTTGTTGAAGAACGTCCTTGAACATTTCTTTCATCGCTGCCATAACCTCTGTCGTGCTGCTGAAATTTTGACTGTTTACATACTCTTTCATCAATTCTGCGGGTGTTTCTGACATTTAAAAGACTCCCTTTCAAACTCAAATTTATTTATCTGAATTCTTGTCTGAAAGGAAGTCCTTTATTCACTTTTACACAAAATTTTCTGACGTCTCCGATAAAGTACCCTGCCACGCCTATTGCTTGAACGATCATAGATCCCCAGATGACCTCAGCAGTTTGTTCCTCATACCAACTGCCAAAGGCACATAACAGTCCGATCACGATAAAAGCGGTTGATGCAACATATAATATTTTACTTGCGATAGCATGGCTTTTGTCTTTACAATCTTCGGTCGGCTCAATCCCTTTTAAAATGTAGTCGGTGGTAACATTCAAGTACTCACTCATTATTATTACTTTTTCCAAATCAGGGACACTCTGTTCGCCTTCCCATTTTGAAACGGCCTGACGTGACACTCCGACTTTATCCGCAAGCTCTTCCTGAGAGATACCTTTAACTTTTCTAAGGTTTTGAATCCTGTCTGCAATATTCATAATCGACACTCCCTTTCTTGTGATAGTGTCATAATAACAAAAAGCATGGTTGCATTGCCACCAACTGCACTTTGAGCCTTGTCAACCGGCAGTTGCAATTGTGATTATTTCAATAACAGTTATATAAAAAATAAGCTTTTACTTTCTTCACAGGGTGTAAACATAATGTACAGCTAAAAGATATGACCTAGTATGTTTATTCCCGCGGATGTTAATATTCCTATTTCGATTATTAATCCCAATTGCATTCCTATTTTAAAGGCATCCTTATTCTCTGGAGATAACTTGCCGCCATTCATTAGTCTGCTTTTATCTTTTGCTCCTAAAAGGCTAGCCCATACATTTACAGAATTTTCCACCTTGGCGTTATTAAGGCTATGTCTTATATCAAAATTATTATTTTCATCGGATTCTAGTTCAATTAACTTATTCCTAAGAAAATTAGCTTCCTGGTCTAAATCATTAAGTCTCTTTTTGTATTTTTCTTGTTCTAATCCTTTTTGCTCTAATTCATGCATAAGTTCTTGAACTATCTTATCTTTTTTAATTTCAATTTGTTGTAGATCTTGTTTGGTTTCAATTGTGGATATTACTGCTATTGTAAGATTAAAAATCATTGATTTGTATTTTTGATCTTGTCTTTTGGGTTTATCCAATTCACACAGTTTATCCAAAATATTACTGTAATCCTTGAGAGTCATCTCTGAATCATCAGTTTTGATTTTATCAGAACCCATTGCGATTCCCCCTGTTTTTCTCTAATTACACTTTTAAAAAGCTGAATAAGCAGTGCCTTCGCCTTCACAAGTGCTCAGTATTGCTAAGACCTACAGCTGGCCGAGCTTCGTGTTATTGCTAAACTACGGAATAGATCCCAGTTTGCAAATAGGCAAATACCAACTTCCATATTATACTTAATATAGCACTATCACCTTCCGTGTTCAACATATTATCTCTTTATATCACAGAATTACCTTAAACGCATAAATTTATAACCAAAACATTATCCCGAAGTAATGCCACTTCGGCACTACTCGGGATTAAGTGAAAATCATTATTTATTTTGCTTCAACAAACCACTTTTTACATCCATCCTCCAACCACATATGCGTTTGCTTACCCAAAATCTGCACAGTATATCGCAGACCAAATCCACCAGCTTTGAGTGATGCTGCTGGCCTCACATCGATCACCCTGTCGATGTCAAAGGTTCGCCCATCCTTCCATGTGAATTTTTGGGGCAAAATCATCCCCTCAGTATCGAAAACAGCAGAAACCACTATATATACCTTTCGCATTTTTTAACTCCTCACCGAAAATAACCGACCGGGTGAACCTCGTGCGTCAGCGGGTCGCTTTCGCCGACAATGTCGGCCCCAAGCAGAGCGGCCCGCATCAAACTATTGCTGCCAAACCGGGAGCGCAGCCGGTCAACGCAGCTTTCCATTATTTCGCGCTTGGCCTGCGACTCGGTGCCGTCAAAAAGGCCCATTTGAAAGCCGCAATCTTCGCCGATCAGGTCGCAGGCCCGCACGCCGAGTGACCGCAGCGGCTTTTGAAAAGAATAGTGCTCTTTCAGCAGCTGCATCGAAGCGATGGCAAGCTCTTTTACGGTGCA
>DBTI01000133.1 GCA_002306975.1 Ruminococcaceae bacterium UBA1320
AACGATGTGGCAAAATATTTTGCCATTCTTCCCGCCATTTTTACATTATCCATACCCAGCATGAAGCTTTTGAACATCATGGGGTTATCTTCGCCCAACAGTGCTATTGTTTCCGCACTGATATTCAACGCGATTATTATCCCTCTGCTCATTCCTGTTGCCATGCGCGGCGTGAAGTTCAAGCCGATGAGTGCTGATCGGATGCTCTTAAAAAACATGACTATCTATGGCCTTGGTGGTATTATTGCCCCGTTCATCGGAATCAAAATCATCGATCTGCTTGTCGGCCCTCTGCTGCAAATACTGGGTCTTGGTTAAGGAGTGTGAACTGATATGAAAAAAGTCTTACAGGCTCTCACAGTCGGCCTTGTGTTTATTCTGTTCTGCGGTTTCGCCTATCCACTGTTAGTTTTGGGCATCGGCCAGCTTGCCTTCCCTCATCAAGCGAATGGCAGCATGATTACAATGAACGGCGAGGTTGTAGGTTCGGAATTAATCGGGCAGAGCTTTACCGATAACCGTTTCTTCCACGGGCGTGTCTCCGTCGTGAACTATAATACATTTTTACCCGGAACCTCCTCGAAGGATATGTCAGTCGGTTCAGGCTCCGCAAACTACTCCGTTTCAAACCCTGATCTTACAAAACGTATAAAAGCTGATGTGGCGGCGTTTTTGAAGGCAAATCCAACCGTAAAGGAAAAAGATTTGCCAGCCGACCTTTTTACAAGCTCTTTTTCCGGTCTTGACCCTGACATAAGTCCAGCCTCAGCGGAAGTGCAGGTTGACAGAATTGTGAAAGCAACAGGAATCAGCGAACCGACAATTGAGAAGATCATCAAGGACAATACGGCAGGCAGAGATCTTGGCATTTTCGGAGAAAGCCGCGTCAATGTCCTCAAAGCGAATCTGGCGATTTATCAGTTGCTTAAAAAGTGATTGCAGTCCCTCGGCGAAAGCCGATTATCGTGGGACTGATCCCACATCATAGATGCCTGTATGCATCATACAGGCGCATTTTTAAAGCGCAGAGCGAAAAGGCCCTGCGCTTCTTTCTGTATAGTTACAGCAACGATATTTTTAATGAATAAGCTTCTGTTTTGCAGTATAATCAGGCAATCGGAATCAGGTGTATTTCAACATTCCGCACCATTTTAATGAGTTTGTTAATTGTTGAGCCTCGGAAAAAGGTTTCGACCTTGGTACGGGAAGACTGCCCCATGATAATCTGTGTAATATGCTTTTTGTTGGCAAATGCCGCGAGCGTTTCTGAAACACTCCTGCCTGTTAACTCCACTGTTTCAGCTCCAAGCTGTTTTGCGAGCTGCGTGTGTGAAAGAAGCATTCTTTTATCCTCTTCTTCATCAATGCGAAAAAACAGCCTTGTACTGTATACTGATACAACATACCATTCGCATTTGTAACGATTTGCAATGCGGGCGCCACGACGAATCAACTTTTTTGCTTTTGGGCTTGAACTGACGCATACCATGAGCCGCTCGACGGTATGCCAGTTATCCTTGATTCCCTCCAGTTTCATATACGCGTCAAGATCCTCGTCAACGTCCTCTGCCGCCTGACGCAACACAAGCTCGCGCAATGCGTTGAGATTTCCCTTGCGGAAAAAGTTTTTTAACGCCTGCGGAACTTTTTCCTGATTATATATATTACCGCGGCGAAGACGGTTTTGCAGTGCATCTGGCGTAAGATCCACAACAACAACCTCGTCCGCCTGCTGCAAAATCCAGTCCGGCAGCGTCTCGTTGACACGAATACCTGCAATCTGAAAAACAACGTCATTGAGACTTTCAAGATGCTGAATATTTAATGTAGATATGACATTGATGCCATGTTCAAGAATTTCAAGGACATCTTCATACCGTTTCCTATTCTTTGACCCCGGCACATTCGTATGTGCCAGTTCATCGACCAATACGGTTTCCGGATGTTGCTTTAAAACAGCGTCAACATCAAGTTCGGTCATTTCTACATCGTTATATATGATTTTCCTGCGTGGCAAAACCTCCAGGTTCCCGATCTGGCTGTCTGTTTCTTCTCGCCCGTGATTTTCAACATAGCCGATCACTATATTTTTGCCGTAATTGAGCCGCCGGTTTGCCTCGTTGAGCATTGCATAGGTTTTGCCGACGCCTGGCGCATAGCCCAAAAATATCTTAAGGGTACCACGATTTTGCTGTTTGCATATATTCAGAGCCTCTTCCGGCGTCAATCTTTTATCACTCATTTCGAGACTCCCTTTTCACATTTCATTAATACCGTTATGATAGCACAACAAAATATAATATTCAATCATCAGACAGGAAATGAGCTCGTTATACTAAATTGTCTTCAACAGAGATTAATATAAATAAGATTCTAAACTCCAGCCCACTGGATTTCTATTTTTTTATTTGTAAGTAATGCTTTTTGTTGGAATCCCTGCAATTTTCTTTCTCTCCATATATCAGGAACAAAAACAAGCCGGAAAGCGCACTCCATTAAGGAAAGTTCTTCCCGGCTCCTATATACAATCCCTCAATTAATCCGGCAGCAGTGTGTCGTTAAAATTGACCGGCTTCGCGGAAGACAATGCTCCACTCGACGTTGCCGTATTACTGTGCTGCTTACCCGCAACATCCATTGTATAATTGTCTTTATAGATGAGTTGCAAAATCGGCACGAGTTCGTAACCCTGCTTTTGCAGATTCTCGGTGATTCCCGGCAGTGCTTCGGGTGTGTGTATCGCCGCGTTGTGAAAGAGGATAATCGAGCCGGGTTTTACTTTTGTGAGAACATTTTTGCTGCTCTCCCAATGCCCTTCCAATCCAAGCTGTCGTCGTTAGATACAAAAGTGATATAAAACATTTATAAACCTTAGTGGTTAATTTGACAGATATTTTAAGCAAGAATTTTGACTATACTTAACTTAGCCATTTCCAAATTGCGTGATTAATTTATATCTGATTTCTGTGTTTTTCCCATTAGCTTATCTCAAATAAATAATGCCGCTCTGTCTTATTCTGTAATTGATCTGATTGAATTTTTGGCCCACTCCAGTCTGGTCTGTGGGACAAGCCCATAATTATATAAAAGGAATCCCTCGGAGCCTGAATCGATCGCATTTTTCATTTTAACAGTAAGTTCCTGTTCATCATGAACCTCCGGATAAAACAGCCGGAGCCCTGTGAACAACCGTGTGCTGTTATTCACCGCGTCATAGGACTGTTGCATATCAAGCCCCACTTGTTTTGCATCAGTGTCATAGCAGCAAACCACGATTCCATCCGATACTTTTCCGATTTGGGCAAAATCAACACCGAAAAGCCAGGAAAGAGACGGTGTAAGAAGACTTAAAAAATAGATTTTTGTTTTTTGATCAGCCACTTCCCTGATTTCCGACGCAAGTAATGTAACAACCGAAGATCGCCATTTCAAATATGTATACACAGCCGGGTCATTTTTAAAATATTCGATTCCGGCGTTCAAAAACTCATTATCATCATCTTCCGGAATACCAGCTTTGAGTATATCGTCAATATACTTTTTGACATTTCTTTTTGCTTCTTCAATCGGGACTCCTGCTTTCTTCGCTTTCTCCATGCACGCGTCGCAAAAGCAGAGCGAAAGAAGGAACTGCGCCTTCTGCGTCAATCCGTATCCATCCTTCTCATGATGAAATTCATGGCTGAAACCCATATAATTCAACGATTCCAGTTCCAAAGCATGAAACGGATAGCGCTTTGTGAGCTCCGCAATAACAGTTTTAATATACATACGCACGTTGTCATTGCTCGGACAGAGATTGTAATAACAGGGATCGTTATATACGTTGCGAACCGCCACCTGAGGATATTTCATGCCGATCCGCGTGTTGTGAAGGCACACCGTCCAACCTGAAACATCCATACTGTATTTTGCACAGATGTTAAACAGTTCATCCCAGAAGTAAGGGTTTTCGTCCATGATGCGGGCTTGCTCCGGTTGAATAAGCATATCCTTATAAAGGTTTTTGTTAACTGGATAATAGAGCGCTCCGTCCTGTGGAAAATACGTTTTGCGTTTATTGCTTCTCACCTGTAGAAATCTTCCGGCGTGATAGGCTGTATTAACGCTGATTCCGGTAAAACCTGATTCTTTTAGTTCTTTGACCACATTTTCAATGCCCATGTCGCATAGATCCCAAATATAGCTCCACATTGAAGCATGCATGGCAATACCTCTTTCGTAATACAGTGATTAATGATTCAGGCCTTCAAAGGCATTATAATTTCTTTGATACTCTTTAAAAAAGCACCCGTACTTTTCACTTTTTAATGGGTCATGTTTTATAAAAGTGCTGTTCTCTTGAATGGACTGCGGCAAATCCAAGCTTTTGAACATTCCCGCGGCATACCCTCCGAGAATTGCGGCACCGATGGTGGACTCGTCGGAATTTTCTGAGTGCAGGATATCCTTCTCAAAAATATCGGCTAATACCTGAGGCCACAGAAAAGCTTTCATGCCTCCGCCGGCGATTTTAATCGTTTTAATCCCGCTTTGCATTGATTCAAACAACAAAAGGGTTTCCTTCATATTGTAAGTAATCCCCTCCATAATTGCCCTATACATGCTGCCTCTGTCTGAAACAAGACTCAATCCCAGGAAAGCGCCGTGAAGGTTTGGGTTAAAGTGAGGAGAACCGCTTCCGACAAGATATGGCATAAATAAAATTCCATTGCTTCCAATCGGCGCAAGAGCTGCTTCCTCAGTCAGGCGGTCAAGGAAAGCATAATCAACTTTTTTTGACTGATCCGCTTTCAATACACCTGAAAACCAGTTAAGACTTAACCCGCCGGAAAAGTGTGAGCCGAGCGTATAGATAAGCCCCGGGATAACATGCGGATGGAAGGTAACCTTGTTCAGCCCCATTTGATCGGGCTTTTTAAGGCTCATCAGCATGGTTGCGCTTGTTCCCACCGTAGCGGATACGACGCCCTCCTGTGACAGTCCGGCTCCAAGCGCCTGACAGGCCATATCTGCGGCACCGCACGCAACCGGAGTACCGGGACGCAGGCCCGTTTCCCTCGCGGCTGCTTCCGTAAGGGGACCCGTGATGTCGTATGCTTCAAGTAAATCCGGAAAAATATCAGGACAAAAGCCCAACTCTTTTATAAGTTCCTTGTCATAAGCCCTGTCCGAGATATTGAAAAGCAGTGAATTGCCCGCGTCGGTGCTGTCCGTCGCGAACTTACCCGTAAGGCAGAAGCGCAGATAATCTTTAGGGGATAAAATATACCGTGTCTGGTGATACAGCCCCTTATGATTTTGTTTAAACCACAGAAGCTTTGGGAGCAAAAACGCATTGATAACCGCATTGCCGGTTATTTCCGCAATGCGCGACCCCGCGAGGGAAGCGATTTCATCGCATTGGGCGGTACATCTTGTATCAGCAAGCGTAATGCATGGGAAGAGCGGGTTTCCCTGCCTGTCGACCGCAACAAGACCGCTCATATGGCCTGATAACGAGATGATATCTATACTTTTTCGGTCTTCTTCCGACAGCACAGATTTGACAGCTGTTGAAGCAGTTTTAAACCAGATTCCAGGCTCCTGCTCAATCCAACCCTGACGGGGAATCTGTGAAGGGTAAGGGTGTGAGGAAACATGATGGATTTTTGCTTCGGAATCCATCAACATAATCTTAACTGCTGAAGTTCCTAGATCCAAAGCTAAAATAAGAGACACTTGATTCACCTCTCAGGATGGTTTGTTCGGCATTGGGACTGATTGATATATCAAGGATGAAGTTGTCGCCCCTTATATAGCTTTCAACGAATTCTACCGGAAGATCGTTGTCCAAATAGGCTGTACGCTCAGAATAAAAGATGGCGGTGCCCACTTTTACATTCAGATATTCAGCCTGTTCGGTCGTGGCGTTAACCGGCATATACGTATCATCAGCTTTCGAAGGAGCCTGCCCGTAATATTTTATCAAGCTTTCATACAGAGAGCTTTCTATTTTATCCACTGAAAAATCAGGGTATAAATCGGTCCGTATATAAGAGGTAACAATGGCAAGCTTCGCATCCTCCGTGCACACAAGACGTGAATAGCGGTATAAGGATGATTCGGCGGGAAGCAAAAGCTTAGAACTTATATAAATCGGAACCTTGATCGTGTCAAAGCCAATCAACCTGTTAACCGCTTTGTAGCCGAGCCTTTTGATATCATCCGTAAATGATGGAAGCTTACGGAAAGAACGTTTAATTTTCGGCGGGGATACAAATGTGCCTTTGCCCTGAATACGATAAAGCAGCCCTTCATGCACCAATTCCACAATGGCCTGTTTTACTGTTCCGCGGCTAACGCCAAAATTTTTTGAAAGTTCCGGCTCGCTTGGTATCATTTCGCTCGGCTTCATTTCATTCATCATTGAAATGAGCGATGACTTTATTTGCAGATAGAGCGGTATGTTGCTGTTTTTTAATAACATATAATTTGTCCTTTCAATTCACTCTAATAAAAAAGCGAATACTCGGGTTGCCTATAGCAATTCTTTAAAAATAGGATTGCTATAGGATTGAATGAAGGTCTTGAAACCAGTTTAACAGGATCTCCCTGTTTCCATATTATCCAATTATTAATGATAGCAACATATAGTTGATTAGTCAAGTTTATAGGTGGAAGGGGCGGATATCACACTTAAAATCTGGGGCTTGTTTGAAAAATAACCGAAATTATGAAACATCGCGGAATCTCTCAAACATTTACCGCACAGCTTCGTGATTTTATATTTGAAAACTTCACCCGGAAAACGTATTACTTAATAATATTTATGATATTCTCGACGACATTGTCGATGATTTTTTTCCCTTTTGCTGCTGTTGCCAGCGTTGCGTCACCCATCACGGCAGTATCCATTATTTTCCGCCAAGGCGTGGGTGTATAGTCAAAATCGGACGGAAAATCCGGAATATTTTTTATGGCCTTGCTCATGTCTACATGCTCAGGAGACAGGTAAAGCATATAGGATGTTTCAATTTCACACGCATGGAAATACGGATAATGCGGACGTTTTGATTCACAAACCTTTGGTATAATATCTTCCGCGCCCGGATAGGTCAGATAAAAAACTTTCTTTCCGGTTGCCTCAAACAGTTGCCGCGCCGCGCTTTTCAGTGCGACCGAGTTTCCGACATGGCCGTTGATCATGGCTAGTGTGCCGACGCCCTGCTTGAAAAGGCTTTTGCCAATGCTCACAATATAATTCACCAAAGCGTCGTTATCAACGTTTATGCTACCGGGGAAATCCTCAAGTGACCAGATCTGGCCATAATAAACCGGTGGCAAAACAACTGAATTTTCAAGCTTTTTTGAAACCATTTCCGCGATAGCGGCGGCGAGAAACGTGTCTGTACCCAGCGGCAAATGAGGACCGTGATCCTCCACCGCGCCAATCGGAAGCAGCGCGACCGGTTGCTTTCTTAAAGCTTCCCGTGCGGTATCTTCATTCAATTCCGCATACTTCATCCATAGCACCAGCTTTTAAATTTATTTTTTAAAGGTAAAACATTTTTTCGGATTATTGATAAAAAAATCTTCGACAAGCTGTTTCCCGGAAAAGCCCGCTTTATCGGCCTCGTCTATAAAACGGGGAATCCATTTTTCGATAATGAAAGCGAGACCCGGACCGTATTTATAGGAATAATAATAGGATTTCCGCGCGGTGTCGCCACTAATCAGAATCTGCTTTTGATATCCATGTTTCACAAGCTCCAAAATACAGGCAATTCGCATGCTCTCCGGGCCATACTTTACCTTTCCGATACCGTCGAAGCTCAGGAAAGCACCGGTGTCGGCAATTTTAAGGTGATAATACGGATCAGGATTTCTGTCCATGTGCCCGAAGGAAACATATTCAAGATTTACGCCTTCTTCTTTTAGAACCTGTATTTGCTCAAAAGCCATTGTGCCGGTCTCTGTGTGAGAATGTATCGGCGCTTTTGTCAGATGGTGAGCGCGGGCCGCCGCTCTGATCGTCTTAATTTCAAGGGGAGTAATGCTATTATAGCTTGTCCCGAATTTGATCTGACCGCCTTTTACATCTGTTCCTTGAATACCTACCGTTACTTCATTTACAATAAAATCTGTAAGCTCTTCTACCGAAGATTGATCAATCCATTGCCCATAGGTCAAATTCGGGTTCTCAGGGATATGGGAATCCCATAAGATTCCTTTATTAAGACCTGCTGTGGCGATAATCTGCACGCCGGTTTCTTCCGATATCTTTTTTACAGCGGGAACATCCCTGCCGTAATCATACGCAGTCGCGTCAACAATGGTTCTTCCACCGGCATTTTTAAACAGAAGCACATCTTCTTTTGATTTTTCCGGATCATCCAGCAAAAGATCTTCCTGATTGTGGTCGACCCAGTGCTGTGGGCGACATACAATGTGCTCATGTGAATATGTAAAGCCCATATCGTCCGGACTGATATCGCCCAGCATAGTTCTAACGAAACTCATGATAAACACTTACCTTCTAAATTATAATTTTCTTAACCTTTTTTGGTTTATTGCGACCATGATCACGATAATCAGCCCCTGGCTGATATATTTTCCCGCCTGTGGAATATTCAGTGCCGTCAGCAGGCTTTGTAAAAACGTCATGATCACAACGCCGGCAAATGTTCCTGAAAGGCCTCCAATGCCGCCGGTAAACGCAGTTCCACCGATTACCGAGGATGCGATTGAATTCAGTGTGTAATCACCGCCGACGCCGATTGAGGCAACTCCGATAAAAGCGGAAACCAAAAGTCCTGATATTCCAGCTAACAGTGAACAGCACACATAGGTGATAATTACCACCCTGTCCACGTGATAGCCCGACAACCTTGCTGCTTGAAGATTTCCACCGGTTGTGTAGAGTTTGCGTCCGAAGGTTGTTTTATAAAGCAAAAAAGCAAATACAATCCAGACTGCGACCCAAATGACGCCTGCTATCGGAACAAGACCAACCCATCCGTCGGAGATAAACCGGAATCCCGTGGCGATACTGCCTTTCGGCGAGCCATGGGTATAAAGATAATAGAAGCCTTCAATAATCATTGACATGGAAAGCGTAACAAGAAACGCGGGTATTTTCAGCTTAACAATGATAAACCCGTTCACAAAGCCGACAAGCGCAGATATAAACAGTGTAAAAACCACTGCGGGAAAAATATTGGCGTTATTCCCCATCATGATTGCCGCCGCGAGAATATTTACGAGGGTGATCAACGAGCCAACCGACAAATCTATGCCGGCCACCAGAAGCACCAGCGTCTGTGCGATCGCCACGATGCCAAGCGGTGCCGCCTGTCTGAAAACGTCAATAAGATGTGATGCCGACATACTTCCGGGCGAAAGCACAAGAAAAATGGCGACAGTAAAAATCATAAGAAGATATACTCCGGTAGTTTGTTTCCGGATGATTTTTGTAAAGATTGATTTCATTATCTGCGCCTCCTTCTAAGCTGAAAAATGAACAAGGCAAAAACAAGGATAAGGCCCTTAATGATATATTGATAATAAGCAAAAATATTGAGCATATTGAGTATATTGTTAATAATCGAAATAAGGAATGAACCGGCCAGCGTACCCAAAACTCCTCCAATGCCTCCCATAAGGGAAGTTCCACCCACGACTGAGGCCGCAACGGAGTCCATAGAGTACGTGTCTCCAACCACCGGATCTCCGGAAGCCATTTTCGCAGCCAAAATAACTCCGGCAAGCGCCGCGAAGATTCCGGCAAGAATATACCCGGAAATTTTAACTTTTGCACCAGGCAGTCCGGCTTTGTCCGCGGCAATTTCATCCGCTCCCGTCGCATAAATATATCTGCCGAACTTCGTTCCCCCGAGCAGGAAAAATGAAACGGCATAGAAGACAATAATCAGAATTCCGCTGAGGCTTACAATTCCCCAGTTATTGCCCATAGCCATAACAAAATTATCGGAAACCATTCCGCCCGGTGAAGGCATAATGTAGAGTGACAGACCTTTTACAAACGCCATTGTCGAAAGCGTCATAATCAGCGGCGGTATGTTAAGCTTTGCAATACCGAAACCGTTCACCGCGCCGACCGCCGCGCCGGCAGCAACGCTTAAAAGTATCCCTTCCGGAAGCCCCATGCCTGACGATGCGCTCACAGATGCTACAATTATGGTGCTCAAACTGATTACAGAACCGATGGAAAGATCAATTCCGCCAAGCAGTAAAACTACCGTCTGCCCGATGGAGGCAAGTGCCAATGGCGCTACCTGCGCGATAATATTGACAAAATTATCAGTTGAGCGGAAAGTCGGTGAAAAAACAGAAGTTACCGCAAGCAGGATGATCAATATAAAATAAACAGGAACTGATAATTTCGCATTTTTTAAAAGTGATCCACGAAACATATAAAAAGCAACCTTTCTATTTGTTTTCCACAGACTGCCCTGAACTGAGTGCCATGATTTTTTCCTCGGTTGCATCGGAACCGGACAGACAGCCCACTAAGCTGCCCTCATACATGATATGAATCCAATCCGACATGCCGATAAGTTCAATCATATCGCTGGTGAACAAAATAATACTCATGCCCCGCGCTGTAAGATCTCGTATAAGATGATAAATTTCAATCTTGGACTGTACGTCAACACCTCGCGTCGGCTCATGCAGTATCAACAGATGGGGATTCATTTTAAGCCATTTTGCAAATATGACCTTTTGCTGATTACCTCCGCTTAAATGCCTGACCAGAAGATCCGTTGAGGGGGTTTTGATTGCGAGCTGCCGAACGCCCTCTTCAGATTCATTTCTTTCTTTTTTCCTGTTTATAAAACCAAAAGCAGAAATTTTGTCAAGCACCAGCATTTCAATGTTTTTTTCAATTGAAAGCGGCAGCACAAGGCCCTCAAGCTTGCGGTCGTCCGAAATAAAACCAATTTTATGTTTCATTGCGGCATGAGGGGAATTTATATGAACTTTTTTTCCTCCCAAAATCACGTCGCCGGAGGTAAATGGAGTGATGCCGAACAGCGCTCTTGCTAATTCCCGCTGTCCCTGGCCTTCCAGTCCGCCGATTCCAATCACTCTTCCTCTCGGAATTTGCAAATGAATATTCTTAAGCCTGTTTCCAAGCTGAACGTTCGATAATTCCAACATAGCCGGCGGAATTTCACCAGGACATTCCCTTTGAGGGAATGTCCTGGTGATTTCTCTGCCAACCATCAGGCGAATAAGGTCGTCTTTGGTTACGCTTTTCGTTTCGACCGTTGCAACGAGCCGCCCGTCTTTGAGTACCATGGCTTCATCGCATATTTGAAAAATCTCATCCATTCGGTGCGTTATCAGAATAATCGAAACTCCCAGTTTCTTTAAGTCGTTTACCCTGCAAAACAGATTGTCCGTCTCCGACTTTGACAAGCTTGAAGTTGGTTCATCCAAAATCAAAACCTTTGGTTTCATTGCCCATGCTTTCGCAATTTCGACCATCTGGCGCTGAGCCGGGCTTAAATCCTGCACGAGAATGTTAACATCAATATCACATTGAAGTTCTTTCAGTATCTCCGCGGCTTTTACGTGAATGTTTCTCTGCTTAAGTATCCCGAATCCATAAGTATCCTCTATGCCAAGCAAAATATTCTCACCGACCGAGAGATAAGGAAAGAGACTAAGCTCCTGATGAACAAACGAGATACCCAAATTTTTTGCCTGTTTGGAGCTTGAAAGTGTGATCTCTTGGTTTTCGAATTCTAAGCTGCCCGCGTCTGGCCGAAGGCCCCCGCTGATGATATTCATCAAAGTTGACTTTCCTGCCCCGTTTTCACCGACAAGCGCTAACGCCACGCCTTTTTTGCACGTGATCGAAACACCTTCCAAAACGGTATTGCCGTAAAAGCTCTTTTTTATATTTCTGGCAGCAAGTATGATTTGAGCATCTTTTTGAACACCCATACCTAAGTCTCCTCAGAATTATTTAGTGAAAATTTTCTCGATTTCGCTGTCTGTCAAGTGCGAGTTTGCCCAGAAACTATCCGGAAGGTTCGGCTTTACAAATTTATCGAGCGTTGAATCTGTAATTGTTTGAACGTCGACATACTGATCTTTTTGAACAGACTTGCCTTGAAGAAGATCTATTGCCGTATTAAGCGCATTTTCAGCAAGCCATGTCGGCTTTGCACAGGCAATACTTGAAAAGCCCTGTGGCTGAAGCTTTTTCCACGTTTTCAGGAAGCCGTTATTATCTTCCGATGTCATCGGGACGAGTTTGCGGTTTGCCGCCTGGAAATCTTCGATTGCGGCAAGCGTCATATCTCCGCCCTGTGACCATACGCCGTCAATCTGAGGATTTGCCGACAACATGCTGCTAACGGCAGTTTTTGCTTTAGCATAATCCCAGTCGCAGTTTTGATTGGCAACCACCTTGATATCAGGGTACTTGTCAAATACAGATTTCGCGCCGACCCATCTGTCGTCACTGACAGACAATCCGGCTATACCGTTCAGAACCAGAATGTTGCCTTTGCCGTTAAGCTTATCGACAAGCCACTCGGCACCAGTTTTACCAAACTGTTTGTCATCCACTGTCACCATGGCGTCATAGGCATTTTGTGAATTCACCTTTGCCGCAAGAAGAACTACTTTAATGCCCTTGCTCCTTGCCTTTTGCAGAACAGGCGCCAAAGCAGTCGGAGAATTCGGTGTCGTGATGATTACGTCAACCTTTTTGACAATAAGGTCTTCAATATTGGCGATCTGCTTGTTGACATCACCCTGTGATTCAACATAATCTACAGTTTTTACAACATCGCTTTTTTTAGCAACATAAGATTTAAACTCATTATAAAGCTGAACAGACCATGAATTTCCCGCAAAATATATGTCATAGCCAATGGTGTATGGGCCTGATTTTGCAGTGTTGCTTGCCGACTGGCCGCTTCCTGTTGTCTGGCTGCTGCTTGTGGAACTACACGACATGGAAATAACACCGACTGCCATGACAAGTGCAAGTAGAATGCTTATTCTTTTCTTCATTTTTTCCATCCTCTTATCTGTTTTTTATAGTGTGAGATTAAATAGTATGCGAAGAACCGCTTAGTAAGTATTATTTGCTAAAAAAAGGCAGATAACTCCTATGAGTACCCACCTTTGGATCCGGTAAACAGCATGTGCACACTGCGTTTCCTCTGTGATCATTATAGCACATATCTATTTGACTAGTCAACTACTAAATCATACTTTTTGTTGTATACTCAACTAATCTATGCTATAATTCTTCAAAAGAGCACTATTATAGCCATCAGGAGGAAAAATGGATAATCTAATTGAAACTCTTTCCGAAACCGGGCTTAT
This sequence comes from Ruminococcaceae bacterium UBA1320, assembly GCA_002306975.1. Lineage (GTDB taxonomy): Bacteria > Bacillota > Clostridia > Oscillospirales > Ethanoligenentaceae > Ruminiclostridium_D. The sequence goes on from DBTI01000133.1 coordinate 13,354, forward strand.
TCCTGTTGCCGTTTTAAACGATTCGGAAAAAGCAGTATTTCTGGCTAACGCATTGAGGAATGGCGGTATCAATGCTATTGAAGTGACCTTTCGCACAACTGCCGCGGCGAAATCAATAGCCAATATAAAAAAATCCTTCCCGGACATGATCATTGGGGCTGGAACTATCCGAGACAAGTCGCAAGCCGAAGAAGCTTTAGGGGCCGGCGCGTCTTTTGTTGTAAGCCCCGGGTTTTCTTGCGAGGTCGTTAAATATTGCCTTAGTAATAAAGTTGCAATACTTCCGGGCTGCATAACACCGACGGAAATCGAACAAGCTTATTATTATGGAATTACCGCACTAAAATTTTTCCCTGCCGAAGCAGCCGGCGGCATTGAAATGCTCAAGAGTCTTATATCCCCATATAGAAATGTTAGATTCATGCCGACAGGAGGGATCAATTTAAATAATATTGAATCCTATCTGTCATTGGAAAATGTTTTTGCATGCGGCGGAAGCTGGATTACAGACACAAACCTTATACGCACTGGTAATTTCGATGAGATAGAGGCGCTGACTGCAAAAGCTGCCGCGCTTGTTAAGCGCATTTTAAATCGCAAATCCAGCGGAACAATTTAAACTGCGCAATTAAAAACCAAATATTCAAAACAAAAGGCCGGGATAACCAACATCTTTTCGGATGATGATTACCCCAGCTTTTTTTATGCTGTATCCTGCAACGCAGCATTTATCTCCATGAGTAAATGGCTTGCAAACCGCCAATCACAATTGGCAATACTTATTTGTAAAGCGGACCGTATGCGCTGCAGGCACGGTAGTCGCTTCCCTGAGGATCGGATGCTCCAAAAGCCCCCCAACTGTGCGGGCGGAAAATCTTCTCCATATCAACATTATGCATCGAAACCGGTATACGCAGCATTGAAGCAAGCGTAATAATATCGGCACCGATATGACCAAAGGAAACCGCTCCGTGATTGGCGCCCCAATTTGCCATAACGGTATATGCATCCTTAAACGCACCCTCACCGGTAACACGCGGTGCAAACCATGTTGTCGGCCATGTAGGGTCCGTTCTTTGGTCGAGTATATCATGCATTTTTTCAGGCAGTGTTACTGTCCAGCCTTCAGCTATCTGCAAAACCGGGCCGACTCCTTCCACTATATTGACACGAGCCATTGTAACCGGCATTTCCACTTGTGTCCTGAAATGTGACGAATACCCGCCGCCACGGAAATAATATAAGTCTGCCGGGCACCAGTCTGCCGCCTTAAGGCATGCATCAATATCCTCCTGTGTCATTTCCCACCATTTTTTTATGCAGCCGTTCCCGTCTCTATCTTTTGAAAGTCCGGTAGCATCAAGCGCCGCTGCGCCGGAATTAATGAGATGTATGAATCCACCTGCCGCGCGGCCGGATGGTCTTGCCCCAGTCACACGTTCAACAGCTTCCGGGCTCCAATATGTGCGCACATCCGCAAAAATTGTTGCCGCCCCCGTCAGAAGGTGCATCAGCAGCATCGTTGTACCATTGAGGCTGTCATTTTCAGTGGCAAAAGGTATCGGTTCTTTTTTGCCGTTCCAGTCAAAGCTTGTATTCAAAACAGCCTCGGTAAAATCGCCGTTTGGCAGCCAGTCTGTCCACATACGCTGCCCCTGAAAGCCGCCGAGTATTGCATTACGCCCCAGTGCCTCTTCATATCGTCCAATGTCATTTAATTTTTCATTGCCGAATAGGATATCCTGACATACGAGCGTCATTTTTACAACGAATTCCCATTCTTCAACTTTCTTTTCTTTGTTATGGCGCAGATCTCCAGGATTCTTGTCAAATCCCTCGCGGCAATTGGCTTTTACCCAGGATATTGCCTTATCAAACTCATTTTTATCATAGATTTCAAGTTTGATTCGCCGAAGGACCTCCGACATATCAACCCACTCAGCGCGTATGCCAAGATATTTTTGAAAAAAATCCGGCATTACCGCAGAGCCGACAATGCCCATTGCTACGGAGCCTATCCCCACATACGCTTTATTGCGCATACGTCCGACCGCGACAGCACAGCGTGCAAAAGAAAGTATCTTTTTCTGCACATCATCCGGAATGAACTTATCGTCGTGATCTTGCACATCTTTCCCGTATATCGCAAATGTCGGCAAACCCTTTTGCGCATATGCCGCCAATGCACACGCAAGATAAACAGCGCCCGGCCGTTCCGTTCCGTTAAACCCCCATACAGCCTTCAGCGTAAGTGGATTCATATCAATCGTTTCACTGCCATAGCACCAGCACGGCGTAACTGAAAGAGTTGCACATACGTTTTCGGATGCAAATTTTTCCTCGCATGCACCCGCCTCGGCTCCTCCCCCAATCGTCGTATCCGCGATCACACATTCCACGGGAGTCCCATCCGGATAATATAGATTTGTACTTATTAACTCGGCCGCTGCCTTTGCCATCCACATCGTTTGTTCTTCAAGCGATTCACGTATGCCATGGCGCCTTCCGTCTATAATCGGCCTTATTCCTATCTTCGGTTTGTTGCCCATTTTATAATCTCCTTTATTCTAATGCAAATGTTTTTCAATTTGCTATTTCTTAAGCTTTTTAAGAAGTTTCATTACATCATTGCCCCCGCAGCCAAAATACTGCACAAGAGTCTTATACTCACGATACAACTTATCATAGGCTTCCGTGTTTTCCGGAACAGGGCGATAGACTTTATCATCAAGTTTACCCATGCTGTTGATCGCATCATAAATATCGTCATAGCCGCCTTTTTCTTTTCCCGCCGCCACAGCACCGAAAATAGCGCTGCCAAGTGCGGCCGACTGTGAACTTCCGGAAATTTTTATCTCCCGGCCGGATACATCAGCATAAATCTGCATCGTCATCGAATCCTTTGAAGCGATTCCACCCGCAGCATAGAGTTCATCTATCCGAATGCCCGCAGACTCAAAATTTTCAATGATATAACGCGTTCCGTAAGCCGTCGCTTCTATCAACGCGCGGTATATCTCCTCGGGCTTAGTCTGCAAGGTCAATCCAAGAATCAACCCGCTCAAATCAGCGTCCATAAGCGTGGAACGTACGCCACTCCACCAGTCAAGCGCCAAAAGGCCATTCTCACCCGGCTTCAGCTTTTCCGCTTTTTCTCGCAAAAATTTATGAATGTTCACACCGGCGGCTTTTGCGGCTTTTTCATATTCAGAACTAATGTAATTATGAACAAACCACGAAAAGCTGTCGCCCACGCAGCATTGGCCTGCTTCATATGCATAAAGCCCGGGCAAAATACCGTTTTCTACCACACCGCAGTTACCCGGGACATTTCTTTTCTGATTGCTTAACAGCATGTGACAGGTAGATGTCCCAATAATCATTAACATTTTTCCAGGTCCGCTTATTTTGCAAGCCGGTACGGATGCGTGAGCGTCTATAATTCCGACAGCGACCGCCGTTCCTTCACGTAAACCGGTAATCTGTGCCGCTTTTTTCGTAATAACACCTGCGCGGCCACCGAGCGGCCTTATATCATCGGAAAGCTTCTCAGCGACTATATTTTCAAGACGCGGATTAAGTAGCCTGAAGAATTCATTTGACGGATACTTCCCCTGCCATAAAGCTTTGTAGCCCGCATTACAGGCGCTGCGTCTTTCTTCTCCACATAACTGCCACACTATCCAGTCGCCTGCTTCAATAATCCTGTCCGACGCGTCGTATACATCAGGAGCCTCACGCGACATCTGCATTGCCTTTGGCACGAGCCATTCGCTCGAAATGCGCCCTCCGTATAGCGACAGCCATGATTGACCGCTTTCCGCGGCTTTACTGTTGAGGGCATCCGCATCACGCTGCGCGGCATGATGCTGCCATAATTTTGCATAAGCATGCGGCTGACCCTCAAATCCAGAGATCATGCAAAGCGGTGTTCCGTCATTCTGAACGGGAAGTATTGTGCACGAAGTAAAATCGATCCCTATCCCTGTTATATCGTTTTTATCAATACCGGAATGTACTATAACATCGCTTACAGTTTTGGAGAGTGCTTCTATGTAATCATGCGGATGCTGGAGCGCCCAGTCCGACCCAAGTTTTGTACCGTCCGGCAGACTATCGCGCATGACACCGTGCGGATATTCATACTCGCTTACATATATCTCTGTTCCGTCAAGATTATTTACAAGCAGTGCGCGCGCTGACAGCGTGCCGAAATCTACACCAACCGAATATTTGCTCATCATAAACCTCTTCCGTGATAATCAGATTTTCCTAAACTCCCACAACCGGTTCTTCAAAGCTAAGCCGGGGCGCATCCATAGCAGGGCTTGCAACAATGATAACAACCGGCGTATTATCCTCGGCCACAGCAACAAAATGGGCCTTACCAGGCTTTATGATGATCTGCGTGCCCGCCGGAACACGTACAAGCTGTACGCTGTCCATATCGATCTCTCCGTCTTTCATATCGGCAAATGGCAATATAGCCGTACCCTGAGCAAAATAAAACAATTCACTGTCATGATGGTATTCCAACTCGGCGAAAATCGGAGTATGTTTCCAGATACGCAACACTCCTCCTGCCAATTCCGACGTTTTCATGTGTGAGCGCAGTGAAGTTGCCGTCCATTCAAACCAATTTTCCTTATAGACCTCCACGCTATCCGGCATCTGTACTTCCACCCCGTCGACAACTCCGGAAGCGATATCAATTATTTTATATTTTCTCATTAAGATCAGCCTTTCCTGTCTACATATTTGCTTTATAAATCTGAGTTATTCTGTTTTACCCGGGTAAATTAGAGAAACGGACAAGACATTGGATTGTCATGCCCGCTTCGCTGCCTCTATAACACTTTGAAAATATTATAAAATTATTTATTTATAATAGATTGGAGCTGTTGGTCCAGCCAATCGACGGCTTTGGTCGTCGACCACCCTTTCAGTAAGACATTTTGAATAGCATCTCCCATGATATTGGATGATTCTATTTCACTGGCTGCCGTATTCAAACCATGTTCAAAACCGTTTCTTTCCTCTGTCGGAAGTACCTTTATATAAATATCCTTGATCTCCTTGGAAAATTTCTTGACCATATCGTCACTGTTGTAAGTATCCGAATTGAATGCTGCCGTCATGGTAGGCAAAGCGTACACAGGTCTGGTATTTGCCCTTTGCGCAAGCATATCCTTCTGAAATAGGAATTTAAGTAATAATTCCGAAGCAAGCTGACGGTCGCTTGTTGATTTGGTCACACACATATAATAAGTTCCGCCACAGCTTCCCTTTGGCGCGCCCTCCGGGCCGGGCATCGGAAAGCATGACAGGTTATCAAGCATCTGTGGATTTTGTTCCTTCGCCTGTGCAATAATCGCGCCCCACTCGTTGGTCTGTGCTACGGTACCTTTGACCATAGCTGTTCTGAAATCCGTCCATGTCCAGTCAATAGATCCGGACGGTGAAGACTCCTTGTAAATCTTTATCATGGCATCCATAGCCTTTACAGCCATAGCCTTGTTATCTCCAAACGCATATTTACCGGTAGCCGGGTCAAAAATATTGACGCCTGCACTGTAAAGGAACTGGGAATACGTTTGCTGCGCCACCATGTTTCTGCCAAGAGGAATTGCCATACCATAAACATCTGTTTTGCCGTCATTATTGGAATCAATATTAAGCTTTTTTGCATTTTGAGCAAGTTCATCCCATGTCTTTGGGATTGAGAGCCCGTATTTCTTATATAAATCTGTCCTGTACCAAACCTCCTGATGCAGCGACCAGTCCGGCAAGGCCCATGTTTTGTCGTCTTTGGAAGCCCACTGCAAATATTTCTGTGTAAATGCGCTCTTTCCGCCAAGGTCGTCAATGAGGTTGTCAACCGGTACAATGGCGTTCTTTGACTGCAAGAACGCCACATGACCTTCTATGCAATCAAGCACATCCGGCAAAGAATTACCTTGAACAGCAGTCATCAGCCTCGCGTAAACATTGTCGAAAGTCATCGGTTCAAGTTTTACCGTTATATTCGGATATTTCTTTGTGAACTCGGCAAGCTGGTTGTTCATATTGGTCATACAGGCGTTAGTGGTCAACATCGTCCACATTTTGAGCTCAATTTTCTTGTTGGGATCTAGGGTCTGTTGCGTTACAGAACTATCGGAAGTACCCGAACTTTCTTTACCGGAAGAGCATCCGGCAAAAGTTGAAATTAGAACCGCCATGCACAGTAATACGCCAAGAATTCTTTTCATTTAACTGCCTCCCATTTTCTTATACAATCTAATATTTCTTGAATAGGAACCTGCAATAGATTCCTATTTGAAACCGATGCTAATGCTGCGGTAACTCCCGCAGCTTGACCTGTCGCCATGCATGAAGCTGATATTCTGATTGACGCAAGCGCTTTGTAATCAATAGATATGCAGCGTCCCGCCATAAGTAGATTTTCAAAATGTTCCGCCAAAAGACATCTTAAAGGAATATTGTATGCCTTTGTTACCAGCTCAAAATACATACCGCCGCCACCGGGCTGATGTATATCTATGGGGAACGCTCCCTTAGCCACAGTGTCAAAAAATTCCGTTTGATTCAATATTTCGTTCCCTTTTAAAACATATTTTCCGGCTATACGCCTGGTTTCCCTTTTTCCCACTTTTCCTGTAAAAAGTATATATGCGTCCTTAAAAGCAGGAAGGGAGTCTTTAAGATAATCTGACAATTCCTTTATCTGGGCCATTGACTTTATATATGCGTTTGTCACATCATCCGCATTTGTTCCATCACCGTCAACACGGGAAAAGTTGATGATAACCTCGTTTTCCCTCCCCGTGGTAATCATGTGCATTTCACAGCGTTTTAACGATATTCTGCCTGTCTTGAATCCTTTTGCCAAAACATCACCAAATCCCCACAAATGCAAGATTTTAAAATCAAGCGGCGATTCAAGGTTTTTGTCAAACTTGAACTGTGTCATGTTTTGGCGAATGTAATCCTTTAACAGGGGAACATCAACTCCGCCCATTTTAAACAGCAATGTCATCGGCTGTGTCATGCCGTCCTGAGCCCTGCCCATTTCAAATTTTTCTCCGGCCAAAACACATAGATCGCCATCACCCGTACAGTCTATAAACTGGCGGGCCAGAATTGCCTGCCTGCCTGATTTATTCTCAATTAAGATGCCTTTTATATTGCTTTTTTCTTTGATAACACCGACCAGCATGGTCTGCAAAAACATCTGTACATTTGCCTTCTTTAGCATTTCCAACACGGCGGTCTTAAAGACTTCAGGATCAAAAGGTGTAATTGTGGAACAGTAACCTACCGTATCTTTGACGTGCCCTGACGTTCCGCCTTCCGCTTTCATCTGATCGATTATTTCCTGCGGGATTCCATTGACGATCTGCGAAGAGGAATCATGAAACGTCATAATTGCCTCAAGTGGCCCCAACGTGATATTACTTCCGATGCAAAAGTCCTGCTCAATCAAAACGGTTTTTGCGCCGTTTCTGGCCGCGGCTATAGCCGCAACAATACCGGAAGGCCCCGCACCGGCAACAACAACATCCACTTCTGTTAAAACTTTTGTTTTTCGCTCTGCTTCATTGATATACTCCATAAACTCTCCTAAATCCGTAATGGATGAAAAATGCCGTGAACGGTCATCCCTTTACTGCACCGGCCGTCAGACCTTTTACAAAATGTTTCTGTATCAATATAAATATAATGAGTACAGGTAACGTTGTAATTGTTGATGTCGCCATGATTTCACCCCAGCGCACATCAAAGGAAGTGATATATTCCATGATGCCGATTGTTAATGTTTTATATTTTGACTCCGTAAGGAATACGCTGGCATACAGATATTCGTCCCACGACAGTATGAAGGAAAACAAGCCGCATGATAAAATTCCTGGTTTGGTAACGGGGATTACAATATGAATAAACGTACCAAACCTTGTTAATCCGTCTATCATCCCCGCTTCTTCCAAAGCCGGCGGAACGTCCTGAAAATAAGACTTCAATATCCACAGAGAATAAGGTATTGTAATCGTTGTATGGGTTATTATTATGCCAATAAAAGAATTCAGCAAGCCAAGTGATGAAAGAATATTATAAAGAGGCAGAAGCAACAATATAGAGGGGAAAACATAGCTTGACAAAACGGCAAGCAAAATTAATTTTCTTCCCTTATATTTAAAGCGCGTCAAACTGTAAGCGCCCATTGTCGTAACGACAAGGCTGATGAGCATTGCAGAAGTGGCTACAATAAAGCTGTTTAAAAAATACTGTCCGACGTTGCTGTTGGCAATTACTGTCTTATACCATTCAAGCGATACCCTCTCGGGCAATAGCGTGGGGTTCGTCGAAAACAAATCTTCCGCAGGCTTAAGTGATGATAATATCATCCAATAAAGCGGGAAAAGGACCCCTAATACAATGATAATTAAAACAAGATACCGGAAGAACTCCAGTACTGTCTTCTTTTTGATCAAAATTGTTTACCTCCTTTACTTCGGTCCGTTTTCGCCTATATTTGTTACTCGGTCTGATCCCTGCCCAAGCATCTCATATAGATAAATATTGCGGTCGCCAGTATCAAGCCCATCAGCATTGAAATTGCGGCAGCGCCATTGAAATTGAACATACCCATAGCTTCCGTATAAATCAATATCGGAAGGTGCTGAGTCGTTTGTGCAGGACCTCCCTGTGTAAGAAGGTAAATAAGGTCATAGTAATTAAAGTTCCAAATTGTGCGAATAATCAGTAGCGTCAACGTTATTTCTTTGAGACCCGGCAATGTAATATAACGAAACCTTTGCCAGGCTGAAGCGCCGTCAATATTCACCGCCTCATAAATATCGATTGGTATTGCCTGCAGCGCCGCCCAATAGCAGATCATAACAAACGGGAAAGCGCGGTACACATTAATCAGAATTACCGTTGGAAGCGCTGTTGAAGCCTGTGAAAAGAGAGACGAACCATAATCAAGAAGGCCTATACTGTTCAGCAATTTTGATATTATGCCATATGTGTCATTCAGCATCCATCTGAAAGTGAGGCACATCGCAACAACAGGTATAATGTAGGGAACAAGCAGCAGCGTCCTGATAACGACCATGAATTTTGACTTTTTATTAATCAGCAAAGCTACCCCTAAACCTACCAAAAGCTGACCGGCAAGGCTGCCGACTGTCCAGATAGCATCTACGTAAAGGGCTTTCCAGAATGTTGAGTCGCTAAGAATGCTCGCGTAGTTTCCCAATCCGACGAATTTGGACTTGCCCGAGAAATAATCAGATACGAAAAAACTTTGTATTGCCGTTCTCACAACTGGGAAAACAATTAAAACCGCTAAAAACATCAAAGACGGAACGACAAATAACAAACCAATAAAATTGTCTTTTCTTCTTAGCGACCCTGAGGGATATAGTTTTTTATCACAATTTATATTTTTCAATAAAAGCCGCCCCTCCCTGGCAAAGTGGTTCATCAAAAGTTATGATTTATTAAAGTTCAACTTTAACAAGTAGGTTTGTACAATATCGATAACTGCGTACTTTGGCAGAATCGCACATTAATTTAAAACATATTTACAGCGACTTTAAAGTACAGTAATGTTTCTAATCTCATTAGATTCCAAACAAATTGCTTCGCGTTCGCTTTAGTGAATCTATCTTTTACAAATATACTCTGGCAAAATGACCCGAAATCTAAATGCTCTTAATGCTTCAGACATTTCCATCCGAACGCGCAGTTAAAATATTTCGGGCCATTACTTATTATTTATATTTTTTTATTAAAGATGCAGTTTGCCAATTTCTTTAAGGGTTGCAATCAGAACTTCTTTTTCTTTATCCATTATAGGAGCAAGAGGGCTTCTTGCCGGGCCGACATTTATACCGGTTACAAGTTCAATTGCAGGCCGCATAATTGAATTGGGCAGGATTCTCCCGTTTTGACCGCAGGATTTGCAGAATTTGTACAGAGGAATAAATAATTCCTTTGCTTTGTTCGTGTCACCCTTTTCGAAAGCATCAAAAATTGCGCGTATTTCGTGCCCGAAGATATGAGCTCCGCCGCTGACGATTCCCATTGCTCCTTGAACAATTGTCGGAAGAAGCATAATGTCGTCTCCGTTAAATATAATGAAATCCGGATTGGTCTTCTCCGTAGCAAGAAAATAATCGGTAACCTGCGTCGGGTTGATTCCGGCTTCATCTTTAACACCGATTATATTTCTAATCGCTGAAAGTTTGGCAACCGTATCAGCTTCCATATTTACGCCAACAAAAATCGGTATATTATATAACATAATATTTACAGTCGTGCTTGCAGCAATGGCCTTATAATGATTATAAATGCCTTGCTGAGTCGGCTTGTTGTAAAACGGACAGACGATCAGGCAAAGGTCTATCCCAATTTCTTCCGCCTTTTTTGTCAATGAAATTGTTTCTTTTGTTGAAGCGCAACCAGTACCCGCTATGACAGGCTTTCTGCCTGCAGTGGTTTTTACCGCAACCTCCATTAACTTGACTCTTTCTTCGAAAGTCAGCAAAGAAGCCTCACCTGTGGTGCCGGTAACAATAAATGAGTCACATAAATCATTTTTAATCAGATATTCAATCAACTCAGCATATTTGTTGTAATCAATTTCTTCGTTTTTGTCATATGGCGTAACCAAAGGAAGTAATATTTTGCCGTACTTAGCTGTAAACTCCTGCTTTTTCATAGGTATAACTCCATTCCCATATTTTATATTAATTTATTATTTTCAACATTTTTGCCCGAAAATTTCACGCACTATTTAATAAACCCGGAATCTTTTAGTGCCTTCTTTATATTGGCTTTATCCGATTCGGAGATGTGAACAATCGGCCCACGCGGATAGCCCGCATTCCTGCCAAGAAGGCTGAGCGCAAATTTTATACGAATTGGAAATTGGCTGCCAGCTATCGTTTGCCATACCGGATAAATCTTATTCTGCATTTCAAGAGCATCTTTTAAATTTTTATTTTCCACATCTTTCCACATCTGCACGCAAAGTTCAGGAAATACCGTTAAAATTGCCGAAATAGCTCCATCTGCGCCAAGCTCAAAGGTTGAATAAAGCATTTCGTCCGTTGCACTGAAAATTTTGGCACAATTACCGCACCGCATTTTCATTTCATAAAAAGAAGTAATTCCGCCGCAGCTTTGCTTAATTCCGATTACATTTTCGATTTTTGAAATTTTCTTAAACAAATCTGCATGGATTGTATTTTGAGGAACAACATTATAAATGACAATAGGAAGACCAACTTCCTTTGAGATTGTCTCATAAAAACTGTAATTTCCGTCATCATCCGGCACAAGCACGTTATATGAAACCGGCGTTACCATCACTGCATCAGCCCCTGCGGCTTTTGCGCCCAGGCACGCTTTTACCGCTGCCTGCGTACTGTTTCTTATTACACCTGCAACGATCAGAATGTCCTGATCAATAGAACGGATTATTTTCACCATTCTAATAAGTTCTTCGTCTGTTACAGCAGCCCCTTCTCCTGTACTTCCTCCCGGGCTTATCCCGTCAATTCTAGCTTTTATCAAAAGACATACTTCTGATTTCAGTAATTCCTCGTCCAATTCTCCTTCCTTTGTAAATGGCGTTATCAGTGGTGCGATAATTCCCTGAATGTTTTTAGCAGGCATGTATTACCCTCCATCCTTTGTTTTATTATAAAATTGTATGACAACTTTACTATCTGCATTATATCAACTTATATTTTAGAAGTCAAGCTATTTTTCTTGCTTTTTCAATAAAAATTGTTGAAAATCAATTATTAATCTATTAATTAACACAAATCATATAGAATTTGTCTGATAAGTTACTTATTTAGTATATCAACAATCACTATATACGTCAATATATATTTTTTTAAATTCGCTTTTTCCTCAATTATTTATATATTGGTGAAGTTATACAGGTAATCATTATTTTAAATAGTCAATATTAATCAGTATGTCAAACTTATATATTTGAATTGACAAGATACTGATTTTTATATATAATCAAATTGTCAGACAATACAAAATTTGTAATAGATAAAGCAAAGTTGCTCGACACATAACAGTTTTCAAACGTTTATTTTTTATCTTTCTACGATTTTGTCTACGTTTGGAATTATATAAAACTTAAATTATTCTTTCAGTACAGTATGATTTTTATTTATCGCAATACTTTTGTAAAAACTGACAACCTTATATTACGAATTTAAATACACCGGCATAAACAGTCGATAAAGGAATGGTATTTTTATGGAGGCTATTAAGCGTACACCTATTGTTGAACAAGTTATGAAAAACCTTCAGCAGTTAATCGTTGAACGTGAATATAAACCCGGAGATAAAATGCCCACAGAAAAAGAAGCATGCGAAATGTTTCATGTCGGCAGATCGACCATACGCGAAGCATACCGTATGATGCAGATCATTGGGATTCTTGAAAGCAGGCAGGGTAGCGGTTCAGTAATTGCACAAAATACGAGCCAGCGTTTGCAGTCAACCGCAAAAAACTGGTTTAAAGAAAACGAAGCCGATATTTCGGATTATATGGAGGTTCGCTTAGCACTTGAGCCGATGACCGCGCGTCTTGCCATAGAACGAGCCACTGATGAAGATATTAAGCATATCGAACAGATACACAAACAATTTTGTAAATCAGTTAAACAAAATGACATTTTGGAAATGTGCAAATATGATGAAGCTTTTCACTTGTCGATTGCTGAGGCCAGCCATAATCAGCTGTTCGTAAAAATGGGGAAAATAATTGCGGATTGTATAATTGAATACCGTATTCGCGCTTTTTCCATCAAAGACAACGCAAACCATGCGCTTATTCCGCACGAAGAAATTTGGCAAGCTATTTATAACAGAAATTGTCAGCAAGGTGAAGACGCTGTCATTCAGCATTTAAAAACTTCACTCTTCGATATGAATCAAGTAATAGATCCAAAATGTATTTAACCTTTTGTAGTGATGTGTTTCTGCTCAAAATAATGTATTGGACCCTTTCTGCCATTTAAAATTTTAGAAGAAGGTTGAACTATAATATGGAGCCTATCAAAAGAATATCCTTGACAGATGAAGTCGTAACAAGCATAAAAAAGCTTGTTGTTTCCGGAGAATATAAGGTTGGGTACAAAATTCCTTCCGATACCGAGTTGTGCAAACAGTTGGGTGTCAGCCGACCGACATTAAGGGAAGCCATTAAGGTTTTGAGCGCTATGGGTTATATAGATATTGTTGTCGGAAAAGGGGCTTTCATTGCTGATCTGACAAAAAAAGATATCGTAAGCGACCCGCAGAGACTTTCAAACATTCAGGTTTTCCGCGAATTTATGCAGGTTCGCATAGCGTTGGAACCAGCTGCAATGGAACTTGCTATACTTAAAATTGATGCAGGTAAAATCGAAGAATTGGAATCAATTCAGGCGGCATTCAATGAAGCTGTAAATATTAAAGATACTGTAAAACTGCTGATGCTTGATGAAGCATTCCATGCATCTATTATCAGATATTCCGGAAATAAAATTATGATGGAAATCAACAAAAACCTGTATGAAAAAATACGCCAATTCCGCGTAGACTCATTTTCAAATAATAAAATATATCAAAACGCCCTAAACCCCCATGGATTAATAATATATTATATGAAACAGAAGAATGCCGAGAAAAGTATAGAAACGCTTAAACTGCATCTTCAGGCCGTAGAAAATGACATTGGCGATATGCTGAATGGCAATACTTAACTTAAATTTAAGGCAACTCGGCGAATTTTGTGTAAATAGGAATTCCAGTCAGACAGAAATCAGTGCAAATGGAGTTTGATTTCAAACGAAATCAAAGGTTGGGATTTTCCCGTGTTTGCCGTTCTTCCGGAAGTGATGGTGGTATGCGCGCCCGCAGGCGTGAATGCCGACAGCGCTTCCGGAAATGCTATTTCAAGGGGAAATTATCCGGCAATTCGGTCTTGAAACATGATGTTTAGCTGGTTCAAAACCACATCCCAATTTCGACAGCGCTGTGTCCAGCGTTCGACAATATTCTTAGAAGCGAGATAGAGCAATTTCTTCAAAGAATCATCGTTTACAAACGATGGTTTGTTCTTTGTTACCTGGCGGAACTGCCGGTTTAGCCCTTCAATGATATTAGTCGTATATATTATCTTCCGGATTTCGGGAGGGTATGCGAAAAATGTGTTTAAAATATCCCAGTTGTCTTCCCATGTTTTAACGCATGACGGATATTTTTTACCCCATTTTTCTTTGAATGCCATTAGGTTTTCAAGGGCTTCTTCTTCCGTAACAGCTCTGTAAACCAGCTTTAAATCTGCCATCAGTTGTTTAATATCTTTGTAACCGACAAATCGAGTGCTATAGCGTATTTGATGGATAATACAGCGCTGAATCTGAGCTTTGGGATATACAGCAGAAATAGCTTCCTGAAAGCCTTTCAAGCCATCCACACAAAACAGGTAAACATCAAGCACACCACGGCTTTTCAGATCATTGAGCACACTTAGCCAGAACTTGCTGCTTTCATGCTCACCTATCCAAATCCCCAGGATATCCTTGCAGCCATCAATTGTAACACCAAGCACCACATAAGCAGCTTTGGTGACGATTTGGTGGTCTTCTTTCACCTTGTAGTGTATTGCATCCATGAAGACAAAGGGGTACACAGTCTCCAATGGACGGTTCTGCCAAGCTGTTACTTCCGGCATGATTTTTTCGCTGATTTTACTCACAAGTTCAGGAGATATTTCCACATCATACAGGTTCTTGATCTGCTCTGTAATATCCCTCTGGCTCATGCCGCATGAGTACAGTGATAATATTTTTTCTTCCATGCCATCGGCATTTCGATTGTATTTCTCAATGATTTGAGGCTCATATTCGCCAATCCTGTCACGAGGGATTTTCACCTGTACCTCGCCAAGCTGTGATTTTATCGTCTTTTGAGAATAACCGTTTCGATAATTTTTCGACACCGCCGATTCGTCATTGTCTGATATTCTCTCGCTTTTTTCGTAGCCAAGCTTAT
>DBTI01000296.1 GCA_002306975.1 Ruminococcaceae bacterium UBA1320
GTCTAACTTTTTGGGGTCAATTCATAGCCGCGGGGGTTTTATGCTGTGCTATTTACGCTGCCTTTCTCTGACGCGAAACCGCCATCGTCAAGGCGAAAAAGGCGGCGGCGAATCCAATCTGTATGAGCATTGCGTTAAAAATTGGAGAAAGCGTATCGGAGTTGAAAGCGGAGAGTGAACCGATGTCGTTTGTCGCTTTAACATACCAGTAGGTCGGCGTGAAATGAGCGACAGAAAGAAGTGTACCGCTGAGAAGCTCTTGTGGAACAAATATGCCGCTGACAAAAGAAAGACCAAGCGATAAAACATTTGTCACAGCGTGCAAAACCCCGCGGTTGGTTATGAAGTTTGCGATAAAAAAACTGATGCTGAGACAGGCAATGCTGACACATAACAGGTTGAGGCACAACAGCGCGAAGTTCTTGCCGATAATGTCCGTGCCGCAAAGAAACAGGCTCAAGATTACGGCGAATATCCATGCGATAAGCATTAAAACAAAATGACCGATAAAAATTTGTATGCTCATGCTTGTAGACTTGACAGGTGAGGCAAGGTTTCGGTTTCGCAAATCCTTTTTGTTGAAAACCAGCATTACGGTTGAAACACCGAGGAAAATTACCACTAAAACTGAATAACTGGCAAAATTGAAATAGGGAGTGGCGGTCTCCAAATTTGATGATGAACCATAACTTTTTGTTGTTACCTCGGTTTTTTGAGAGATGCTGTCTTTTACGTATTTTACAAGCTGATCCTGTGAGATATCGGGTATATTTTTATTATAAAGCCGGGCAGTTGAAAAGTAATTGTTGATGATAAGATCAATATTGACCCCGCTTATCGCGTTTTGACCGACGGTCTTTTCAACCGATACATTTTCACCGTTTAAAAACTTTTGCGTAAAGCCTTCGGGAATCCTTACAATATACTGGATGGTGTGAAAAAACAGCGCGTCTGAGAGATCCTCTTTATTGTCAGCGTAATTAAAAAAATCGGAGCTTGGGTCAAGGCTGTCTTTCAGCCCTTTTGTGAGCGGAGTGTTGTCTTTGTCCAGAAATACCACTTTGGTTTTCGTTTCCTGAAAGCTTGCGTTAGCGCTGCTGCCATTAAACTTAGTCATCAAAACTGAAATGGCAAGAAAGATAACGATATAGATTAATAGAGAAGGCAGATTCTTTTTTATCACTTTAAAATAGGTTTTAAGAATGGGAAACCGTATTTTAGATGCTCTCATAGCGCTGCCTCCTCATTACCAGATACAATCCAAGATAGAATACCGCCGAGAATCCTAAAAGAATAAAGATATCGTTAAAAAAACGGGTTGTCGTGTCAAAATAATAAAGGGAATAAAAGGTGTCGGTAATGATGTTGGCGGGGTTCAAAAAGGCAACCACCGGGGCAAATTTTTGAACAACATATTTTATTTCAACAATCATAAGACCGGACAGGAACGACATTACCATCGTCAGCGTAATGATAACCGCGGTTTTGACATTTTCGCCCGCTTTCAAAACAGCCGCAATGAAAGCGCCAAAAGAAACACCGGTCAAGCTGCTGACAACGATGGCTAAAAGGATAAACGGTATTTTTGTGCCGAAATCAATTGATAAAACAAACGACAGATATAATATCAGTACAAAAGCGCAAAGCGTTTGCACTAATGTGGCTGCGCAAATTGAAGAAAGAAAAACCTTCAGTTTGTTAACGGGGGCAAGGTTGACGCGCGCGCCCTGCGGCGACTGGTTTGCCTGAATCGCCACAACCTCTTTTAACCCTAAAAATCCGCCGTAAAGACAAGCCATTCCAATAAGCGCATAGAAATAATTCAGCGTTTCATTCGGCTTTGATTTGTTCATAGAGACTTCTGTTAAATAGGTTGTGTCGTGAGACAAATCATTCATTATCGTTGCCGCCGAGGATGGATTGTTCTTAATAATCGTCATAATGGAGTCTTTGGTCTGCTTATATTCATCAAGGTAAGACTTTATAATGCTCTGGTTAAAATCGGAGTCTTTTACAACAAGTTTTGGCTCGCCGTCATAATTTATATAGCCGTCAATCTTACTGTCCAAAAGCAAAGTGTCCGCTTTATCCTTATCGCAATAGGTGATGTTAAAAAGCACCTGTTGCTTTGAGGTTTTATCTTTCCCCGATACCGCGTCGAGCGATGTCTGAAAGGTCGTGTCTTTTTGAAATTCAGTATTGTTAACCACAGCAATATTAACTTTTGAAAAAACCCAGTCCTTATCAAGGTTTGCAAACGCAAAGTGAAACAGCGTTGCGAGGATAATGGGGAACAGCAGTGTCCAGAACAGTGTGTATCTGTCTCTTACGATGCATTTTAACCGTGTGGTGAAAATTCTGGTGAACATTTTTTATCACCTCAATCCCTAAGCTGCTTGCCGGTAATCTCAAGAAATACATCATTGAGAGTGGGCAGCTCACTGTAAACTTTGCCATACCTTACGCCGTTTGTTTTAAGGTGTTCAAGAATCGCAGTCAGATTGTTTTTACCTCTGACTGATTTTACTTCAAGCATATTCTGATTTAGCTCGGCGCTTAAAACGCCCGACAGGCTGCCGAGACCTTCTTCAAGCACGTCATCGGGATTATAAACCTCTACCGTCACCTTTTCACCGGCGCTTATCATGCCTTTAAGCTCATCGTTTGTGCCCGTCGCTATGATGCGGCCTTTATCCATGATGGCGATGCGTGTGCAGATCTGCTCTACCTCTTCCATGTAATGCGAGGTGTAGATGACCGTCGCGCCGCCGCGGTTGAGCTTTTGGATACCCTCAAGAATGTTGTTGCGGCTTTGCGGGTCAACTGCGACCGTTGGCTCGTCAAGAATAATCAGCTTTGGCTTGTGCGCTATTCCGCACGCAATGTTGAGCCTGCGCAGAAGACCGCCGCTTAGCTTTTTGGGAACAAATTTTCGGAAATCGTTTAATCCCGAAAATTCTATCGCTTCTTCGGTCAGCGCGGCGCATGTTGCTTTATCTTTTACGTAAAGACCGCAGAAGTAATTTATGTTTTCGTAAACCGTCAGCTCGTCAAACACCGCCACATTCTGCATGATCACGCCAATGTCGCGTTTTATGTCATACGCAGTCGGCGACATCGGTTTGCCGAACAGTTCGATTTTGCCTTTGTCATAGGTGAGAAGCGATAAGATGCAGCCGATCGCCGTGGACTTTCCCGATCCGTTGGGACCGAGAAGCCCGAATACTTCGCCCTCGTTTACTTCAAAGTTGAAGTGGTCAAGCGCCACAAGGCTTCCGTATCTTTTGACAAGGTTCTCTACCTTTACAACCATTTTTTAACCCCCTGCTTAAATGTTTTAATCTATGCCCTTTTCGATATTTTAATTTTACAGTTTTGTAAAGCGCCGCATAAGTGAATTTCGTCCATAAAACGGGTGACAAATGTCATGACTCACTTTGTTTTTTGTAGTCTGTCAGATTGTTAATGACTGAGAACTATGATAGAATTGATTCAGATAATCACTATTAACAAACAAAAGAACCGGGGGCGAAAAGATGAACAGGCTGCTTGATCAATTCGTTTTGTTCACACTTTGCCTCGCGGTTTATTTGATGCATGAGAGCGGTTACTATGTTGTTGTTCCTGTTATTATCGCAGTTATCGTTATCGCGGTAAGCGCTTATTTTAAAAATCCGGTGTTAAAGCTGTGCTGCTTTGCGGCGTATTGTTTGGTCTGTGTTTTCGTCCCGCTGCTTTTGCTTTTTTTGCCGGAGTGTGCTATGACCTTAAATCGGCGCGATGGTGGTGGCTTGCCATTTCCGCGCTGCCTGTTTTTACGACGCTTTTGCAGGGGCAGTTCTATATCGGAATTTTCGGCGCGTTGCTGATTTCGGTTAGCATGCTTATGTCCTACCGCACGGGAACAATCGAAAAATCAAAAAGAGAATATATTGAGCTTCGAGACAGCGCGAAAGAAACGGCGATAAAAGTTGAAGAAAAAAACAAAGAGTTTCTGCAAAAGCAGGATTATGAAATAAACCTTGCCACTTTAACTGAACGCAACCGCATAGCCCGCGATATACACGACAGTGTGGGGCATCTGCTTTCAAGCGCTATCTTGCAGATTGGCGCGCTGATGGCGACAAGCAAGGATGAGGCTGAAAAAGAACGGCTCGAAACGGTTAAGAATACGCTCACTCAGGGTATGGACAGCATCCGCACAAGCGTCCACGATCTTTATGACGAATCCGTCGACCTTTATACGGAGGTGAGGGGTGTTACCTCCGGTTTTAATTACTGCCCGGTCACGCTCGAATATGACATTCCGGGCAGCCCAGACAAAAAAATAAAATATGCCTTGATCGCCATTATTAAAGAGTCATTAGCCAACATTGCGCGGCATTCAGGCGCAACAGCAGCAAACATAACGCTGCGTGAACAGCCGGCGTTTTATACCCTTTCAATCAGCGACAACGGCAGGGGAATGGCTTCACCGCAGGAATCCTCCGGCATTGGTCTTAAAAACATCGCGGACAGGGTGGAGGATATGGGCGGCATACTCAATATAAACGGTGAAAACGGATTCAAAATATAT
>DBTI01000075.1:0-3390 GCA_002306975.1 Ruminococcaceae bacterium UBA1320
CCAATAATGCTGTTGAATATTTTGTGAGCTATTATGATTATTACCAGCCGGAGGCCTATATTCCACATACAGACACTTATATTGAAAAAGATTCTGCAATTAATGATGAAATAGACAAGTTGCGCCATTCCGCGACATCGTCATTGTCCGAACGGCGTGACGTTATTATTGTATCTAGTGTTTCCTGCATATACAGCCTTGGCGATCCGATTGATTACCGCAATCTTGTTATCTCTTTGCGCCCGGGTCAAACCCGTGAGCGTGATGATATGATTAAAAAGCTGGTTGAGATACAATACGAGCGTAACGATATAAATTTCATTCGCAACAAATTCCGGGTGCGCGGTGATGTTATCGAAGTTTTTCCCGCTTATTCCGGTGATTCTGCAATCAGAATAGAATTTTTCGGCGACGAAATTGAGCGGATTACCGAAATAAACACACTGACCGGCGAGGTTAAAGGAACTTTAAATCATATTGCAATATACCCCGCTTCTCATTATATCGTTCCTCGTGAGAAAATGGAAAGCGCGATTGTTCGAATCGAAAATGAGCTTGATACGCGAGTTGAATATTTTAAGAAGAACGGCAAGCTGCTTGAAGCGCAGCGCATTGAACAGCGCACAAAGTATGATATCGAGATGATGCGCGAGGTGGGCTTCTGCAGCGGCATCGAAAACTATTCAAGCGTACTTTCCGGGCGAGAGCCGGGGAGCGCGCCGTTTACGCTTATTGATTATTTTCCGAAAGATTACCTGTTGTTTGTTGATGAGTCGCATGTTACTTTGCCGCAGGTACGCGGCATGTATGGCGGTGACCGGGCGAGAAAAAAGAACCTTATTGAATTCGGTTTCCGGCTTCCATCCGCTTTTGACAACCGTCCTCTTGATTTTGACGAGTTTTGTGAACGAGAAAATCAGGCGATTTATGTCAGTGCTACGCCCAGTGATTATGAAAAGGGACGCAGCGCACAGATCGTTGAGCAGGTTATAAGACCGACAGGGCTCCTTGACCCTGAAATCAGCGTCAGACCGTCAGAAGGGCAAATAGACGATCTGCTGTCAGAAATAAACACGCGTGCCGAGCGTGGCGAGCGTGTGCTTGTCACAACGCTAACCAAGAAGATGGCGGAGGATTTGACGCATTACCTTGACGGTATGGGTGTAAAGGTGCGGTATATGCACTTTGGTATCGACACAATAGAACGAATGGAGATTATCCGTGACCTGCGTCTTGGCGAATTTGATGTGCTTATCGGTATAAATCTTTTGCGCGAGGGCCTTGATATCCCTGAGGTATCTCTGGTGGCGATTCTCGACGCAGATAAAGAGGGCTTTTTGCGCAGTGAAACGTCACTTGTGCAGACGATAGGGCGTGCGGCGCGTAACTCAGGCGGCAGTGTGATCATGTATGCCGACAATGTGACGAAATCCATGGAGCGTGCGATTGATGAGACACTGCGCCGTCGTGCGATTCAGATGAAATACAACGAGGCGCACGGAATCACTCCGAAAACGATTGTCAAAGATGTTCGGGATATCCTTGAAATATCATCAAAAGAGGATACAAGCGATCGCAAAACATTCAAGAAGCTTGCTAAACCCGAACGAGACGCTATTATTGCAAAGCTTGAGAAAGAAATGCGCGCGGCTTCCAAGCTGCTCGAATTTGAACAGGCGGCTTATCTGCGTGACAAGATAAAAGACCTCCGCGGAGGCGACTGATGATATTAATACCAAGATGTTATCGTAATTATATTTTTAAGGAAAATAAGGGGTTGTTTCTCCTCCGCCTCCTGCGGGGAAAACAAAGCAATGCATCTTATTTTTAAAAATCGCTGTAGTTAAAATTAAGGGGTAAACTTAAATGTCTAAGAATTCAATCTTTATAAAAGGTGCTCGGGAGCATAATTTAAAAAATATTGATATCGAAATTCCACGTGACAAGCTTGTAGTCTTTACGGGGCTTTCAGGAAGCGGCAAATCGTCACTTGCCTTTGACACAATATACGCGGAAGGGCAGAGGCGTTACGTTGAATCGCTGTCATCCTATGCACGTCAGTTTTTAGGGCAGATGGACAAGCCGGACGTGGATTATATCGAGGGGCTTTCACCTGCCATTTCAATCGACCAGAAAACCACATCGAAAAACCCGCGCTCCACTGTCGGAACTGTTACAGAAATCTATGACTATCTGCGTCTTATGTACGCCAGAATCGGCGTGCCGCACTGCCCGGTCTGCGGGCGTGAAATAAGGCAGCAGACAATAGACCAGATCGTCGACAAGGTTATGGCGTTGCCGCAGGGTTCAAAGATCCAAGTTCTTGCGCCGGTTATCCGTGCGAGAAAAGGCGAGCATATCAAGGAATTTGACGCGGCAAGGCGCTCCGGATTTGTGCGTGTGCGGGTTGACGACAATATCTATGACCTTTCCGAGGAAATAAAGCTTGAAAAAAACAAAAAACACACGATCGAGATAGTGGTAGACAGGCTTGTTATAAAGCCGGAAATACGCGCGCGCGTTGCAGACTCCATTGAAACAGCAACCGGCCTTTCCGGCGGGCTTGCAGTTGTTGATATTGTCGACGGCAGCGAGATACTGTTTTCTCAAAACTATGCCTGCCCAGAGCACGGCGTGAGTATTGAAGAGCTTGCACCGCGCATGTTTTCTTTCAATAATCCATACGGTGCCTGCCCAACCTGTTCCGGTCTCGGCGTTTTTATGAAGGTTGACCCCGACCTTATTATTCCCGACAAGAAACTCTCAATTAGGGGCGGAGCCATCAAAGGCAGCGGATGGAATTATGTTGACGGTGCGTCAATTGCGCAGATGTATTATGAGGGCTTGGCCAATCACTATGGTTTTTCGCTTGATACACCTGTAAAGGATCTGCCACAAAAGGCTGTTGATGCTGTGCTTTACGGAACAAAAGGCGAAAAAATAAAGCTTGTGCGCACAAGCGAATACGGCAGCGGCACCTATTTCAGTCCTTATGAAGGTGTGATAGGCAACCTTGAACGCCGCTTTAAAGAAACACAGAGCGACTGGATGCGTGAAGAAATTGAGTCGGTGATGAGCGCTGTTCCGTGCCCGGATTGCTGCGGAGCAAGGCTCAAAAAAGAAGTGCTGGCAGTGACAATCGGCGGCAAAAACATCAATGAATTCTGCCATCTTTCCATAACACAGGCTCTTGAGTTTATCGGCGGATTGAAGCTTTCTGAAAAAGAGGAGCTAATAGCCAGTCGTATCATTAAAGAAGTAAAATCGCGCCTTGGCTTTCTTCTTAATGTCGGGCTTGAATATCTTACGCTTTCACGTTCCGCCGCTACGCTTTCCGGCGGTGAGAGCCAGCGTATAAGGCTGGCCACTCAGATTGGCTCCTCGCTTTTC
>DBTI01000075.1:3662-3920 GCA_002306975.1 Ruminococcaceae bacterium UBA1320
GCTGTATATTCTCGATGAGCCAAGCATCGGGCTTCACCAGCGAGATAACGACAAGCTGCTTGCCACGCTGAAACAGATGCGCGATCTTGGCAACACGCTCATAGTTGTTGAGCATGATGAAGATACAATGTATGCCGCTGACTGGATAGTCGATATAGGGCCTGGCGCGGGCATTCACGGCGGTAACGTAATCTGCTCAGGAACTGTCGACGATATTAAAAAATGCCCGGATTCCATAACCGGCCAGTACCTCAGCGG
>DBTI01000072.1 GCA_002306975.1 Ruminococcaceae bacterium UBA1320
CAAGTAATTTAGATGATTTACTTGCACCCTATCAGGCCGCAATCAAACAAGTAGATGCTGAGACTGGTTCTTCGTTTTTTATTCCTACAGGCAATAAACAGCAAGTCTATAACAGTATAAAGAATAAAACTCCTGCTGAATTTGCTTCCATGCTCGAAAATGAGTATAAAAACTATTCTGTGAATACTTCCACAAGTTCTCAAACACAAACTGGATATAAAGTTTACGACACGATTAATGTCCTTCCAGATTCGAATACCAAAAGTCCAATGGTGACAGTAACAAAAGAATACCAAGAATACCCAATTCAATATAATTCCTATATGTTCTTAAATTCCTATGTTTTGAGCGGGGCTACTAGTTCCGGTGCACCTATTTACGGTAACATCGTTTCTTATGGTACGTATTACGATTCGAGTAATACATCATTTCATTTTGGTATAAGCAGTAGTTCTTATTCGCTTAGCAGCAATCAGGAGCAATGTACTATCAATATAACAGGTTTTCCTGTTGATCCAAATGGTTTAGCTCTTGCAATTGTATTGCACGCGAATCATACTTTTACTGCGGACTAAACAATTCCAATCCGTAAAGGGGCTGTATCATATGCTGTTGTTTCAGCGTTTGATACAGCCCCTTTTTATAAAACCGGTAATATTATATATTTCCTTATATAGATCATCAACACTGTTTTTTGCAAAATCACAATTAATGAATTTTTTAATGTATCAGGATAAAAAGCACAGGATACTATTGACATTTATTTCATAAAAAGATATACTGAATAAAAATGCAGTGCTTATTTCTTAATGGAAAAGTGGTTGAATTGAGGTTTCCTCAGTGAGGTGCTGTAAGGCTCTATGGTAAGAAGGACAATTTCGTCAAGTGGAGGAAAATTGAATGAAAAAGTTAGTGTCAGTGTTAATTTCCGCTGCGCTTTGTTTTGGGTTATGTATTCCTTCTTCTGCAGCTCAAGCAAGTAATTTAGATGATTTACTTGCACCCTATCAGGCCGCAATCAAACAAGTAAATGCTGAGACCGGTTCTTCGTTTTTTATTCCTACAGGCAATAAACAGCAAGTCTATAACAGTATAAAGAATAAAACTCCTGCTGAATTTGCTTCCATGCTCGAAGATGAGTATAAAAACTATTCTGTGAATACTTCCACAAGTTCTCAAACACAAACCGGATACAAAATTTACGATACGATTAATGTCCTTTCAGATTAGAATTGCAAAAGCTCTAGGGTAACAGTCGCTAATGAATCTCAGGCTTACCCGATTTAATATAATTCTATATGTTCTTAAATGTATTGCACGCGATTCATACTGTAACTGCGGGCTAAATAGTTCCAACTCGTAAAGGGGCGTATCATACGCTGTTGTTTCAGCGTTTTGATACAGCCCCTTTTTTATAAAACCGGTAATATTATATTTTGCCTTCAATTATGTCTTCAACACTGTTTTTTTCAAAATCACAATTAATGAATTTTCTAAATGATTTTACAAAAGAGAATGGGATGATACTAATAAGTACAATCAGGAACGAGAAAGAAATAACGGCTCTGATAGGGAAGATACTGCCCAGAACACCGCCGAGAGCCATTGCAAACGGGACAAGACCTGAACATGTCATATTGATAAAGGCCATTACCTTGCCTCTTAATTCAGACGGTGTTGCAGCTTGCGTTGTTGTTATCAGCAAAACGTTTACAATAGCATTTGAAAAGCCGCTTAATACCAACAGGATCAGCATAACCAAATAGATAGGCTGATTTATTGATGTAATTACGGAAATCATAGATATAACCATGGATAAGAAAAAAATCTTTGCTTTATTTTGTGGTTTTATATGAATAATTGAACCGGTAATAAAGCCTAGCATCATTCCGCCGGTAAAGCATGCCATAGCAACACCGTATTTACCGGCTCCAAGTGACGGCGTGGTTTGGCACATAGGCAAAAATAAGACTATGGCAACGTTAGAGAAGAAGTTAATTACTGCCGCCATCATTAACACATGTCTTAATCCTTTAAGCCTCCACATGAATTTAAATCCGTCGCGCATATCTTCCATAAAATGCTGTTTGACTTTGTGCTCAACCTTCGGAATCTTCACAAAGAAAATTGAAATACCGGAAAACAAAAAGGATAGACCGTTAAAAATAAAGAGAAACGGTGCGCCCAGCGCCTGGTATATGAAGCCGCCGGCAGCGCTTCCAATCATGTTGGAGCCTGTTGCAACGCTCATAAAAAGTGAATTGGCGTTTGACAGTTTTGATTTTGGAACCATATCGGGCACGGAGGAGTTAACGCCGGGGCCGAAAACAGCACCGCAAATGCTTAATAAGATTCCCGCTACAAACACCATCCAAACAGCGATTAATCCGCTGTAAGCTGCAATCGCGAGCAGAACAATGCTAACCCCGCGGATCATATCCATAAGGATCAAAAGCTTTTTTCTGTTCTGTCTGTCCACTATAACACCGGCAAAGGGCGAAACCAAAACACCGGGCAGTGTAGAGACCGCCATCAAAGTACCCATCAGCGCAGTGGATCCGGTAACGGAAAGCACCCAAAACCCTAACGCAATGCTATAAACAGCGTCACCCAGGGTTGAAACAAGCTGACTTTGCCAAAGGATAAGAAAGCTTGGCGTCCAAAGTTTTTCTGGCTTTTCCTGTTGTGTCTGTAACTCTTCAGTAGTTTCTTGTGTCATAATCAAACTCCCAACGTAACAATGTTATGTTATGCTGTAGTTATTATACTCCTTTGTTTTGAAAAAGCAAACAGTTTTTACTTATGTTTTTTATTTTTTTTGCGGACCGAAAAACCAAAGGTGCCGATTTTTTTGCCGAGCTCAAAGTATTCGCCGTGAGCAAAGGCTGCAAGCCCGCATTTATCCAAATGAAGCTTGCCTTCTTTATCGATAAATTGTTCATCGACATTCACAGCGATTATATCAGCGATAAACATATCATGGGAACCCAGCGAAACAATGTCCGAAACACGGCATTCCAAACTGACCGGACTTTGCTTAATCATGGGGCAGGCGACTATAGACGCCTTTTCGGGTATAAGGCCGGTTAAAGCGAATTTGTCAACATTCCTTCCGGAACGAACACCACAGAAGTCGGCAGCTTTTATAATAGCGGAAGTAGTAAGATTGATGACAAATTCACCGGAGCTCTTGATTAAATCATAAGAATACCTTGTGGGCCTAACAGAAATATATGTTTTTGGGGGTATGGTGTTTAATATACCTGTCCACGCAATTGTCAGCGCATTGGGCTTTTCCATTGTGCCGCAGCTTACAAGCGCCGGGGGAATCGGTGCAATTAGTGCGCCGCCCTTCCAAGAAATCTTTTGCAAAAACTCATCACCATTTTCGTTAATATTTTTATCATAAAATGCATAAATCATTTTGAGCTGTTTCATAAAATTTGGGGAATAGCGGTCAGTTTGAATTTGAATATTTTAAGTGACAAACAAAGTTATGCATATTTGTAAATGCATAACAACTATGCTATAATATAAAGGTATAATAAGAAAGTAAAAATTAGAAAGGCGTTGTCCAATGAATATCAAAATATTATTTTCAAGCAAAAGTGGTAACTCACAGAAAATAGCAGACGCTATCGCTCAGTCACTTAGTCTGACTACCGAACCCGTTCCTCCTGCATATCCTTTTAGCAACGTAAGCCTGCTTTTCCTTGGCGCTGACGCCAATGGCGGTAAAATTGATGAAAAAACGAAATATTTCATTAAAACTTTAGATATAAAAAAAGTAAAAAACGTAGCGCTGTTCAGCACTTCGGGCGATGGTAAAAGCGAAGGCATTAACGTAATGAAGGAATTGGTTGCTGCGCAAGGGATTAATGTTCTTGAAAAGAGCTTTGCCTGTGAAGGCAAGTATTCTTTATTCAAGGCCAATCATCCAAATGCAGATGATTTGAAAAACGCTCAAGACTTCGCCAAAGCGTGCATTGATTCATTACAATAAGATTATCTTTATTTTACCAAATAAAAGTGATTTTGTCTGTATCAATTCTATTTTATTTTAAATTTAAAGGCTTTCTGCATAAAATGCAGAAAGCCTTTAATTATTTATTGGCTTAGTTTTGTTATCCCCCGCCTAAGGCAGGGGATAACCATCGGTTCTACCGTTTTAATTAGAAACAGCAGTTAATTAACTCTTCTCAAAGTGAAATGTGAGACTTCCTGTTTGAGCACCGACGCTTGTCCCGATAATTCTTCGCTTGCTGCCGCGCTTTCCTCGGAGGTTGCGGAGTTTGTCTGCACTACTTCAGAAACTTGCATCAGACCTTTATCAACCATAGTTATACCTGTCGACTGCTCGTTCGTCGCTTCTGCAATCTCTGCGATAAGATTTGCAACATTGTCTATTCCCTCGACAATGCCGGTGAAGGTCTTTGCGGTCTCATTTGCCATTTTTGTACCGCTTGTGACCTTACTTACCGTGTTTTCAATAAGAGCAGTTGTTTGGTCCGCAGCGTCGGTACTCTTCGATGCAAGATTTCGCACTTCTTCTGCGACAACTGCAAAACCTTTTCCGTATTGTCCGGCTCTTGCCGCTTCAATCGCTGCATTTAAGGCGAGGATGTTCGTTTGAAAGGCAATGTTATCGATAACTTTGATGATTTTCAAAATGTTATTTGAAGATTCATTAATATCATTCATCGATTTTAGCATTTCATCCATTTTTTCGCTGCCGCTTGTCGCATCTTTACTAACGTTAACGGCAAGCTCATTTGCCTTATTGGCACTTTGCGCATTGTTTTTTGTCTTTGCCGCAATTTGTGTGATGGAAGACGTCAATTCTTCAACAGCGCTTGCCTGTTCGGCTGCGCCCTGTGATAAAGACTGGCTTCCCTGAGACACCTGTATTGACCCGGCCGCAACTTGCTCCGATGTTGCGTTAATATTGCTCATAAGGCTGTTTAGCGAATCAATGATCAAATTGAGAGCGGTTGATATAGAGCCAAATTCTCCATCAAATTCATCAATTTTGTCAATGTTAAGATCGCCTTTTGAAACCTTTGTCATGACATTCGAAATCTGATCGATCAAATATTCAAATTTAGATGCCGTGTTGTTAACGGCATCCGCCAATTCATCGAATTTACCTTTATATTCGCTTGAGATCCTGTCGTCAAGTTTACCGACTGCGATTGACTCCATCACATTAATTACTGAATTGACGGGGTCTTCAACAGCATCAAGCAAGTTGTTGATTGAATGGATAATTGAAATATATCCGCCCTTAAATTTATCAGAAATCCCTCTGATACTTAAATCTCCTTCTGATGCCGATTTTGCGATTTCCGTCGTCTCTTTGATCAGCTCACTAATAGATTCCATCATTTGAGTATAGGCGGGAAGAAGTTCGTCGTTATCACATCTCCGGCCAATACTTCGGTAGTATTCAAGCTGGCTTACATCACCGTTCGCTATTCTTTTTGCCGTGTCTTGAGCTAAAAGTAAATGTGACTGAACATTATTTACGGTTTGAGCAAGTGTCAAATAATCTCCTTTATAATCTTCACTCACTTTTATGGTGAAATCGTTTAATGCTATTTTACCGAGTATATTCAACATATCAGACAGTGGTTTTGCCACTGCGTCGAGAGTGAAATTAAAGCCTTTAATTATTTCTTTATACCCACCCTCAAATTTGTCTGCTTTGCCCCTCGTGCTAATTACGTTGCCGTTAACGGCTTCGGCAGTAACATACTCAATTTCATCAATCAATTTTTCAATTGAATCCATCATGGAAATTGCCGCGGGCAGCATATGGTCATTTTCTGACAGTTTTTGAATTTTGTTTAATTCGGAAAGTCTGCTTGTATCTCCTTTTGATAGGTTAACCATGATATCCTGAATTGAAAGTAATCTTTCACGAACATTATTAACATCATCGGCAAGGTCCTTGAAAATTCCCTGATATTTACCTTCCACTTTTTCTGTATAATCGTTTAAAGATAATTTGTCTGCAACTTTTCTGACCTCATCAATTGGTTTTGAAATCATGTTTAAAAGGTTATTGATACCCTGTGCCAGTAATGCCCAGCTCCCTTTGTAGCGGTCTGTATTGCATCGTTTGCTGAGGTCACCAAGATTTGCGGCTTTAATTATTGAGTTTGTTTCATTTACAATAGAATTTACCGTTTCAACTGTGCTGTTCAGGGCTTTTGCTACTATATCCTTTTCATCATGTGCATCAATAGTCACAGAAACGTCTCCAAGCGCTATTCGTCTTGATGTTTCAATGATGACGCTATCAAAATTAGCGGCGAAAGCATCTAAATCCTTTGCAATTGAGCCGATTTCATCTTTGGACATTATATTGCATCGTTGATGTATATGGCCAAGATTTAATTCATTAATTGTAAAACGTATTTTGTTAATTGGTTCTACAACTTTTGATGATACGATCTGAGCAAGCAATAACGAGGCCATTAAAACCGCAAATAATCCTATGTATATAATGGTATCGTTTAAATGAAAGAATTGATCAACAACTTCTAATGCGCAAATAAGAAATGCTACGCCAAATATCGATCCAAATAATTTTTTGCGCAGCGAAAAGAACGTTTTGCTTTGCTTTACATTCCCCGTATTGACCATGATAATTACTTCTTTCTGTTTTGTAGAATATAAGTCAAATTAAAGTATGTAAAAAAGCTACTGAAAGGATAACTTTATTTGTCTAATTATTTAGTTTTCAAGGTACTAAATGTTTATAGTAAAAGTGAACCTATGTTTCTATATTATACCTATTTAGTATTCATAGTCAATAAAATTAAGGTATAAATATTAAAATTTACGATAATTATTTTAGAAGTAGACAAAATATATAATTATATAACAAATTAGGACATGTAATGTTTTGCCCTTGATTTCACTGGGTTTAAAATTATTATTTATGGCTTTTTATTTCCATTGTATGTGCACTATAAAAATAACAAACTGTACTGTGGAATTTTTACTGTATTTAGTGATATCACTCACACGATTTCACAAACTCAATAGGGTGCTGAATTAGAGAAGCAGTTTCTTCAATAGAATAGCCTTCTGATAAATACCTTTTTGCAATAATAGCCATTGACTCACCAATCTCTATCATATGGAAATCCGGGTCATAAATGCGAACAACACGCTGTTTCCAATCGTGCATTTTTGCTTTGTGTACATAATTTATATCTGGATATGCTTCTAATTTTTTAAGGAATGCGTCAAAATCATCGACTTCAAAATACAATTCCATATTATTTGATTTTGTAATCACGGAATTTTCGGATATGTCCGTAAGCCAGGCAAAATCTTCTTGTATTGCGAAACCACCGCTAAACGTGACATTTTTGCCAAGATCAAGTGAAACTGTTTGATCAAACAGCTCTCCGTAAAATTTTTTAGATATTTCTACATCTTTTACAGCTAATAAGGCCAATTGAAATTTCATGTTACACCTCAAAAAATAAAAAATTTATAACGAATTGCCGCCAATCAAGTCTCTTGCGGTGGTTGCGCTTGCGATAGGGCAGAGAAGAAATATGGCAGTTTAAGCGTGCCGGAAAAGCTTATTAAAGGGCATTTCTTTTACTAAGGATCCATTTTGCCCGGTCAAGAGGGTTCACCCCGCGTCTTTTGGCAATGGCGCCAAACTGGGCAGGGCATTCCTTATACCCCGAAAAACGCGTGCTGACGACCGCTCTGCCCGATGTGAGCATTCCAAGTCTTATGGGATACTCAAGGGAAGTTGCAACCGGAATGCGGGCCTCCACTTTGAAATTACCTTTTCGTATTACCGGAGAATCAAATTCTCCTCTCATTTGCACCAAATCACCGATAATCTTGCCTGCAAAATTTTCCTGCGCGCTGATTGTCATCGATACTACCGGTTCAAGAAGTGTTGTGCCGGCGTTAACCAGCCCATCCATGACAGCAACGGGGGTTGCGACAAAAAAATCCATAGGGTGGGTATGTACGATATGATGCTCACCGCCGATCAGCGTTACTTTAAGGTCGGTGACCTGCCACCCATACAGACCCTGTTTTAAGGTTTCCTGCAATGACGTTTTAATGTGATTTTGATAGCGCAGATAAATGTCGTTGTTTGACACAATGGAGCTGTATTCGAGGCCGGAACCGGGTTTTCCAGGCTCAATTTGCAGCCGCACGACTGCCCAGCAAGGCTTCGGCATTGTATAAGCTTCAAAGCCCTGAGCGCTCTTTGCCGGAGTTTCCTTGTAGATAACCGACGGAGCAGAAAAGCGAACATCCAGATTGTATCTTTCTTTTAAAAGAGAAGCAAGTATCTCCAGCTGAATTGCACCGGTAATTTTAATTTGAATCTCATCCTCTTCGCTGAAATATTCCATATCCAAAAGAGGATCTTCTTCGCAGAGCTCGCGCAGCGCGGAGATCAAATAGGTAAGCTCGCTGTCGTTTTGCGGCAGCACCTGCACTTTGAGAAGGGGCACTGCCAGTTTATAGCTGCTCCAGGTGCTCCGTTTGCCGATTACATCGCCTATCTGAATGGATGAAAGCCCGTACAGTGCCGCGATATCTCCCGCACAAACCTCACCGATATCGGTAAACTTCCCTCCAAAAACCCGCCTGATCTGCGTTACCTTTTGACTTTTCTCGCATGAGGGGATATAAATGCTATCCCTGTTTTTAATGGTGCCTCCAAACATTCTGACATGCGCGATTTTTCCCATCACTTTGTCATGTTCAATCTTATAAACGATTGCCGAGAGGTCGTCATTGCCGGAACTTTTCGATCCTTCCATGAATTTCACTAAAAATTCAAGCAGATCATCAACGCCTACGCCTAAGAATGCGCTGGAACACAGCACAGGAACGACCTCTGCGCTGTTGAAAGCTGCTTTGAACTTTTCTTCAAGAGCATCAGGTGAGATAGGGGAGCCAGAAAGATATTTTTCAAGCAGAGAAGGGTCGGATTCGGAAAGTGCCAAAACACACTCTTCAATAAAAGCAGTATCGGTAAAATTTCTTTTTTTAATTGCGCAATCCCGTCCGCCTTGTTTTAAAACATCGTGGAAATTGATAATGGCGGGTGTGAACTGGGCTTTAATTGCATTAACCAGCTCATCGACATCACTTCCGGCCCTGTCGATTTTGTTGATAAGGATTATGGTCGGTGTGCATGTCTGTTTCAGCGCCTCGAACAGGAGTTCCGTTTGCGCTTGTATGCCCTCCACCGCAGATATGACGAGCACAGCACCGTCAAGAATACTAAGGCTTCTTTCCACTTCTCCGCTAAACTCCACATGACCGGG
>DBTI01000014.1:0-277 GCA_002306975.1 Ruminococcaceae bacterium UBA1320
AACGCAGGCCACGAAGACACACCGGACGACGTTTCTTATGTAAAAGAAACTGGCCACCCCTCCTATCGTGCCGACGACGCCTTGTGGCTTTTCCCGACTATTTTCAAATACATCAACGAAACCGGCAATATCGGCTTTTTAGATGAGGTGATCACATTTGCCGACAAAGATACGGCGGCTGTCTATGACCACCTTAAAAAGGCGATACAGTTCAGCATGGAGCGTCTCGGCGACCACGGCATGCCGGCAGGCCTTCACGCCGACTGGAACGACTGCC
>DBTI01000014.1:521-26494 GCA_002306975.1 Ruminococcaceae bacterium UBA1320
CTTCACGCCGACTGGAACGACTGCCTAAGACTTGGATCGAAGGGTGAGTCTACCTTTGTCGCGTTTCAGCTCTATTACGCTATGAAACTTTTAAAGGATTATGCTCAGGGCAGAAAAGACAACGACTATGTCGAATATCTCGACGGCAAAATGAAAGAGCTTTACGATATCCTTCAAGATCAGTGCTGGGAAGGCGACAGGTTTATAAGAGGTATTCGTGAAGACGGCGCTGTTGTCGGCTCGAAAAATGATCCGGAAGCCAGCATGTGGCTTAACCCGCAAAGCTGGTCAATCATCAGCGGGGTGGCAAACAGCGAGCAGTCAAAGGTTTGCATGGAAAAGGTATCGGCTATTCTTAACACGGAATATGGCGCGATGCTGGAATATCCCGCATACAGGGATCACGCCTTCAACGGCGCCTTGATGATCGTGTTCAACCCCGGCACCAAAGAGAACGCCGGTATCTTCTCACAGACACAGGGCTGGCTTATCCTCGCGGAAGCGCTGATTGGTGACGGCAACCGCGCTTATCAATATTATAAGGAATGCAACCCAGCGAATATGAACGACAAGGCGGAGATAAGATGCCTTGAACCCTATATTCACGGTCAGTTCATTGAGGGTAAAGACAGCGCATTTCACGGCAGGGCAAACGTGCACTGGCTCACCGGCACAGCCTCGACGGTTATGGTCGCCTGTGTTGAAGGCATCCTCGGCATCAAACCGACTGTAGACGGGCTTTTGGTCGAACCCTGCATTCCAGCGGAATGGGACGGCCTTGAGATCAAAAAGGTGTTCAGGGGCAAAAAGCTGAAAATTCAAGTCAAGAACCCGAACCATAGCCAAAAGGGGATAAAGCAGGTTACTGTTAACGGTGAAAAGCTGAATGACAGCCTCATTCCGGTAAATATCCTCAAGGATATAAACGATGTTACAATTGAAATGATTTAAATTAAGATAAAACCCGATAAGCAGAACGCACTTCATATTATTGCAATTCAACTAAAAACGGGATAACAAAACGATTCCGCTTTAATTTTGTAATTGCTATAGTGGAGTGCGTTTTACTGTTCTATTATTGTTTTTATTTTGTTTATATAGAGTCCGAAAAATAATTCAGACACTGTTTTTAATTTGGATAAATGGATAGAATAATACCATATTAATTGCAAAATAAATCAGCCACATATTTGAATATAAGAAAGTTAAAACAGTGAAAGGATTTGATATATATTGTTTAAGAGGGATAGAAAAGGTGAAATTTTTTCGACTCAAAACGGAAAAGCGGTAGAGTTAACGCAGGTGCCGGACGTTGCGTTTTCTGAAAAGATGCTGGGAGAAGGCGTAGCGATAATCCCCGATGACGGCAAGGTTTACAGCCCGGTTGACGGCAAACTGATTGACGTCAAGGACACAATGCAAGCCTATAGCATTGAGACAAGCGACGGAATTGACGTTTTAGTCAATATCGGCGTGAATACGGATAAGCTTAAGGGTGTAGGTTTTAAAAGCAGTGTAAAAACAGGGGATAATGTAAAAAAAGGCGACCTTCTGGCAGAAGCGGATATAAAATTTTTAAGGGAAAAAGGATACCCGATCCTTACCCCCATTGTAATAACCAATATGGATGCCGTTAAAGCTGTTACCGTAAAAACAGGAGAGGTAACGGCGGCTGATAGCTGTGTAATATCCTACACATTAAAATAATAAAACGCAAAAAAGCAGGCATTCCGTAAAATTTCGGATGCCTGCTTTACTCTACACTTTATCATTTATGACTTTTGATATACCTGTTACTTTCTACTTTGCTTTTCAAAAGAGTACTTAATTCGTCAGCCGATCCGGAGACAATATCATTTTTTGGCACTATAAATGCCTGCTGTCTGGTTATGAATAAATAAAAATAGTTTTTTGTTTCATAGATTTTTTGAATAATGTTATAGTTGCTGTTAGACGCTGATGAAATGTCACTGCCCTTGGTTTCCGAAACCAAATGGTCATCATAAAATGAAAAACATATTTCATTAGAATAAAGCTTTGATCCCGATTTATAATATATTTTGGCGGTCAAAACCGGATAAACTAATAATACGGCAATACATAACGCAAGTACGAACAATAGAATAAATAAGACTATGTCGAAACCATAGTCAATCATGGTTTTGGTTATAAAAAACGCAACAAAGATTATCATAATAAAACAGAAGACATTTGCGATTTTGAAAAATTTGCTTTTGTAAATTGAAAAGATCGCATATTCCTTATACATGGGATATGTAATTTTTGTAGCAACCTTGATTTCCAATAACAGCACCCCTTTGGCTAATGATATCATATAGAAAAAATCTCTACAATAATCAATAGTTACCTCAATATCCATTAACCAGAAGCTTTGTATCTAGTGCATGTCTGAAAACTCATGATAGCTTGATATCATATTATAGCAATTAAAAAAAGAGAGGTTCTTTTTGTTTCTCCCCTTGTTTTCATTTCTAAAAATGTAATCGCTATAATTAAAAATTGCAATCAGGCAAAAAAATCCGCATAGCTTTTGAACTATGCGGATTTTAAATTATTATTCAGCTGCGGTTGTTTCCGATGTATTATCATCTTGAGACGCCCAGGCGTCAAGTTTTTTCATAATTTCATCGTGTGTCTGGCCGCATATGCCGGGCAATTCGCCGCCGAAGGCTTTTGTAACTTCATCAAAACCCTTTTCAATCGCGTCTTTAAGCTGGCTTAACTTTGTTTTGTCGCCGCCCGAGATAGCAATGGCAAAATTAGCGATGCGATCGCTTACCTGCTTAACGCCAAACTCGCCGTCTTCTGAAATCGCCTGTTTTGCCTGCTCAATATCATCAGGGTTCAAATCTGTTAAATTGGAGCTGTCACCCTGTTTTAAGATCAGCTTTTCGACGATAGAGCGCAGATAGGCAGTGGCTCTGTCTGCCTGTGACTTTAGACCTTCGATCGTTGACGCGTCAACAGCGTGGGTTTTGTTTCCGTCCGCTTTGGTATAGATTCCGGAGGATTGTGTATTGCTGCCGATTGTCACTGTGTCTTTGGAGCTATTGCTGTTATTTTCCGCCGCAGTTGTCTTTTCATCTGATGTGTTTTGATTGACAGGCGTGTAGGCGCTCGAGCCTGTCACATTGCCGCTGTTTATTGTGTTAACCATTTTAAACCCCTCCCTTTAATAAGGTTATCGGCACAGTATAGAGAAATCTTAGGAGGTTAATCGCGGCAATTCAAAAAAGAAGAGGAATTGTTTTTTGTCTTTCCCCCCAAAAAAATATAATTGCTATAAATAAAATAACGAATCAAAAACCGGCGTAAACTGCTTTTCGCAGTCTGCGCCGGTTTTGATGATGTGTAAGTAAAAATCAGATAAACAGGCTGGTGTCGGATTCCTCCGCGCTTCCGAGGAAAGAAGCCACGCCGCCTACCTTAACACCGTCGATTAACTCTTCACGCGTAATGCCCATTACATCCATCGACATGCTGCAAGCCGTGATTTCCACGCCGTTTTTAATTGCCTGCTCAATCAAGTCTTCAAGCGAGCTGATGTTCTTGTTGTGCATGACGGCACGGATCATTTTCGCGCCGAATCCGCCCATGTTCAGCTTTGAAAGGTGAAGTCTCTTCGAGCCTCTCGGCATCATGTGCCCAAACATGGTGCTCATAAAATCCTTCTTGCTGTGAACGCGTTCATCTTTACGCAGGATATTAAGTCCCCAGAAGGTGAAGAACATATGCACCTTTCTGCCCAGTGCTAGCGCGCCGTTTGCGATGATAAAAGAAGCAATGGCTTTATCAAGGTCACCGGAAAAAACGATAATGCTCTTGTCGTTGCCGCCGCAGGGATTAACCCCATGCCCGGATTCATTTTTGCCCTTTTGAATGGTGACGCTAAAGTTTTTGCCGTTAAAACTGGAGCTTATAAGCTTGTTGTTTGTGCGCCTGCAAAACGCATCGATATCTCCGGCAAAAGCGGGGTCGGTTGCCTTTACAGTAAAGATCGCGCCCTCGGCGGCGCCGTCCATAGCCTCGTGAACAGCCATAACCGGGCCGGGGCAGCTCAATCCGCAGGCGTCAACAACGATTTCTTTGACTTCTTTATCCGGTGGAAGCTGTGTCTCGGTTTCTACCTTGCTGCGTTCAAGCCCTTGTGCCGCACCGTTTTTGTCGTTCTGAATCTCTTTCCACAGGCGGTATCCGCCGCTGAGGTTTCGCACATTTAAGAACCCGTTCTGCATAAGAATTCTGGCGGCGAGGTAGCCGCGCAGCCCGATCTGGCAGAAAATATCGATTTCCCTGTCTTTAGAAAGCTCGCTCATTTGCTCGCGCAGGCTATCAAGCGGCATGTTGATCGCGCCCGGTATAGTGCCGCTTTCAAATTCCTCTTTGGTGCGAACGTCAAGCAGCACAGCGTTGTTTGTGTCTATATCGTCTACGTCTTCGGGGTAAAAAGGTATGAACAAACCGTTTATAAGATTTTCGGCGGTATATCCCGCCATGTTTACAGGGTCTTTCGCTGAGGAAAAAGGCGGCGCATAGCAAAGCTCCAGCCGTGTGAGGTCGTTTATCGTGCCGCCAAGCCTTATAACAGTGGCGATAACGTCAATGCGCTTGTCAACGCCGGTAAAGCCGACTGCCTGCGCACCGAAAATACGCCCGTTTTCCGGAGAAAACAAAAGCTTAATGCTCATGGGCAGCCCGCCCGGATAATATGAAGCGTTTGACGGGGAGTAGGTGTAGGATTTAAGATACTTAACACCGCCCGCTTTAAGAGAAGCTTCCGAAAGCCCGGTGGCTGCAAAGACAAGGTCAAACACCTTGAGTACGGAAGAACCCTGCGAGCCTTCATACTTCTCGTTTTTGACGCAGATGTTGTCGGCGGCAATGCGCCCCTGCTTGTTTGCCGGCGAAGCGAGAGGAATAAAGGCAGGGTTACCGCTGACAAATTCAGTTACCTGAATGGCGTCACCCGCGGCGTAGATATTTTCATCGCTCGTTTTTAAATATTCATCAACGACGATGGTATTGCGAAGCCCGGTTTTTAGCCCGGCGTTTTTGGCAAGCTGTGATTCGGGAGCAACACCTGCCGCCAAAACAGCAAAGTCCGCGGTGATCGCCGCGCCCTGTGACAGCTTAAAAACAAGTCCGGCGCCGATTTCCTCAATGGCGGTAACGCCTGTTTTTAATCTTAATTCAATGCCTTTTGACCGCAAATGATTATGAAGCTGCGCCGCCATGTCATAGTCAACAGGGGGAATAATGTGCTCGGAAAGTTCAACAATAGAAACCTTGATGCCAAGCCTGTGTAAGTTTTCAGCAATTTCGATTCCAATATAGCCGCCGCCGATAATCACAGCGCTTTTGGGCTTGTTTTTATCGCAGAATTCTTTGATTGCATATGTGTCGGGTATATTGCGCAGCGTGAAAACCTTTTTGCCGTCAAAGCCGGGCAGGGACGGTCTTAGCGGCTCCGCACCCGGCGAAAGGATCAGCTTGTCATAGCTTTCTTCATAAGTTGAACCGTCAGTCTTTTTCACCGTTACTTTTTTGCTTTCCCTGTCTATCGAGACGACCTCGCTGCCAATTCTCACATCAACCCTGAAGCGCTCGTGAAAGCTTTCTGGTGTTTGAAGAGTGAGCTTGGATTTTTCTTTTATAACGTCACCGATATAATAGGGCAGACCACAGTTTGCAAATGAAATGTATTCTCCGCGCTCAAAAAGGATAATCTCGGCGTGCTCGTCATTTCTGCGAAGCCTTGCCGCAGCAGACGCGCCGCCTGCAACTCCGCCTACAATTAACACTTTCATAATCAGCTTCCCCTTTCAGTCTCATATTCCCATGAATTTATGCCGCCCATGTTCGCGACATTCGTGTAACCCATTGCGGCAAGCTGGCGGCAGCCATTCGCCGCCCGCATGCCGCTAAGGCAATAAACAATGATTTCGGCATCTTTATCTTTTGCAATTTTTTCAATTCCGGTCTTTAATTGGTCAAGCGGCAATGATATACTGTTAGGTATATGGATTTCATGGTATTCCTCCGTCGTTCTTACGTCAAGAAGCAGCACATTTTTATGAGAAGCCAGCCGGTCTTTCGCTTCTTGCGCAGAAATTTTGTCGATTTTGTTTTTACTTAAAAACAATTCAAACATAACTCAATCACCTCAAAAGTTAGTATTATAATAGGAGGTTTGACATGCTTAATAAAGACGATTTTGATTTTATAAAAACATATCTGCCTTTTTTAAACCAGCTTGAAAAAGAAGAGTACAGGTTTATCGAAAACGCCGGTTCAAAAGCCGCATATTCTCAGGGCAAAACGATACTTGACCATGAAAATGAATGCAGCGGGCTTGTTATAGTCAAAAGCGGTCAGCTTCGCGCTTTTTTTGAAGCGGAGGACGGCAAGGAGATTACACTCTATCGTCTGCTTTCGGGCGATGTCTGCATTTTAACCGCGTCCTGCGTTTTAAAAAACATAGATTTCGAAGTAATGCTCGAGGCGGAAAAAGACAGCCAAGTGTTTTTAATTCCGGCGGCGGTTTGGGGCAAACTCGCCGATAAGAACATAAAGGTAAAAGAATTTTCCATGGAGCTTGTTTCCGAACGATTTTCCGAAGTCATGTGGGTGATGGAGCAGATGGTTTCAAAAAACATGGGTCAGCGCGTAGCGGCATTCTTATTGGACCAATCGGCTTTAGAAAAATCAAATTCACTTGAGTTGACGCATGATACGATTGCAAAAAATCTTGGAACCGCGCGGGAGGTAATCAGCCGCATTTTAAAGTATCTTGAAAACGACGGCTTGTTAAAGCTTTCACGAGGGCGGATAGAGCTGTTGAATACCAAAAGGTTAAATGAAATGAACAGGTAGCCTATATTTTTTATTTTAATTCTATTATAACCGTTATAACGCTTCTTTTCCGTAACTTTATCACATAAAGGGCAGCAAAAAAGGCATTCACTCAAAAAGAGTGAATGCCCATTATAATTTGGTCCCGCGTAACGTCCGGGTTAACGACTGTCGTGCCCCTTTTGTCCGGTCTATGGAACAGTGCATGGGTCAAGACCAGGAACACCGGATTCTATGCCTCCGGTTTTGCATGAAAAGAAAGCGTTTTGTAGATTTATAACCTACGATTATATAGTATAACACAATATTTTGTAATTGTCAAATTATTATTTTGCTTTACTCAATGCGTTTGTTACCGCCAAAAATAAAAAGCCGCCTGAACGGCGGCTTTTTGGCAGTTATCAGGCCTTGCAGTGGCAGGTATGATCACGGTCCTTGTCCTCTTCCTCATCATCTGGGTCAAAGGGGCAGCGGCGAAACGGGTCACAGCCATAGAGAATACGGCAGCAAAGCCATGAGGGATGCGTGAAATCAGGCCAGAAGCAATCACGGCGGTCTTCATCGAAATGTCTGCAGCATTCACCGTCGCAGTCACAGCAGATACGCTTTTTATTGCCGAACGGGTTTTCAGGATGGCAGCAGATAAGACCGGATATTTCAGGATCGGAACATTGAGACATAAAATTCAACTCCAGTTGTTAGCTTAGTTTCATCAGGTTCGACCCGACAGCATATATAAACTTCATTTTTGCGGGTTGCTGCGGGTGAACTTAAGAAGTCTGTGTCAAAGAA
Organism: Ruminococcaceae bacterium UBA1320; assembly: GCA_002306975.1. Lineage (GTDB taxonomy): Bacteria > Bacillota > Clostridia > Oscillospirales > Ethanoligenentaceae > Ruminiclostridium_D. The sequence continues at coordinate 8,187 of DBTI01000014.1, forward strand.
TATAAGTTTGCCCTAATTCATAATATTCGGCTTGACGGCAATTTGACATAAAAATCGTGCTTGCGACAATAAATACTATATAGAGTCCAATAATGATTACACAATTTTTCAAATCTATATAATAAAAACAAAAAGCCGCGGCGCTATGCGCCGCGGCTTAAACTCACAGTGGAAATTTACTCATCGAGGTACGATCTTACAAGCGCGTGCAACAGCTCGTCGCGGTCGATGCGGCGAATAAGGCTGCGGGCGTTGTTGTGCGTAGTAATATATGTTGGATCCTCAGAAAGAATATACCCGACAATTTGGTTGACCGGGTTATAGCCTTTTTCCGTCAGAGCGTCATAGACAGCAAGAAGTACTTTTTTCATTTCCTTTTCCCTGTCGTCTTTAATAGAAAATATCATAGTAGGCTCTTGCATAATCACACCCCTCCAAGACTATAAGCATACACCATTTCAATTCAATTATCAAGTATTATTAAGGATACATTTGTAAAAAAATCAAGAACGCAGTGTGGCTCCAAGTGCCTCAAGCGCCTTCAGCACCTTGGAAACAGCGGAGTCGGCCTCGTCGTCGGTCAGCGTGCGGTCTGCCGCGCGCATCACAACGCTGAATGCAACGCTCTTTTTGCCCTCGGCAATCTGGCGTCCGCGGTAGACATCGAAAAGCTCAATTTTTTCAATAACCTTGCCGGCTGCCGATTTCATAGCCTTTTCAAGCTCCATAACAGGAATCGCGTCGTCACAGGTGACGGCGATATCACGTGCTGTCGAAGGATATTTCGGTAGCGGAGTATAATGCCTTTCGCTTACCGCGTTTTGCATAAGCATCGCAAGGTCGATAACAGCCGCGTAAACACGTGTGTCTATGCCATAGTTAGCCTGAACCTCGGGGTGGATTTCACCGATTGTGCCGACAACTATGCCATTAAAAAGAATTGCGGCGCAGCGGCCGGGGTGGAAGGATGGGTCATCTCCGCAGGCTTTGTATTCGCACAAATCAGTGTTGACACCGAATGTTTCAAAAAGCTCTTCAACGTCGCCCTTGATTTTATAAAAATCTTCACCGCCGCCGTATGAGCCAAGCGCTATTTTCGAAAGCTCCAACGGCAGTTCGCCCTTGCCCTTTGGCATATACACTGTACCAATTTCAAAAAGACGGGCCGCAAGGTTGCGGTTTGAATAGTTGCGCGCGAGTGTTTCAAGCATGGACGGCAGGGTGGTTGTGCGCATTATGCCTGTATCTTCGCCGAGCGGATTGAGAATTTTGACCGAATTGCGAAGCGGCGAGTCGGAAGGCATGCGGATTTTATCGTAATATTTCGGGCTGATAAAGGTATAGGTGGTAACCTCGGTGTAGCCGAGCGCGAGAAGCGTCTGCGATACAGATTTATTGAACTGCTGAGCGGGAGTGAGACCGCCGCGTGTTGCCGCGCCGCCAAGCATAGTGGTTGGAATGGCATTGTAGCCGTAAATGCGGGCAACCTCCTCGGCAATATCCGGCTTTTGCTCGACGTCCGCGCGGTAGGACGGAACGGTTACAACATCGTTCTCAACCTTAAAGTCGAGCCTGCGCAGGGCGTCAATCATGAACTGCCTGTCGATGTCTGTGCCGAGAAAACGGTTAATCCAGTCGGCGTCAAACGGAACGGTCCGCGGTGTACTGTCGGAGTTATCAACGTCGATATATTCACCGCAAACGTCCCCCGCGTTAAGCAGCTCGACAAGGCGGCAGGCGCGGTCAAGCGCGGGAACAGTATTCTGAGCGTCAAGCCCCTTTTCATAGCGGGAGGAAGCCTCAGTGCGCATGCCAAGACGTTTTGCGGTAAGGCGAACGCTTGTCGGGTCAAACATGGCCGATTCAAACACGATGGTGTTGGTATCGTTCATGATACCGCTGTATTCTCCGCCCATTACGCCGGCGACGGCGACAGGCTTTTCGTTATCTGCGATAACAAGCATCTTTTCGTCAAGCGCGCGCTTCACGCCGTCAAGGGTTGTGATAGTCTCACCTGCGTGCGCGGTACGAACATTGATTGTGCCGCCGTTTATAAAGCGGTAATCAAACGCATGCATCGGCTGACCGTATTCGAGCATGACGAAATTTGTTATATCCACAATGTTGTTGATGGGGCGTACACCGGCGCTGCGAAGCCTTTGTCGCATCCAAAGCGGCGACGGGCCGATTTTAACGTTGCGTACTGCGCGCGCGGTGTAACGTGTGCAAAGCTTCGGATCATGGACAACAGCATTTACAAAGTCGCTTGTTTTGCCTTCTCCGCCTTCTACACCGGCATCCGGCATTGTCAGCTTTTTGTTATAGGTAACGGCGACCTCGCGGGCAAGCCCTAAAACCGAAAGGCAGTCGGGGCGGTTTGGCGTTATCTCAAACTCAACAACGGTGTCGTCAAGACCGGTTAGCTCGCGGATATCCTGTCCGGGGCGGCATTCTTCCTCAATGATGAATATGCCGTCTTCAATGGCGTAAGGAAAATCGTTCTTGCAAAGCGAGAGCTCGCCAAGCGAGCACAGCATGCCGTTTGAAACAACACCGCGCAGTTTACCTTTTTTAATCTTTTTGCCGCCCGGCAGCAGTGAGCCGTCAAGCGCAACTGGCACAAGTGCGCCCTCAAAAACGTTAGTTGCGCCGGTAACAATCTGAATAGGTTCGCTCTCGGCGACGTCAACGCTGCAAATAACAAGCTTGTCGGCGTCCGGGTGCTTTTCAACAGAAAGAATTTTGCCGACGACAACCTTTTGTATCTCGTCGCCTGCGCTGCCAAAGCTTTCGACCTTGGAGCCGGACATGGTCATTGCCTCTGAAAAATCGTGCATTTCAGTTTTTATATCAACATAATCGTGAAGCCATTTCATAGATAAATTCATTGTCTATTTCCCTCCTTCATTAAAACTGGCTGAGGAATCTCAGGTCATTTTCATACAAAAGCCGCATGTCGTCTATTCCAAAACTGCGCATTACAAGCCTTTCAAGACCCATGCCAAAAGCAAAGCCGCTGTATTCATCGGGGTCTATGCCGCAGTTGCGCAAAACGTTTGGGTGAACCATGCCGGCACCCAAAAGCTCGATCCAGCCCTCGCCTTTGCAAAGGCGGCAGCCTTTTCCGTGACAGACGAAACACCGTGTGTCCATTTCACACGATGGTTCGGTAAACGGGAAATGGTGCGGACGAAAACGCAGAACAGCGTCTTCGCCATAGATTGATTTTGCAAACCCGTCAAGCGTACCCTTTAAATCCGCCATGGTAATGCCCTTGTCGATTACAAGACCCTCAATCTGGTGGAAAAGCGGGGAGTGTGTGCCGTCGATCGCGTCGGAGCGATAGACGCGGCCGGGCGCGATTATGCGGATAGGCGGCTTCTGCGATTTCATAACCCTTATCTGCACCGGCGAGGTCTGGGTGCGCAAAAGAATATTGTCTTCTATATAAAAAGTATCCTGCGGATCACGCGCAGGGTGATTTTGAGGTGTGTTGAGCGCGTCAAAGTTATATTCAACAAATTCGACCTCTGGGCCCTGTGCAATGTTAAAGCCCATGCCGATGAAAATGTCTTTAATCTGGTCAAGCACAATCGTGAGCGGATGACGACTGCCGATTTTGTGACGGTCGCCCGGCACTGTAACGTCAAGCTTTTCGTTTGAAAGCTTCGATTCTGTTTCATGCTCTTTAAGCGCCGCGCCGCACTGTGCAATATGATCTTCAATAAATGTGCGCGCCTCGTTTGCGAGCACGCCGATTGCTGGGCGTTCCGACGCGGGGAGGCCTCCCATTTGTTTTAATATAGCGGTAAGCTCACCTTTTTTGCCAAGGTATTTTACACGCAGGTTTTCAAGCTCGGCGGGTAATTTCACCGACGCAAGCTCTTTTTCCGCAGCGTTGCGGATAGCTTCAAGCTGTTGCTTCATTGTCTACCGTTCCTTCCAGTTTTATAATTTATAGCAATTTAAAAAGAAGAGGAATTGGTTTTGCTTTTCCCACACCTGCGGCGGGGAGAAACATTTCCTGAGTTCCCTTTTTAAAAATGTAATTGCTATAGGAAAACAAGGTGAAAATCAATTTGCAGCGTAATAAACGCAAAAAAAGCGCCATCATCCCCAGTTTAACTAGGGACGAAGGCGCTAAATCCTCCGCGGTACCACCCTGATTTTTGCACAAAGAGCAAACACTCTCATGACCGGTAACGGAGTCTTCCGTCGTCACCTACAAAGCCGCAATGCGGCCTTTCAGCGGCGCCGCTCCAAAGCGAAATCCAGCAAAACAAACCAGCGGGAAAGTTCTCAGCCTCGACTTTCCTTCTCTTTGCGGGTCACAGATGAAATGCCGGTGACTTTTTCACAGCGTATTTGCAAAAAAAATTACAGATTTATATCAATAATATTACCATAACAGAAACTAAAACGCAATAAAAATCTCACAGAAGTGAAATTTTGAAAAACGGCTGTTCAAAATTCACGATTCGTTGTAAACAATGATGGATTATGGTATAATACCAACAAAGAAAGGGGCTTATTTCATGGATGTTTTTATAGAATGCCTTGTAAAAAGGAAAAATACAGGAAAAACAATTACATTAAAACTTTTAATTGTTTTGGGCGTTATCGTTTTCTCTTTAATTATGTTCTTATTTTGCGCTGCGTTTGCCAGTGTCTCATTTGTTTTTCTTCTTCTTATAGCCGGATCTGTTTATGGCGCATGGTGGATTTTTGGCAGATTTAACCTGGAATATGAGTATATAATCACAAACGGTGAGATGGATATTGACAAAATTATGGGCAAGCAAAATCGTAAAAGGCTCATAACGATAAATTTCCGCGACATAGAGATTATGGCTCCCATGGGTGGGGAGCATAAGCGTGAATTTGAAAATCAGTCAATCCCCAAAACCATTGACGCATCTGTTTTGAAAGATGCACCCGGCAACTATTTTATAGTCACCAGAAATCAAAAACAAGGTTTGGTTCGTTTGATTTTCACACCGGACGAGCGCGTTATCAAAAGCGCGCAGGCTGTGGCGCCACGCAAGATTTTCACAAATTAACAACTTGTTTTGTATAAACCAAGATTAAAAAAGCCGCCAATCCAAAACAAGATTGGTGGCTTTATCGTTATAATCGGCATAAACATAATAATTTCAGCATAAAACCCATAGGAAAGGGAGAAAGTTATGCTAATTGTTACATGCACGCAGATGAAAGAAATGGAAAATATCGCGATAGACAACGGTATTTCATCATTAAGGCTGATGGAAAACGCGGGCAGCGCCGCGGCGCGATGCATAAGAGAAACGATGCCGGTATCAGGCAAAAGGTGTATTGTAATCTGCGGCCGCGGCAACAACGGAGGCGACGGTTTTGTCGTTGCAAGAAAACTGCTTGAATTGAACGCACAGGTTACGGTCATTATGGCGGGAGGTTCTCCGGTAACTTCAGAGGCAATCGAGATGTTTGACAGACTGCGCTCGCTAAGGCCTGTTATTGTCGACACGTCACAAATGGAGAGGTGCATGAGCACGATCCGCGGAAGCGAGGTAATCGTTGACGCGGTTTATGGCACCGGTTTTCATGGCACGGTGAAAGACACCGGTGTTGCGTCGCTTATTGCGGCGGTTAACGATAGTAAGGCGCAGGTTTTTGCGCTCGACATGCCCTCGGGCGCGAACGCTGACACCGGCGAAGTTATCGGAGGCTGTATTGCCGCCGACACAACGGTTACATTTGGCGCGCCCAAAACAGGTCAATTCCTTTTTCCTGCCGCAAAATTATGCGGCAGAGTGGTTACAGTCGGCATTGGGCTGCCTGAAAGCGCTTTCACACTTTGTGGAGCGCAAGTTGAGCTGCTCGACACGGCTATGATTGCAAATGCACTGCCGGTTAGGGATAAAGACAGCAACAAGGGGAACTATGGCAAGGTTTTTTGCCTGTGCGGCAGTCTTGGCATGGCGGGCGCGGCTTATCTTTCCGCAAGCGGCGCGCTGCGCTGCGGGGCAGGGCTTGTTATGCTCGGCGTGCCGCAGCCGGTTTATCTTCCGGTTGCCGCAAAGCTTGACGAATGCATGGTTTATCCTTTTGAAGCGACACAGGGCGGCGCGTTCGCCTATTCCAGTCTTGAACGTATACGCGAAACGGCAAAATACGCGACGGTGCTTTTAATCGGCTGCGGTCTTTCACGCGACGATGAGACACAGCGCCTGATTCGCGACATAGTGGCGGAAGCAAATTGTCCGATAATTTTGGACGCCGACGGCATAAATGCGTTTAAAGGGCATATAGATTTATTGCGGACATCCAAGGCGGATCTGATTTTAACGCCACATCCGGGAGAAATGGCAAACCTCTGCGGCAAGACCATCGCACGGGTTCAAGAGAACAGGCTCGACGCGGCACGCAATTTTGCCAAAGAAAACAGCGTCACGCTTGTGCTCAAGGGTGCAAACACAGTTGTCGCCGCAAAGGACGGCAGGGCTTATATAAACCCGACAGGAAACCCCGGAATGGCGAAGGGCGGCAGCGGCGATATACTTGCCGGAATGATCGCGGCTTTTGTGGCGCAGGGGATAGCGCCTGAAAAGGCCGCCGCATGCGGTGCGTTTATTCACGGCAGCGCGGGCGACAGAGCCGCTGCAAAATTGTCGCAATACGGCATGATTCCCACTGATATGCTTATGGAGGTTCCGCAAATCTTTCGCGAAATGTCGCGGTAGGAGTGATCCTCCATGCCAATCCCCGCAGCTTCAAAAAAGCGGAACAATCTTTTTGTTTTTTTTGTTATTGCGTTGTCGGTGACAACGGTGGCTATTTTGGCTGCCACGTTGATCTCGCGTTTTTCTTCATCAAGCAGTAGCGATGCTGCCGGCAAACGCGCGGCATCGAATCTGTCAGGCGGGTTTAGCTGTACAATAAATGTAAAGGTCGGCAGCACGGAATATGAAGTAAACCTGCAAAAACCGGCGGGAACAAATTGCACAATGTCTTTTGTAAAGCCTGCGAATCTGAGTTCTCTGAGCTTTGAAAAAGACGATGAAGGGTTAAAGGTTAAATACGGCGAGCTTGAAGCGGCGGTTGACGCGGCTTCAATTCCGCAGACATCAATTTTCAATGCCGTTTTGGGCGCATTCGACGCCTGTTCCGGTTCGGGAATTAAAACAGGCGCAAGCGGCAAGGATATTACGCTGTCCGGCAAATCGGCGGCAGGTGATTTTACGCTGACGTTTGACAGCAGCATGGAGCCGAAATCCTTGAGTATCCCGGCACTGAAGTTAACCGCAACCTTCAAGGACTTTCAATATTCATGACGATAAAAGAAATAATAAAGCCCTGTATTTGGCTGGCTTAATTCCAGTCAAATACAGGGCTTCTGTTTTTGATATCTTCCCGCTTCTGGTTGAATTTGTACTGAATGTTAAAGTGATTTAGTACCCAAATCCCATCCCATAAAGAATAGGGGAGTGTATCGCCTCAGCCACAGGAGAGTTATGAAAAGTAAAATTAAGCGCAGTTATTTTAAAAAAACAATGCAGTTTTTAATTTTATAAATTTCTTAACCCTTTTGGATAATGGTTTTTCAATACTCCGTCCGACACTTTTCCGAAGCCGACAATATAGCCTTGCGCCATCACGCCGGCATAGCCTTTTGAGCACCCTTCCGGTGCATCCACCTGTTCACCATGTAAAAAAGCCGCAAGCCGTTCGTCGTCAAGTGAAAAATCAGCTTTGTTTTGCGCAGCTTCCGCTTTTGCCGCTAGATAAAGTGCGTGTGAGGGCTCAAAACGCTTGCCTTTAATGTTTCCGGCTAAAACTCCGGCTCGCAAAAGGTTTATTCCGTGAAGGTCGGGGAGAAACTCCGGTAACATAAAAATTCTGCCGCCTATTTTAAACAAATTGCCGTAAGGCTCATCAGAAAACTGTGAGGAATAAAACGCATTAAATAACTTTGCCGCTTCTTTATCCGCCGGTTTTAACGCATTCGTCGAGCGTGACGGAATGCCGCCGTCGGTGCGCCGCATGCGTGCTACAAAATGCCCTTCGCCGCCGTCAAACGGAAAAACACGGCGCGCGTTTGCAATCTCCGCCGCAGCGTCTGCCCAATCCGGTCTTGCCACGCTGCCAAAGCGATCATCGATAGGTTCAATGGCAAACTCGGGATGGTTTTTTAAAAAAGCGTCGACAACGCCCTCATTTTCATCAGGTGAAAAGGTGCAGGTGGAATAGACAAGAACCCCGCCTTGCGCGACAGTTTTACAGGCTTCTTCAAGAATGCCAAGCTGACGTTTCGCGCAGGCCACCGGTGTTTGTTCCGTCCATTCCGCCGCGGCGGCAGGCTCTCGTCGGAACATGCCCTCGCCGGAGCATGGCGCGTCAACAAGCACCCGGTCGAAAAATCCTTCGAGTTTAGGGCAGAGTTTTTCGGGTTTTTCGTTTGTTACGGCGGCGTTTCGCACCCCGCAGCGCTCAATATTGGAAAGCAGAACAGCGGCGCGTGAAGGTATAATCTCGTTGCAAAGGATAAAACCGTCGCCCAAAAGCTTTGCCGCCGCCTGTGTTGATTTGCCGCCGGGCGCGGCGCAAAGGTCAAGCACCTTCATGCCGGGCCGCACGTCAAGCGCGGTGACGGCCGACATCGCCGATGACTCCTGAAGATAGAAGACACCCGCGTGATGCCACGGGTGACGCCCCGAGGCGCCGGTGCCAACATAAAAGCCGCAGTCATCAAACGGTGATTTTTCAAGCGTAAAGGGTGAAATCTCGGAAAAAAGCTCCGGCTTGCATTTTAAGGTGTTAACTCTAAGCCCGCGAAACGGTGGCGCATCATAGCTTTTTATGAAATTGCTATAATCAAAGTCAGGCAGGCATTGCATTCTTTTTAAAAAAGCTTCGGGAAGATTAAAATGAATTGACATATGTTTTCCTCACGGTAAAAGTGAATATCTTATGGAATTAAGTACATAATATGGATAAATATTGTGTAAAGGGGTGAAAAAAATGAGCAAAAAAAACAAGGGGACAAAGAACAATAACAGCAACGAGGTTGGCGGAATGCAGGTTAAGCAGGAGACACAAATGGAGGATAATACAAAAAGAAAAGGCGAAGCAAAGAACAGCACAAGTAAAAACTGTAAATAAGCAATTTGAATTTCTATTTATTGCAATTTCAAATAGAAACGGAAAAACAATTTCTCTGCTTTTTTAAAATTGCTACACAGGCGCGCCCAAAGCGGGCGCGCCTTTTTTATGCGTAAAAACAGTATTATAAATCGTCTTTGGTGATGGGCTTGAAGCCTTCACCAATCACGTCGCCCGCCTCACACATGATGATAAAGGCGGCGGGATCGGCTTTTCTGATTATCGAGCGAACCTTTGACGTTTGCTGCCGCCTTACGGCGCAGAGCAGAACTTCACGTTCATTGCCGGTGTAAAAACCACGGCCTTTAAGCATTGTCACACCGCGGTTTATTTCCGATATAATAATTCTCGCGATCTCCTGGTTTTTATTAGAGATGACGAGTACCATCTTTCCGTTGTCGGAACCATAAAGGAGCATGTCGATTACTCTTGAGGCTGCGAAAAGGTTTATTAGTGCGTAAAGACCGCTGTCTATGCTTTTAAAAACAATGGTAGAAATGAGGATTACGCCTGCGTCAATAACCATCATCATTCTTCCCATCGGTATATAGGGCCACTTCAGCTTTAACAGCCTGCTTGCAATATCAGTACCGCCGGTTGTAGCCCCGCGGAGAAAGACAAGCCCGAGGCCGATTCCGGAAAGAATGCCGCCATAAAGGGCGGCAAGCAGCATATTACTGCCGCCTCCGTTATATTTGGGCAAAAAACCGAGCAAATCAACACCGACGGAAGTGATTGCGGTGCAGATTATCGTTTTAAAAATAAATTTACCGCCGATAAATTTAAAACCGAGAATAAAAAGGGGAATATTGAGAATGAAAATCATAATGCCAAGCGGGGTTCCGATGGTGTAGTGCAGAAGCGTGGAAATGCCGGTTATTCCCCCCGGCGCCATTTTGTTGGGCGCGGTAAAAATTGCGACAGATGCGGAATAAATAAAGCAGCCTGATGTAAGAAAGAATGCATCAAGCACTAAGTCCTTTTGACGGGAACTTATTTTTTGAAGAATTATCGGTTTCATTGCCTTGACGCTGCCTCCCTGCCGCAAAAGCGAAGAGAATTTGCAAAATGTATGATTAACTGTCGGCTTTGGCTTGCTCTTTCGAACTTACGATGATATTAAAAATCTCATTAATACGATCGTCACGGCCGCAAAGATAAAGATAACCAAAAAGAGCCTCAAAACCTGTTGCGTAACGGTAATCCGCGGGAGCGGTGTTCTTCGGCACATGTGTTGTATTTGCGTTTCTGCCGCGCCGCAAAATAGTTTGTTCCTCTTCGGTCAACTGCGGTAATATAATCCTTACGGCGTCAGCCTGAGCAGAAGCTTTTACAAAGCCGACGCATTCCTTGTGAATTTTCACAGACGGAGTGTGAGCAACATTTATAAGATAGCTGCGCACAAGCGTCTCATAAACCGCGTCACCCATAAAGGCAAGCATAATCGGGCTTAACTTTCCTGCGTCATGCACGGCCTTAATATCAGTATCTGCAATTTTATCTGACATAATCAAACTCCATATCATAGATATTTACAGTATCGCCCTCATTTATTCCGGTCTCCTCCAATTTGGCGATTACTCCGCCGTTTTTCAGCATACGTTCAAAAAAGCGAAGAGAATCCGTATCGTTAAAATTAACTGAATTTATAACTTCCTTGAGCCATTCGCCCTTAACATAATAAACCTTGCCGCGAACTTCGACCTCTACCTCGCGTTTATCGCTGATAAGAGGTGCCGTTTCTCGCGGCTGTGGCTCATAGACTTTAACAGGCGGCAAAGTAGCGAGCTTTTGTCTTACCGCGCCGATAAGCTTGTCCAGCCCCAGATGCGCCGCGGCGCTGATAGGGAAGAATTCAAACCCCTTGCCTTCAACGAATGCGCGGAACTTTTCCACAGCTTCGGGGTCAGCGATATCCGTCTTGTTGCCCGCCACAATCTGCGGGCGGGTTGCAAGCTCCGGGCTGTAGGCCGCGAGCTCTTCGTTGATTGCGTCAAAATCCTTTTCGGGGTCTCGATCCTCGCTGCCTGAAACATCTACAATGTGAACAAGCAGTCGGCAGCGGTCAATATGGCGTAAAAATTCGAAGCCTAACCCGGCGCCTGAACTTGCGCCTTCAATAAGCCCTGGAATATCTGCCATAACAAACGATTCACCCACGCCGATTCTTACGACGCCGAGAGCGGGGGAAAGCGTAGTGAAGTGATAGTTTGCGATTTTCGGCGTAGCCTCACTGACAACAGAGAGCAAAGTGGATTTTCCCACATTGGGGAAGCCGAGAAGCCCGACGTCAGCCAAAAGCTTTAATTCAAGCAAAATTTCAATGGTTTCACCGGCTTTGCCGCTTTTTGCAAAGTTCGGCACCTGCCTAGTCGGTGTCGCAAAGTGGCTGTTTCCCCAGCCGCCGCGGCCGCCTTTCGCAGCAATAAAGGGTTCGCCGGAAGACATGTCGGCAAGAATGTTGCCGGTTGCCGCGTCCTTTAAAAGTGTGCCGCGGGGAACCTTGATGATAAGGTTCTTGGCGCTTCTTCCAGAGCTCTTTTTTGTCTGCCCGTTGTCACCGTTTGGCGCGATGTATTTGCGTTTGTATCTGAAATCGGCAAGTGTGGAAAGGTTGTCGTCCACTTCGAAAACAATATCGCTGCCTTTTCCGCCGTCGCCGCCGTCAGGGCCGCCCGCCGCAACGAATTTCTCACGATGGAAGGAAACGCAGCCATTGCCGCCGTCGCCTGCCTTTAACATTATTTTAGCAATATCTACAAACATGTTGCACCTCATAATTTCTAAGTTGTTGTAATTCAAATAAAAAGAAAAATCAGGATGCTGCCTACCCACTTCCGGTGGGGGAGACAGCAAAACGATTCCACGTTAATTTTGCAATTACTTTAATCGTATCATACACAATATTTCATTATACCATAAATAGAAGTTACTTTACAGTACCACAACAGTTTAAATCCGGCTGTTTATATAATGTGTATAGCTATCATAAAAACTGCCTCAATAAAATACCCAGTATTTTGGCATTGAAAACGAAATTGCTTTACTGAGTTATAGTTATTTTAACATTTTTGTGATATAATAATTCCAATTTGTGTTGTACAATAGTTGTTAAAAACCGGCATTGTAATAACCTGCACGGTGCGGCAATATCAAGATTTAAATAAGGAATAAGCCCATTTTGTCAATAAGTCGGATTGGAGGTTTTCAAAACGGAGAAGATTTTAAGGAAAAATATTTGCAATGGGGTAAATTTCACAGTTATACATGATGAAAAATTCAAACAAAACCAACTGGCGGTCAGCTTTTTGCTGCCGCTGAATCGCGAAACAGCCTCAATAAACGCATTGCTCCCGCTTGTTCTGCGTCACGGCAGCCGCGAGCTTCCGGATATGACGGCGCTTAACAGGAGGCTTAAAGAGCTTTATGGTGCACGCATTGACGGCAGCGCGGGAAAACGCGGCGAGATTCAGCTTGTAACGCTGTATTGTGAAAATCTGGGGGATAATTATACCTTGGGCGGCGAGCAGGTGCTTTTAAGCTGCGCCGGTCTGTTAAACTCGGTGATTTTTGACCCGGCTCTTGAAAACGGCAGCTTCAAGCCTCAGGACGTTGAAATTGAAAAGCGAAACCTCGAAGATCAGATAGATTCACTCCTTAACGAAAAAAGGCAGTACGCCACAATGCGGCTCAAAGAAGAAATGTGCCCGAATGAAGCGTACGGCGTATGTGAATTTGGCCGCAAAGAAGACGTAAAAGGCATTACTCCGCAAAAGCTTTTTGAAGCTTGGCAGTCAATGCTTAAAAACGCGAGAACGGAAATATTCCTGCTCGGTCCGGGGGAATCACAGCAGGTTGAAAAGTTATTTGCCGATTCATTTGGCAGCCTTGGGCGCGACAATGTTGCAGAAGCAACGACGAGAGTTATCAAAGAAGCGGGCGAGGTCAAAACAATTGTCGAACGGCTTCCGGTCACTCAGGCAAAGCTTGTTATGGGGCTTCGCACGGGGGCAGCTTCGCCGGATAACACCGACGCGATGCAGCTTGCCATTGCCATTCTCGGCGGCACACCTCACTCCAAGCTGTTTGCCAACGTGCGTGAAAAAATGAGCCTTTGCTACTACTGTATGTCATATTTTGAACGGCAAAAGGGCGTTGTTTTCATAGATTCCGGCATAGAGGAACAAAATTACGAAAAAGCACGCGCTGAAATACTGCATCAGCTTGACGAGCTTAAAGCAGGCAATTTTTCAGACGACGATATGCGTTTTGCAAAGCTCAGCCTTCAAAATTCCTTCACACAGGTGGGGGATTCACTTGATTCTCTCGGTATTTACTATTTAGGACAAACCCTTTCGGGAGAAATCCGCACACCGGAGCAGGCGGCAGAGGCTATTATGAGCGTCACGCGCGAAGCTGTTATCAGCGCGGCGAGCGGTATTTTGCTTGATACGGTATATTTGCTTGCGGGCAACAAGGAGGGCGAATAAGGCAGTGATAGATTTTAAAGAGATCCGCAGCGAGCGCTTGAATGAAAGAGTGCTTTATACGCGCCATAAATCCGGGCTTGACATTTATATCGCTCCAAAGGCGGGTTATTCGTCGCAGTATGCTATTTTCGGCACAAAATACGGCTCGATAGACAACCGTTTCATAGTAGACGGAGAGACGCTGTCCGTGCCGGAGGGCATCGCCCATTATCTTGAACACAAGCTGTTCGAGAGCGAAGACGGAGACGCGTTTAGCCGCTATGCTCAAACAGGAGCGAGCGCAAACGCCTACACTTCTTTTGACAGAACTTGTTATCTGTTTTCATCGACCTCAAAGTTTACCGAATCCCTTGAAATATTGCTCGATTTTGTCCAGCACCCCTATTTCACCGCGAAAACTGTGGAAAAAGAGCAGGGCATCATCGGGCAGGAAATAAATATGTATGACGATTCCCCGGGGTGGAGGGTTATGTTCAACCTTTTGGGTGCTCTTTATCATACCCACCCTGTAAAAATTGACATTGCGGGTACAGTCGACTCAATTTCGCACATTACCGCCGAGCTTCTTTACAAATGCTATAACTCCTTTTATAATCTTGGCAACATGGTGCTGTGCGTCGCGGGCGATGTTTCACCAGAGGACGTAATCGGCGTAGCCGACCGCATTTTAAAAACAGCGAAACCGCAGCAGGTGGAAGGCATCTTTGAGCCGGAACCGATGACAATTGTAAAACCGCGCGTTGAACAGCAGCTTTCCGTTTCTGTTCCGCTATTTAATTTCGGCTTTAAAGACGAGCCGGTAACAGGCAGTGAATCCGCAAAAAAAGAAGCGCTTACCGATATTCTTCTTGAAGTAATCTGCGGCGACGCATCACCGCTCTACCGTCGGCTTTATGACAGCGGTCTGATTAACGCCGACTTCTCCATGCAGTATTTCAACGGACGCAGCTTCGCCACAACAATGATAGGCGGCGAGTCGCATGATCCAGACGCGGTCATGAAGGAATTCCTTAATGAAACCGCAAGGCTGCAAAAAGAAGGCTTGCCAAAGAGCGATTTTGAGATGGCAAAACGCGCTGTATACGGCCGCTTTGCGGCGTCTTACGACAGTGTTGAAAACGTTGCCAATAACATCGCCGGCTGCCGTTTCATGGATACCGGCATGTTTGATACGATTGACGAGGTTGCAAAAGCGGATTATGACAGCGCGTCTGAACGTTTAATGTCACATTTCGCGCCGGATCGCTGCGCTATGTCGGTAATTTCACCGATTAAAGAGTAAATTTTTAAAATTAATATGGAGTTGATGTAGATGGATACAATATCTTTTCCGGGGCTGGGGTTACATTTTACAATTAATCAGGTAGCTATTCCGATTCCCGGCCATCCGATTGCGTGGTATGGCATAATCATCGCTGTGGGACTGCTTCTCGCGCTAATTTACGGCATGAAGCGTGCCAAATCCTTTAACATAACAATCGACGATCTTTCTGACGTTGTTATATTCTCAATTATCTTTGCCATTATCGGCGCAAGACTCTATTATGTCTTTTTTGACCCGGAAAGAATAAACGGTGCGAATCCGTATTTTACTGATCCAATTTCGATATTGTATATCTGGAACGGCGGTCTTGCCATTTATGGCGGCATCATCGCCGCGTTTATAACCGCCTTTGTCGTTTGCAAGGTTAAAAAAATCAGCGTTGGCGCCATGTTTGATATCGCGGCGCTTGGTTTTCTAATCGGCCAGGCGATAGGAAGATGGGGCAATTTCGTAAACCAGGAAGCTTACGGCAGCGCGACAAAGCTGCCGTGGGGCATGGTGATAAGCTCTGAGCCGAATCCGGTTCATCCCTGCTTCCTTTATGAATCGCTGTGGTGCATTTTAGGATTTATAATCCTACATATCTACAGCAAACGCAGAAAATTCAACGGTGAAGTTTTCCTTATGTATATCATGTGGTATGCATTCGGCAGATTTTTCATCGAAGGCTTGCGCACCGACAGCCTTATGTTAGGCAATCTGAAGGTTTCTCAGCTTGTAGCGGCTGTTCTGTTCATTGTGGCGGGTTCGTTGCTTGTCTATAAACGCAGGAGTGTGAAAAAACTGGCGGTGGAGCAGGCAGAGGATTATAAGCCTTTGTTTGAAGATACTTCCAAGGCTGTTGAAGAAGATACATCGGGAGAAGCGGAAGAAATACCCGAAGAGAAATCAGCAGAGCCGGAAGAAAAGAAAGTAGAAGCTCCTGAAATAGAAAAGAAGGATACAGAGCAAACTGTTGTTGAAGTTAACGATGATTCGACAACAGATGAGAAGTCTGAAGATAAGAAAAGTGAAAATACAGGGGATGTAGATTAATGGCGGTTATTTTAGATGGAAAGGCTACGGCTGCTCGCGTTAAAACACAGGTGGCGGAAGAGGTCGCTTTACTTAAAACAAAAGGCGTGGCAGTTGGGCTTGCCGTTGTCATTGTAGGTGACGATCCAGCTTCACGTGTTTACGTAAACAACAAAAAGAAAGACTGTGAAGCGGTCGGCATACATTCCGAGGAGTTCACCATGCCTGCTGCAACAACGCAGGAGGAACTTGTTACATTAATCAAAACACTTAACTCGCGTTCGGATATAAACGGCATACTCGTCCAGCTTCCGTTGCCAAAGCCGCTTGATGAAAAATCGGTTATCAACACAATAGCGGTTGAGAAAGATGTTGACGCTTTTCATCCGGTTAATGTGGGCCGCATAATGATCGGGGACTTTGACTTTTTGCCATGCACACCGGCGGGCATCATGGAGCTCATTGATGTTTCCGGTGTTGCGGTTGAAGGCAAGGAGTGTGTTGTTATCGGGCGCAGCAACATTGTCGGCAAGCCGATGGCAATGCTTCTGCTGCATAGAAACGGAACAGTTACGGTCTGTCATTCCCGCACAAAGAATTTAAAAGAAATTACTTTGCGCGCTGATATTCTTGTAGCCGCTGTCGGCCGCCCTCAGTTTGTTACTGAGGATATGGTTAAACCCGGCGCGGTTGTCATCGACGTAGGCATGGACAGGCTGCCGGACGGCAAGCTCTGCGGTGACGTTGATTATGATGCGGTGTCGAAAAAAGCAGGGTATATCACTCCTGTTCCCGGCGGAGTAGGACCAATGACAAGGGCAATGCTGCTTAAAAACACAATAAAAGCGGCTAAATTGCAGAATAATATCGATTGACAAAACAATAAACCTGTGATAATATTTAATATGCCGCGTGTTATGGGCTTTTAAAGTTATGCCGCTTTGCAGTGAAAACCGCTTTCGGCTGCGCCCCGTGCAGCGAGATTGAAATAGGGCAGGTGCCTTTAATTAATGTATGCAGTAATCGAAACAGGCGGTAAGCAGTACCGCGTTCAAGAGGGCGACACGATTTATATCGAGAAGCTCGGTGTTGACGAGGGTGAAAATTTTTCGTTCGACAAGGTTGTAGCACTCGGTAAGGACGACGGTTTTGTTGCCGGCGCACCATATGTTGATGGCGCTAAGGTTTCAGCGAAGATCGTGAAGAACGGTAAAGCCAAAAAGATTGTTGTATTCAAATACAAAGCCAAGAAGAATTACCGTAACAAAAAAGGTCACAGACAGCCGTACACCAAGGTTCAGATCGAGAAGATCGAGGCTTAATGTGATTAGGGCACGCTTTTTTAATAAAGGCGGCGATACGCATGGCTTTGAGGTTTCAGGGCATGCGGGGTATGCGGGCAAAGGTCAGGATATTGTGTGCGCAAGCGTCTCATCTGCGGTGCAGATGACAGCTAACACTGTAACCGAAATTATCGGTGCAGCGGCTTCTGTTAAGGACACGGGCGGCAAGATTTCACTTAAGCTCAGCGAGAGTGAAAACAGCGAAAAAATCGCAGTTGCGTCGTCAGTGATAAAAGGCCTGCGTTTTCATTTATCTCTTTTGTCAATGCAATATCAAGGAACAATCAGCATAGAAGATTCGGAGGTGTAATATATGCTTATCATATCAATGCAGTATTTCGCACATAAAAAGGGCGTTGGTTCCACAAAGAACGGACGTGACAGCGAGTCTAAGCGCCTTGGCGTAAAGCGCGCCGACGGGCAGACTGTACTCGCAGGCAACATACTTGTTCGTCAGCGCGGTACACATATTCATCCGGGCATCAATGTGGGTCGCGGAAATGATGATACACTTTTTGCTCTGTCAAGCGGCAAAGTTAAGTTTGAGCGCGTTGGTCGTGATCGCAAGCGCGTTAGCGTTTATGCTCAGGAACAATAATCAGCTTAATTAAACAGTGATAATAGCCCCGCTTCGCATTTTGCGCGGCGGGGTTATGTTTCTCTTTTTATTCAAGAATTTTCGAAATATCTTGATTTTATTGTCGGAAAAGTGTATAATATTAAATGTTTCACACGCCGCTGTGGTGAAATTGGCAGACGCGCTGGACTCAAAATCCAGTGGTACTTAGTACCATGTCGGTTCGATTCCGACCTCCGGCACCATAGAACTTGGCAGGGCAAGTGAAAAAGCGCTTGCCCTCTTTCTTGCCGGCTTGAGCGAGGTATTTAGTCTCATCTCCACCTGCCCTTTGTGACGATTGGGTAGAGGGACAAGAGGCTGCCCGGCAACTCCCTTTTGTCAACACCCCCCCCCCCCGCCTCTCCCCCCCCCCCCCC
>DBTI01000047.1:0-323 GCA_002306975.1 Ruminococcaceae bacterium UBA1320
ACTCATTGAATATGCGAACAAGCTCTCAAACAAAGCGGTTATCGAAGCGCTGGACGGTTTGCCTCCCGCAAAAATCCACTGTTCTGTTCTTGCGGAACAGGCTGTTAGGGCTGCCGTATCCGATTATTACCGCAAGCAGGGCATCGACCCGGTGCCAATCGTCGGCGAAATCGAAAACTGCGACGCCTGCCATTTACACACTGCTGAAGCCTGATAATGAAGCAGCCCGCTTTTTTACAAAAGCGGGCTGCTTCATTTTTTTACTGTAGTTTCTCTCATTTATTTAATTGTTTTAATCCTCATACTAATTTCCGATTGAAAAG
>DBTI01000047.1:587-9723 GCA_002306975.1 Ruminococcaceae bacterium UBA1320
ACTAATTTCCGATTGAAAAGTAGATTATACAAATTCCAAATAAACTTATGACAAGAATTCGCGTAAAAACCGTAAACCATTGATTTTGACGCGAATTCTTTGGAAACTTTTAATTTGGAATTGGTATTAAATTCGCGTCAAAAACTTTGATATATGGGTTTTGATGCGAATTTTTATCAACTCGTTTATCGAAAATTAGTATCAAGCCGCCCTTTATGATCTGCAAATCAAAATGCAATAGTTAATTTTTGTTAATTTTGGTCGTTTTGTATTTACATAAGCGGTGAATTATGTTATACTTTTATTTACGCTATTAGAAATATTTTCTGCTAAATTTGATTTAGCGATATAGCGCATTAAATTAAACGACAGGGGGGCATAATTTGGCGGAATCAAAATCAAAGAGTAAAAACTCATTTCTAACATACAAGGGCAGGCCTCTTGTCCGGTCGGGCAATACCATATATTACGGCAACATGTGGGATAAATATGTTGTCGCCATGCAGATAATCAATTCAAAAAAAGCGTTAGATCAAGAGGTTGCCGGCACCGTGGTGGTGCAGCTTGTTTCAACAGACAACAGTCTGCCCATGAACGAGCGCATAATTAAAAGGGCTGAAAAAGACGGGCTTTACAACGCTTTAGACATTGGGTGCATTTGGCTCGAGCGTGCGCTTTCACCTAATCCTAACTAACATCTACACATGCCGCTTTAATTGCTTGTTATAATTTTTTTCAGGCTAATGCAAGCGGTATATCACTAAAATCGCCGCCTGTTAATTTAAAGTTGTCAAGTCAAGGCTGCCGATTATGGCAGCCTTTTTACTTTATGGGGGTTTTAACATTTTGGATTTTAATTTTTTCATGCCAACAAGGGTAATAAGCGGTAAAGGCTGTTTTTTGAACAGCGAAGACACATTAAAATCACTTGGCGGCCGCTGTCTTGTCGTTACGGGTGAAGGCTCCGCGAAAAAGAGCGGCGCGTTTGACGACGCGCAGGCTGTACTTAAAAAAGCAGGAATAGAATTTATCGTTTTTGATAAAATTGCGCCAAATCCCCTGCTTTCTTCATGCTATGAGGCAGGCTCCGCCGCCCGCAAATTTCGAGCCGACTTTATTTTGGGAATAGGCGGCGGTTCAGCGCTCGACGCCGCTAAAGCCGCGGCCGTTTTTGCCGGGAACTCTTCTTTTTCCCCTAACGATATTTATAAACACGGGTTCTCCAAGGCGCTGCCCATTGTGCTTGTCGGCACAACCGCCGGAACAGGCAGCGAGGTTACCGCCACCGCTGTTTTAACGGTTGACGACCAGCGCATTAAAAAGAGCATAACACACAAATGCTGTTATGCCGCAATTTCCTTCGCCGATTATAGCTACACAAAGTCCTGCCCGTATAACCTAACCGTAACCGCCGCGCTTGACGCGCTCTGCCACGCGGTTGAGGGCTATTATTCCGCACGCGCCGGCGACATCGCCCGCGCCGCGTCACTGGAGGCTGTAAAGCTTTTGTGGCCAAACCTGTTGTGGCTGCGCGGCAACCCTGACTGCCTGCCCGACGACACTGCGCGCGAGCAGCTCTATTACGGCTCGCTGTGGGCGGGCATTGCCTTAAACCTTTCGGGCACAGGCTTTCCCCACCCTGCGGGCTACCCGCTCTCGCTGGAGCTTGGCATATCGCACGGCAAGGCATGCGCTGTGTTTTTGCCGGATTATATAAAGCGCAACGCGCCCGCGGCGCAGGCGTTGACGTTAAAACTTTTAGCTGTTCTCGGCTGCGGTGTTGACAGCTTTTGTGAAACCGTCGAAACGCTGACCGCTATTCGAGGCGTGAAGTTTTCAGAAGAAAAATGCGAAGAATACGCAAAGCAGCTTGAAGGCCGCGCTAACCTTACAAACGCCGTACATCCTATTACAGTTGAAGAAGTGCTTTCTATTTATAAAAAACTTTTTGCAAACTGAACTACTTAATGCTAATTTCCGATTGAAAAGTAGATAAAATTCGCGTCAGAAACTTTGATATATGGGTTTTATGCGAATTTTTATCAACTCGTTTATCGAAAATTAGTATAAATCCGCATAAGAAAACCCGTAAAGGCTTTTTGATTTAAGCTTTTACGGGTTGTTTTTATCTGATATTTTAAATTGCGCCGCCGTTTGACCTGCGGCGCAGCTTTAGCTGCCTGATATCATTGCCAAAAAACTTGAGCAGTGTAAACTGACCGATAAGCCGTGAAAAAATACGCTCGCCATAGCGCGCGGCAAGCTCGTTCTCAGTAAGGTTTGTGCTGACGATCATCGGCAGCTTTCTGAGCATTCGCGTATTGATAATATTATAAAGCGAATTTATTGAAAAAGGCGACGCGAAATCTGGCAGCTCGTCAATGATAAGCAAATCACAGTCAAACACGGAAAACGTATATTTCTTCTCTGTACGCCCGTAATTTTCATCTTCCATTTTCATAAAGATGTTCTGCGCGGTGTCGTATATCACGCCATAGCCCTGCTCTATCACAGCGTTTGCAATCGACAGCGCAAGGTGGGTTTTGCCAAGCCCCGTTTTGCCAAGCATTAAAAGACTTGTGTCGGCGTGCTTAAATTCAGCGGCGAAGCTTTTGCAGTGGGAAAAGACCTTTTCCATGTGCCAACGGACATTGAAGTCATATTTGCCGTCGGAAGTATCGGGATAGTAGCTTAAATCGAAGCTGTCAAATGTAAAAAGCGGCAGCGGCGAGCCTGCGTTCGCAACCTTGCACGCTTCTTCACGCAGAAGAGCGCGAAGGCAATCGCAGACCGAGTCTCCGGCATAGCCGGTATCTTTACATTTTTGGCAAAAATAATTAACATCCAAAAGTCCCTGCGGATAGCCGTTCTCCACAAGCAGCTCCGCGCGCTCCGCCTGAAGCGCAAGATTCTCCTGACGGAGCTTTTCTATTTTGCCTTTTGTGTCGCCGCCGCCCCCGATGATCTCGCGCGCCGCCGTCACGCCCGTATTGGCAAGCTCTCGCTCTATTGCGGCAAGACGAGGAAGCTTATTGTATAGCTGCCGCTTTATCCGCTCGTTTTCTTCATGCGCCTGTGAACGGCGCTGCTCAAGCCTCGCTGTCGCGGCAGCAAAGACCTCGGCATCATATGGCATTGCACGTCCTCCTATTCGTTATGCAGTGTTTTCATGGAAAGGCGCACATACTCGTCAATGTCATACGACGGTGATTTGCCGCCGGTGCCCTTGCCCTGCTTGTTTTCGTTGCGCGCCTGCTCTACTTTTGTAAAGCCTTTTTCATGCCATGAGTTTAAAATCGAATTTATGTATGAAAAAGATAATTTTCCTGTTCGCGCAACGCCGATATCATAGGCTTGCTTAACAAGATCGGTTGGCATCTTCCATCCGCTCCAGCGCGCAATATGCTGGCGCTCGGTCGGCGTCAGCGCACGGTCGTTTATACCCATGATCGCGCGAATCTGCCCCTCAAAGCCCCTGCGGTCTTCAAGCTCGCGAATCTTACTTTCCGCTCTCTCGTGTGTGTCGATGCCTTCCTCCGCCCAGCTCACCGCCATCTTTTCAATATAGCGCATATTGCCCTTGCCGCAGGAAACACAGTAGCCAACGAGCATGATTATCACATCGGCGGGCAGCCCCGCTCCCTCATAAAGATAAACAAGCGTTGAGCATTCGGTGGGCGAAATCAGTCTGCCAAGCTGACCCGGCACTGCCTCAAGCAGAAATTTCAATTCTGCGTTGCTCTGTGACTTTTTGGCAATTTCCTCCTGCCCATACTGAGTGGGCGAATCAATAATCTTGTGCGCCGCCGTCTGCGCGCGTGTTTTTTCCTGCTCACGCTGCGGCTGTTCGGCTTGCTCCTGCCGCTCTTTTGCGCCGAGAGGTGTGAGAGAGAACATTCCCCTGCTTTGCCAAAAGTCGAGCGAAGCGCGAAGCTGCTCTGAGGTTAAAGCAAGCACTTCACATGTTTTTACAACGGAAAGCGGTTCGCCCGAATGGCGGAAAACATATAAAAGCACCTTTAAATCGTTAGCCGACGCCTCGTTTATGTATTGGTCAGCCGCCTGTGTAGGCAGCGCAAAAATCCCCGAGTAGTTTTGAAAAATCAGTTTATATTCCATTTTGCCAGCACCTTTCGCAGCCCGATAAACTGTACCCTTTATTATAACATATCGACCCGCTGTGCGAAAGACTTGATTTGCTTACATTTTCACTATTGCAAATTCAAATAAAAACGGGGAAACAGGATGTCGTCACCCTGATTCCGGGCGGGGAGAAAGGAAAGCAATTTTCCTGCCTTTTCGAATATTAAAATTAGATAGCTACGATTTTGGTCGCGATATTATCACAAAACGCGCTGTCATGCTCAACAAACAAAATCGTCGGGGTATATTCAAGCAGTAGATCTTCTATTTGAATGCGTGAAATGACGTCGATAAAGTTGAGCGGTTCATCCCAGATATGCAAATGGGCTTTTTCGCAAAGGCTTTTTGCAATCAGCACCTTTTTCTTTTGACCACCACTAAAATCCGACATATCTTTTTCAAACTGCACCCTTGAAAAATCGAGCATTCTTAAAATTGCCTTGAAAAGGCTTTCATCTATATGATTTTCGATGGCAAAATCGGTAAGGCTGCCTTTCAGAAAAGACGTATCCTGTGAAACGTAGGATATTTTAAGCTGGCTGCCTTTTGTGAAATTGCCTTGAAACACGATGTTTTCTCCGCAGATAAGCTTGAGAATACTTGATTTGCCCGAGCCGTTTTTCCCGCAAAGCGCGATTCTGTCGCCTTGCTCAATGGTGAAACTCACGTTTTCACACGCTGCCTTTTCACCGTAAAATATCGAGACGTTTTGAAGCAATGCAAGACGGTCCGCATGATAATCAAGCTGAGACAGCTTTAAACTTTCCGCAGTTTCAATGTTTTTGAGAAGCTTTGACTTTTCATCAACAGCCGACAGCTGTCTTGTTTCAATTGATTTTGACCGTTTCATCATTTTCGCCGCTTTTGCCCCGATGTAACCCCGATCCGGCTTTAACCCCGAATTTCTTGTCCCCATCTTGGTTTTTTCCGCTTTGTTTGACCAGTCGTTGGTACGTTTCGCGGCGGCCGACATGCGCCTTATATCCTTTTGCAGCTTTTCTTTTTCGGCAAGTTCAAAGTTATCCTGCAATCTTTTGTTTTCCCACCACGATGAAAAATTACCTTTTTGAATCTCAATATCGGTTTTGTTGATTGAAAGGATATGGTCAACACAGTTATTGAGAAATGTCCTGTCATGGGATACTAAAATAAACCCGTTCTTTGAGTTAAGATAATCGCTGACGATTTTTCTCGCGCTCATATCAAGGTGGTTTGTCGGCTCATCAATCAGCAGGAAGCTGTTTTCTTTGAGAAAAAGCGCGGCAAGCAGCACTTTAGTCTGCTCTCCGTTTGAAAGCGTGCCGAACGGACGGTACAAAACATCCTCTGAAACCTGGAGCAGTGTAAGCTCGCGCAAAAGCTGCCAATGAAGATATTCAGGATAAATGCCGCCAATTACATCTGCTGTATTATCCGTTTTATCTGAAACCTCATAAGGAAAATATTCAAAGCTGACATTTGACGTGATTTTGCCGCTGTATTCGTATTTGCCGAGCAGCAGATTTAAGAACGTTGTTTTGCCCCTGCCGTTTCTGCCTGTCAGACCGAGTTTCCAGTCGGTATCTATCTGAAAGCTCACATTTTCAAAAATATTATCGTAACTGCCGTCATAGGCGAAAGTAAGATTTTCTACACTTATTAAAGACATAAATTATCCCCCTGTATAAAAAAATTAAAGCCGCAAGAAAGTTATTTCTCGCGGCTCAATAATATACAGGAAAGCCCAACCAAAATTGGCGCAGGGTTTGGTTATAGGGCAAGGTTATATTTTGAGTTAAAAGAATGGTAACTTTCTTGCATAAGCGCAACAAAACAAGCGGCAAAACCGCTTTTTATTTTCGCGCTCTTTATTGATCAGCAAGAAAAATTACGCATTTTTTCAACTCCAATCTTTAAATTTGTTTTTATTATATCACTTTTACTGCTTATATACAATATTTAGGTTGCCCTAACCGCATAATTTAAGTGGTTATTACGTGTTGCCAATTTATTATCGGTGCATTATAATGTAACTGTTGCGCTGAAATAATTTATAAATAGGCAAAAACGGATAACTTATCTTATTTTTCTTACAAATTTGTTTCTATCGCAATTACAAAATCAAAGCGGAGAGCATCCTGCTTTCTCATTTTATTTAAAAATTGCAATAATAAAAATCTGGAGTGAACAAAAATTGAACGAAAAGTTTAAAAATGTCGGTTTTTTACCGGCGGACATGTTGCTGCCACAGGGCTGCGATATGGAAAAGTGGAGCGTTGTCGCCTGTGACCAATATACCTCCGAGCCGGAATATTGGGATGGCGTTGATAAATTAGTTGATACGGCGGAATCTACCCTGCATATGATTTTGCCTGAAACCGAACTTAAATCAGAAAATGTGCAGCAGCGTATTTGCGCGATAAACAAAAATATGGACAACTACCTTGCCAATGATGTTTTTGGCGAAATCGACGATTCCTTTGTGCTTGTCGAGCGTACGCTTAAAAACGGCGACGTTCGCACCGGACTTGTCGGTGTGGTTGATCTTGAGGATTATGATTATCACAAGGGCGCCGGTTCACTCATCCGCGCGACCGAGGGCACAGTGCTTGAGCGTATTCCGCCCCGTGTCCGTGTGCGCGAGGGTGCAAGCCTTGAGCTTCCGCATGTCATGCTGCTCATTGACGACCCGCAGTGCACGGTAATTGAGCCGGTTGCAAAAGAAAAAGAAAAATTTGATACACTTTATGATTTTGATCTTATGTGCGACAGCGGTCACATAAAGGGCTACCGCGTTTGCGGCGGCGCGCTTGACGGTATCGCGGGCGCTCTGACGAGCCTTTCGGAACCGGAACCATACAATAAAAAGTACGGCGTTAAAGACAAGCCGGTGCTGCTTTTTGCCGTCGGCGACGGAAACCACTCGCTTGCCACCGCCAAGGAATGCTGGGAGCATGTTAAAAAGACACTGCCGGCAGGGGCACAGCATCCGGCGCGTTACGCTCTTGTCGAGCTTGTCAATATTCACGACAAGTCACTTAACTTTGAGCCGATCCACCGCGTTGTTTTCGGCGTTGATCCGGATAAATTAGTTAACGCGTTTTTGAAATATTACCCGAGCGCAAAAATCGGCGAGGGTGACGGACAGAAAATTGAATACATAAGCGAAACAGGAAGCGGTTTCTTGACAGTTGAGAAGCCAGACAGCGGCCTTGCGGTGGGCACACTGCAAAATTTCCTTGATCAATATATCAAGGAAAACGGCGGCAATGTTGACTATATCCACGGCAAGCATGTTGTGGAGCATCTCGGCAAAAAGCAGGGCAACATCGGATTTTTGCTGCCCGCAATGGGCAAGTCGGAGCTTTTCAAAACCGTTATCACCGACGGCGTTTTGCCACGCAAAACTTTTTCAATGGGCAATGCCTGTGACAAACGTTTTTATCTTGAGTGCCGCAAGATAAAATAAATTGCGGCATATACGATTTAAAATGTAAGTTGCTTCAGTATAATTTTATGACCAACACCCGCTTACCTGGTTGAGAATGAGTATTATATAAAATAAGCACGACTGCTGACGCAGCCGTGCTTATTTTAATTTTCCAGACAGGAACGGAAAAGGCTGTTATCTCCCCCGTTAGAGGCCATCCGCTTTGACGGGGAGATATCAAGACTATTCCACTTTAGACTGAAATTTCTGTGATTTCTATTTTTATGCCGCTTTTATAAACTCCTGTGTCCAATAGATACTTCCCCTGCTGCTTTTCGCCATGCCTACGCCGATTTGGTTATATGCCGGGCTTAATATATTTGCCTTGTGCCCCGGAGAATTCATCCACGCAGTCATAACAGCCTGAGGTGTCGGCTGGCCCATTGCGATATTCTCGCCCGCCGCTGAAAACCTGATTCCATAATGCTGCATCATTGTAAATGGTGAACCGTAAGTCGGTGAGGTATGAGAAAAGTACCCTTTGGTTGCCATATCCTTTGACTTTAAGCGCGCGACATATGCAAGTGTTGCATTTTTCTTGAGAGTTTGAAGCCCACGCTTTGAGCGTTCCTTATTAACAAGTGTGATTACCTGATCCTCATAAGCAGTGGCAGACGATGTCGGTATTGTGATTTTCTGGCCTTTATAAATCATTGCTGAGTTTTTGATTGATGGGTTTGCCTTCATAATATCACTTACGGTGCACTGGTTTGCATTTGCAATCTTCGTAAGTGTATCTCCGGATTTTACTGTATATATTGACTGCGCCGACACTGAAATTGTTAATGCTAAGGTGACAGCTACAGCCGCAATGGCTTTCTTAAATTTCATTAAAATCATCTCCTTTAATATTGTTGTTTTTTAAACGCACAATATTAGAGGTATTGTCGACCTGTTTTGTAAAAATACTTATTTAAATCTACATTTTTGAACATTTGCTGTTTTGTTGACTTTTAATAATTATCGGAATATAATTCATTTAAAATTAACTAAATTTAGTAGCAATTACAAAATCAAATTGGAATGGTTATGTTATTTCCTGCTTTTCCTTTAAATTGCAATAGGAGGGATATTCTACGGAAAGTAACAGTTATAAAGTAAAATCCAAAAAAACGTTTGACTCTGAAGCCGCAAATTATGACAGCACTTATAACGGCTCGCATTCTTCAAAGCTTTATGAAATTGTAGTTAATGAAATAAAAAGCGCCTCGTTTGATTCTTTACTCGATTTGGGCTGCGGAACAGGCAATGTGCTCGCGCTGCTGCCTGACTCCAATAAATTGTGCGGTATTGATATTTCGGAAAAAATGATTGGAATAGCAAAAAAGAGGCTGCCAAAAGCAGAGCTCTGTGTTGGCGACACCGAAGGTCTGCCGTGGGAAGAAAACACCTTTGACGTTGTCAACTGCACCGATTCATTTCATCATTACCCCAACCCGCTTAATGTTTTACGCGGTGTTCGGCGTGTTTTAAAGCCCGACGGACGTCTGATAATCGCTGACCCGCATTATTCGGCGTTCAGGC
>DBTI01000210.1 GCA_002306975.1 Ruminococcaceae bacterium UBA1320
ACGCCTTCAACCTGTGGTATTCCACTACCCGAAGCCATGGGTTCCAGCTTGACAAGCCAGGCGATAAAAAGCCCGGCAGCGACAATAGCAACAACCCATGGCAGAATGAATATCGGATGGATTCTAAAATAAGCATATATTTTGATCGATATATCTGTTCCATATTCGATACCTAAACGATAAAAAACCGCCAATAGCCCTGCGACAAAACCTCCCAGAAGTCCTTTCCCCGCAATGCTCCATTTCATCTGGTTAAAGCCGGATAACAATTTATAAACTTTAGTTTTCGCCTCGCTCAAAATCAATAGCCCCCAACAGTTCCATTTGCATTTATCTTAAACGAATTTAATTATAGCATTATAAAAAGAGCCTTTCAATCAATGGCCTGACGGCTATCCTTCATAGGTTAAATTTTATTATTTAAGCGTTTCAATTCGCATTTCATTCTTATGAGTGAATGCAAGTTTCAAAAGGATCGGGGTCACGATGGTTGTGAGCAAGACAACAAGTATAGTCGGGATAAAAACTTCCTGTGTGATAATGTGGTTTTGCAAACCGATATTCGCCGTAATAATCGCCACTTCTCCCCGCGAGATCATTCCGACACCGATCTGTATGGATTCGCTGCGGCTCATCCGGAAAAGCCGCGCCCCAAAACCGCAGCCAATGACTTTCCCAATAACCGCAACAATGAACATCACCAAAGTGATCAGAACTACTTTGCCGTCAAAGCCGACAAGACTCGCTTCCAGCCCCACACTTGCGAAAAAGATTGGTGAGAGAAACCCGGAAGCGATCGCTTTGACATTCCGCTCCAGATATTCTTTGTGGTGAAACTGTGAAAGCAGAAGCCCACAAAGATAGGCTCCTGTTATAGCTGCGATGCCAAGATCCTCCGCGATGAAGGCAACAATCAGGGCAGCGGCAAGCGAAAAGGTCAGCATTGAGCGCCCCGGCTGAAGATCCTTTGTCAGTTTGTTGATGGGTTTTGGCAGAAATACAATTGCAAGGATACCAAACAGGCAAAACAGAACGATTCCAATTATCGTTGAAGCAAGCGAGGTGCCGCCTCCGCCATTGTTCACCGCGAGAAGCACTGATATCAGCACAAGACCCAATATGTCATCAATCACCGCGGCACCAAGGATATTGATCCCGGCTCTTGTATTCAGTTTACCAAGCTCGGTCAGCGTTTCCACAGTGATGCTGACGCTTGTGGCGGTCAGAATGACGCCGAGAAAAATGTTCTCGATAATGTTTCTGTAAAAGAGGAATGCGCTAAGCGACCCAAGGATGAGCGGCACTAAAATCCCTAATGACGCAATTACAAGCGAGGACTTCCCAGCCTTTTTAAATTGCTCGACATTGGTTTCGATCCCCGCCAGAAACATCAGCATGATAACACCCAAATTTGAGAGCAATTTGATGTTGTCATCATACTGCACAAGGTTGAAGATCACCGGCCCAAGGATCACGCCCGCCAGCAACGCCCCCAGCACTTCCGGCATTTTAAGTTTACGGCTGATGATCCCGCCTACTTTTGTGGCTACCAGAATCAATGCAATATCAAGTAAAATTTTCTCCAAGGTTCACCCCTCCAACAGACAAAATAAAAGTGGGAAACCCAAAACGGGCTTCCCACCCAAGAAGCTAATTCTTGAAAACGGCTTAACGCCGCCCAACCGATAAAACATGCTTATTAAATTTAATTATACCAGATAAGAACGGGTGGGTCAAATAACTGAGATAACTTTTATATCCAATTTTTGTACATAACCGGTCGAAATAGAAACATAATAAATTTAGTTTAAATGAAGGAGGATACAAGTATGGGAGTAGTCACAAACTGTACGGACAAGTATCAGAAGTGTATCGACGCTTGCAACCGGTGCGCGCAGGCATGTTCTGAATGCTTAAAATTATGTCTGAACGAGCCGGACGTTCAGGCGCGTAAATCCTGTATTGGCATGTTGTCGGAATGTGCGAGCATCTGTAAGGAAGCCTCTTGCTTTATGGCGATGGACGCTCAATTTGCAAAAGATTTGTGTAAATTATGCGCCACAATCTGCGAAAAATGTGCTTCGGACTGCGGAATGTTCAAAGACGATCACTGCGTAAAATGTGCGAATGAGTGCAAAACCTGCGCCAATGAGTGCAAGGCGATGGCGTAGTAAAGAAAACTTCATATCGGGTAGCGGCAGGTGTTATAGCCTGCCGCTTATTTATTGCATCCGACGAAACCAGTTTCTGACCAGCAAGAGAAAGACGCCTGTTTCTTATATACTCTCCCATGGTCATCCCAGTCAACAGGCTGAAACACCGTTGAAAGTGAAAATTCGAAATATAGATGTGCGCGGCTATCTCTTCGCAGGTTAGATCTTCAAGCAAGTGATCTTCAATATAGTCAATTGCTCTGTTGAGACTTCTAACCCATTCCATTCAATCACCTCCCGATAAAATAATGATGACGAAAAGGAAAGCATTCGTCCTGTCACAGAATGCTTTGATTTGTCTGTCTGATCTGAATTATATCATAGATATTGGTCAGATGAAGGTAATCAACAGAAAAAACCATGTGCAGGTTCAAACCCTGACACATGGCTTTTTGATGGCTAGTCTGGTCATAAAAGATATTCGTGAAAATATGTTTTTGCTCTGACACGACCAGACCAACCGCATACCAGCGGGCTTTTCGGCTTTTTCAATTACAGCATCGGTACCTTTAAGCCCAACCATGCGCCCGCAAAGATAAGCAGTGCAAACAGAATACCGATCCCGATTGTTGAGAGCAAAAGCCTCAGGCCTTTCAGCTGAAGGACAACACGGCATTCCATAAAATAAAAAATGGCTTTCCAGATAAGCAGAAGAATGAAAAAAGTATTCAGAATAAACAGCAGAAAGGGCTTGCCGACAAAAAGATACCAGATGGTCTCATCGATATTGACGAGAATCGAGCAAATCAACGTGGGAATGAAACTGAATCC
This sequence comes from Ruminococcaceae bacterium UBA1320, assembly GCA_002306975.1. Classification (GTDB taxonomy): domain Bacteria; phylum Bacillota; class Clostridia; order Oscillospirales; family Ethanoligenentaceae; genus Ruminiclostridium_D. The sequence goes on from DBTI01000210.1 coordinate 2,985, forward strand.
CCACGTAGCCGCTATGGACTTGAAATCAACCTTTTGTCCGCAGAGTTTTGCCGCAAACCACAAGACTACGCAGTCAATGACATACATTGCTCCGGAAAGAGCAAAAATGCAAAGCATTGAGACGAAGGAAAGGGTCAGGTCATAATCATTCCGGTTCATATAATAGGTTACGACCGGCCCAATAAAACCGTTAAAGGCTGCCGTGACAAGTATGATCATCATGGAAAGCCGCAACTTTCCGGATTCTTTTGTTTTACAGATTAACCGATACGGATTTGTAAAAATCCGAACAAATTGTTTCAAGTTATCTCACCCCACTCAGAAAGCCTGAGAGTAAATTCAAATAGGCGTCGCCGAATATGCCCCACAGGGCCAAAGACAGCACGCAGGCGAGACTTCCCGCCGCGACAAGCGGTCGAATGAAGAAGAAACGCTGCAGCAGTGAAAGTTGCCGGTCTTCCTGCTTTGAATTCAGCACATTTTGAAGGATAGTCTCTTTCAGCCCTTCGGGAGCATTTTCTGAATCCCGGCCGAGAGACGCGAACAGCTTTTGAAACTGCAGATCACTGTTATTTTCTTTTTTCATCGTCATACCCTCCTGATTCAACCTCTCGATAAGCTTTGATAAAAGTCGCTTTGGCACGCTGGATAAGCCCGTCAATCGATTTTACCGTCCGTCCTGTAAGAGGAGCAATATCCCGCAGCTTTAAGTTCTCCATGTATTTTAGTATCAACAACATTCGGTATTGCTCCGGCAGAGAATTCAGAACCTTTCGGACGAATTCCGTATTCTCAGCGGAGATAATTATATCCTCCATGCTGTCGTCGATCGGCTCGGCATCTTCCAACGATTCCAGCCAATTTTTTCGGCGGAAGCAGCCGCGGTAATAATCGTACAGCTTGTTTTTTGCAATGCCAATCACCCAGGTCGATTCAGCACTCCTGCCGGAAAAGTTGCGCATCGACCGGTAAACCGCGAGGAAAGTATCCTGTGTCAGGTCGGCGGCTGTGTGCGTATCACCGGAAAGGCGCGCGATCAGAAAGCCGTAGACCTTGTCAAATGTCCGGTCATACAGTTCGGAAAAGGCCAGGTCGCTTTGCCCGGTATCCTGTTTCGAATTTTGGAGAAGGTTCTTCAAATTCATCCCTACGTTCTTCTCGTCAGCTTACGGAAAAGTCTTTTGAATAAATATTTTTATCCTTATAGTCGATTTTGAAAGTATATTTTCCGGCAGTTACCTGATTGCCGTCGAGTTCAAACGAAATAATGCCCTTTTTGTCCGATGTCATTTTTTGCCCATCGGTTTTCAGCGTTTTTTATCCTTTATCCATTTTGCCGTATACTTCATTCCCTTGGGTGATTCAACAAACAGGACATTGGCATATAAATCCTTACCCGACTGGATTGTTGTGTCTGCCGATGAATTGAGCGCCGATTCTTCTGTGATTTGCGTATTTGAGAACACCACAGTGGATACCGTGCTATCCTCGCAACCTGCGAAACAAAAGACAATGATCGCAAAAAAAGCATTCAGAGCTCCGAATTTTAGCTTTTTCATGGATTTACCTCCATCATGCCGGTATAACTCCGGCTTTATTCATTATAACTCTTTTCATCCTGATTACGGAAGACTGTAAAAAACAGAACGGTCAGCACAACCGTATAAATAAGGAAGGCTCCGATACCGGTCAAAAGGTTTGACGCTCCGTTATAGCCGGTCAGTCCACTCATGATCATTGCGGGCGACGCAAACATGATGAGATTGCTTACCGCATTTTCAAGCTTCAGCCCCTTGCAGATACCGTCGACAAACATTTCAAAAATGCGCGGCATCAGGATCAGTCCGCAGGCCATGCTCACAATAAACGAGGTGCGGGACGACCGGAACAACACGGAAAGGAACAGACCCATGAGGCTGTAAATAAAAATCAGCGCCGCAACGGGGAGCACATTGTGAAGAGCCACGCGAATAACCGCTCCGCCTGTTCTGAACAGGCAATAGATGAGTGTCACCAACAGATTATAGAGCAGAGAAAAAAGAAGGGATAAAGCAAGCGACGCCATGAGCTTGCCCGTTGCTATCTGCGTCTTGCTCAAAGAAGACGTGAGCAGTAAATCCATGACTTTATTCTGCCGCTCTTTTGAGATTGCGTCAAAGTTGAGCGACAGCGCGGCGAGAGAGCCGAGAATCAGAAAGGCAAAAGTAAATCCCATATAGCTGAATTCGAAATTCTGTCCGGCTTTGTCCTTGTACCCCGATCCGCGGATAAACCAGCTCTGGAACAACACCATAAACAGAAGAACGAATAGAAAGCGTTTGTTCAGAATTCGCTTCAAATCTCTCTTGAATAGCAAAAACGTCTCTTTCATTGCGCGGCCTCCCTGACATACCGGTTATACAGCGATTCAAAGCCCGAACGGCGCACTTCATATATCGGAATGTTTTTTGAAAAAAGAAATTGCAGCACGTCCGGAACAGACTGCTTTTCAATCTCAGCGGAAAGCAGATTTCCGTCAGCAGTGCTATGGATATTCACCTGATCTTTAAGGTCTCTGCAAATCGTATCGGTCAGCCCGCCAGTTTCAAATTCATAACATTTTGCGCAGGGTCCCTGATAGAGAATTCTGCCACGGTCGATGATAATCACCTGGTTGCAGAGATCATCCAGCTCCTTGAGAATATGGGAGGAGACAAAGACTGTGCAGCCGCGCTGATTCAACAGGCGAATAATTTCGCGAACCTGCTGCACGCCGGTAGGGTCAAGTCCAGCTGTGGGCTCATCTAAAATAAGCAGTTCAGGATTCCCGCCTGTCACAACGATGAGCTGTAGCTTGCGCTGATTCCCGGGTGAGAGATCCTTTACCTTTTTATCAAGATCCAGTTCAAGCGTTTTTGCAAATTGGATGCTCTCACTTACATCCACATTTTTAACCGCGGCAAAGAAGGAGAGAACCGACCGTGCCGTCTCATTTTCATCAAACCGCATGTTCTGCGGAAGGAATCCGATTCGTGCACTTATGCAGCCGGGTTTTTCGTTCAGCACAAGGATTTTGCCGCGGCTCGGCTTCATAAGCCCGGTCAGCATACGCATCACAGTTGTTTTTCCTGCACCGTTTTTTCCGATAAATCCGCAAATGCAGCCACTTTTTATATTGATCGTGGCATCGTCGACCGCATGGAATTTTCCGAAATCCTTGCACAGCATCTGTGCTTCAATTGCATTCGACATAAAAAAATAGCTCCTTTCACTCAGTTAGTCGTATGTCTGCTGCAACAATTTCTGAAATTTGCCTATGAAAATGGATTTATCGCAGAACTGATTTCCCCGACAATCCCCAGACTGCGCATTCCGAGAAATTTACAACTTCCCACGGCTTTTACAAAAGAAGAAGTGAACTCGCTGCTGGGAGTTGTGGACAGGTCGAATCCATTGGGCAAGCGTGATTACGCAATTCTCATTCTTGCCGCCGGCCTGGGGGTGCGCGTCAGCGATATTATTGGGCTGACATTTGATGAAGTTGACTGGCCCAAAAAGCTTTTATCTATAGACACAGAAACTGAACCACTACCGGCTGAAGCCGGTAGGTTCGGGTTCGCGGCTAAAGCCGCCTAATGTAAGGGGAACGTCACTCGCATTCAACTCGCTGATATCCGTTTTATATCAACACTCAGTAAATTTATAGTTTTTCCGAAAAGGCGTTGACCTAAAGGTTTCGCCTGAAGGCGAGGGTTTTAACCCCATGATACGGACAATAAGCCCAAAAGTAAAAAGCAACAACGCCCTCGGCCTTAATTGGTCTGGGGCGTTGTAAAATTGAAAACAAGTCGGTTGAAACTTACGATTTCAGCAATGTTACGACATCTCTTTGCAATTGAAACGCCTGCGACAAAAAAGTCTGCGACATATCTTGCAGCAAACTGTCTTTCGCGTAGTTCATTAGCTCCTTGGCATCATCCAAATCACGTATCTGAGATTCGGCCGATGTCAAATTTTCACTGCTGTTCTCTGCGTTGTAAAAAATGTGTTCTAATGAATTTTGATAAGCACCGAGGGTTGAACGTTGTGCTGAAATGGTATCGATCGCGCTGCTCACAGTTGCGATTGCTTGCTGCGCGCTCGACTGACTTGATAAATCAATGCTGTCAATCCCGGTATTTGAGTTTCTTGCATTGGATAATCCTACGGCAAAAACATCGTTTTTATCTGGGCCGACCTGTAGATTGATTTGTTGACTGACCGCTTGCTCTTCATGATAGGTAAAATCGATTACTGTACCATAGCCGCCTAATGCGAATTCCGTTCCCGGCATGTAAGTACTGCCGTCCGATCCTCCGTTTACCCACCAATTTGTTATATTTCCATCATAATCTGCCGAAAGCTCCAGGACATCATCACCGTACAACCTGATTTGCATATTGTTATCGTTGATGAAGTTTTTATGGGCTGTAATTACAGGATCTCCGCTTGTGTCATTCTTGATCTTGTTAAAAGTATCAACTAGATTTTCCAATGTGGATTTTGTATCAGTACCTAACGGGCTGTACACGTAGGAGGACTTTTTCGGCGTTGAATTGAATGTAAAAACAAGGGAATCGTTTGATAAAGAAAATCTTGAAAATCCTATGGCCACGTCTTTGGACAGGTTGACTTTTTGATTAAAAACACAAACCCCGACGATGCCCGTTGTCACATCAATACTTGCGCTTTTTGAGACAGTTTCCATCGTATCTTCGGCACACGCAAGTAATTTTATACCGTTATAATTCGTATTCTCGGCAATATCTTCAATACCGTCTTTAATTTGGTCAGTTTCATTTTCTATCAGCTGCCTATCAAAGTCGCTTAAAGTCCCATTGGACGCCTGAACTGACAACTCAGACAATCGCTGTAAATATGAATTCTGTATTTCACCTAATGCGCTGTCAGCGGTCTGAATCAGAGATATTCCATCCTGTATGTTCTCGCTTGCCTGATCAAGGCCATTTATCCGTGCTTGCATTTTTTCGGATATAGCCAATCCAGCGGCATCATCGCTGGCGCGGTTAATGCGTAAACCCGAACTCAATTTCTCCAGAGATTTTGAGATGCGAGTACCTGAGCTATTGCAATTATTGTAAATGAACAGTGTGGAAACATTGGCTACATTCACGAACCATCGCCCCCAATATAAATTATACATCAATTGAGTTTAACAGCTTTTTACCTTGCGGTCAACAACTGAGTTAATTAAGCAGACTTCATCGACTTATTTCTTAGAATAATACGTTGCAGTATCC
>DBTI01000215.1:0-683 GCA_002306975.1 Ruminococcaceae bacterium UBA1320
TATTTACCGCAATGGCATTCCCAGTCCTTTGTCGGACCAAAAATACGCTCACAGAAAAGACCATCGCGTTCCGGTTTCAAGGTTCTGTAGTTTATCGTTTCCGGTTTTTTAACCTCACCGTAAGACCATTCGCTGATTTTATCGGGAGAGGCAAGGCCTATCTTTATCGTATCAAAAACATTAAATTCCACCAAAGCCGACCCCTTACATTTTTAAATTTATTCGTTAATATCAACAAAATCTTTTTTGCTATCTAATTCATGCTCTTCAAAAGCTTCGGCATCTGGAAAATCAATTGTTTCTGCGTCGGCAAGCACTTCTTCTTCTGTCTCCGGCTCGCCTATTTCAAAACCATCGTCAAAGTCTGCTTCTACCGCAGTGTCGGTAAATGCCTTATCGTCAATGCGTCCAATTCCGATATCGTCATCATCCTCAAACGATTCTTTAAGATCGATTTCCTGATTGTATTTGTTGAGGACCTTCATATCAAGACCAAGCGACTGAAGCTCTTTAATAAGAACCTTAAACGATTCAGGCACACCAGGCTTCGGTACATTCTGCCCCTTGACAATAGCCTCGTAGGTTTTTACCCTTCCGACAACGTCATCCGACTTTACTGTCAAAATCTCTTGAAGCGTATAAGCGGCGCCGTAAGCTTCAAGCGCCCAAACTTCCATTTCACC
>DBTI01000215.1:951-2597 GCA_002306975.1 Ruminococcaceae bacterium UBA1320
TCACCGAAACGCTGACCGCCGAACTGAGCTTTACCACCCAGAGGCTGCTGCGTAACAAGTGAGTACGGGCCTGTTGAACGGGCATGGATCTTATCGTCAACAAGATGGGCAAGTTTAAGGAAGTACATATAACCGACGGTTACGGGGTTATCGAAAGGCTGCCCGGTACGTCCGTCATAAAGCTGGCATTTGCCGTCCTGACGCAAACCGGCTTCTTTAAGGCATTCTGCGATATCGCCTTCATGAGCGCCGTCAAAAACCGGGGTCATTACCTTCCAGCCAAGTGCCTTTGCGGCATAGCCAAGGTGAACTTCAAGCACCTGTCCGATATTCATACGCGAAGGAACGCCCAAAGGATTAAGAACAATGTCAAGCGGAGTTCCGTCCGGCAGGAACGGCATATCCTCCTGCGGAAGAATGCGCGAGACAACACCCTTGTTACCATGACGGCCGGCCATCTTATCACCAACGGAAATCTTACGCTTCTGGGCGATATAGCAGCGGACAACCATGTTTACACCCGGGTTCAGCTCCTCGCTGTTTTCTTTTGTAAACACCTTGACATCAACAACGATGCCGTACTCGCCATGAGGTACGCGCAGCGATGTGTCGCGGACTTCACGTGCTTTTTCACCGAAAATGGCGCGTAGCAGACGTTCCTCGGCGGTAAGCTCTGTTTCGCCCTTTGGCGTAACCTTACCGACAAGAATGTCACCGGCGTGAACCTCCGCGCCTATGCGGATTATTCCGCGCTCGTCAAGATCGCGAAGCGCGTCTTCACCGACATTCGGAATATCACGTGTGATTTCCTCAGGCCCAAGCTTGGTATCGCGAGCTTCCATCTCGTATTCTTCTATATGAATGGAAGTGTAAACGTCTTCTTTTACAACTCTCTCGTTCAAAAGAACAGCGTCTTCGTAGTTATAGCCTTCCCATGTCATGAAGCCGATGAGCACATTTCTGCCAAGAGAAATTTCACCCTGGCTTGTTGACGGGCCGTCTGCGATTACCTGCCCTTTTTCCACACGCTCACCCTTGAAAACGATCGGGCGCTGATTTATGCAGGTGCCCTGATTTGAGCGGAGGAACTTGATCAGATGGAAGCTTTCCATCTTGCCGCTGTCGGTGCGGATAACAATTTCACGTGCCGAAACCTTTTCGACAACGCCTGCTTCCTTTGCAAGGATAACAACGCCGGAATCAACCGCCGCTTTGTATTCCATGCCGGTGCCGACGATCGGGGATTCGGTTTTGAGAAGCGGCACAGCCTGCCTCTGCATGTTCGAACCCATCAAAGCACGGTTTGCGTCATCGTTCTCGAGAAACGGAATCATTGCCGTCGCTATAGAAACAACCATCTTTGGTGAAACGTCCATATAATCGACTTTTTCACGTTCGATTTCGAGAATTCCGTCTCTGCAACGGGCCGCGACACGCGGGCGCTTGAAATGGCCTTCTTCGTTGAGCTGCTCGTTAGCCTGCGCGACAACATACTGGTCTTCGATGTCTGCCGTCATGTAGACAACTTCTTCTGTAACAACACCGGTTGCCTTGTCAATCTTGCGGTACGGCGCCTCAATGAAACCGTATTGGTTAATTCTCGCAAAACCTGCAAGGTACGAGATAAGACCGATGTTCGGACCTTC
>DBTI01000215.1:2871-17691 GCA_002306975.1 Ruminococcaceae bacterium UBA1320
TCTCGATCGGGCACATGCGGCCGTAATGTGTATAGTGAACGTCACGGACTTCGAATCCTGCGCGGTCACGCGACAAACCACCCGGCCCCAAAGCGGAAAGGCGGCGCTTATGCGTCAGCTCCGCAAGCGGGTTTGTCTGATCCATAAACTGTGAAAGCGGAGAAGAACCGAAGAATTCTTTTATTGAAGCCATTACAGGCCTTGAATTTATGATTGACTGCGGCGTTACAACGTCCATGTCCTGAGACTGGAGGTTCATGCGCTCGCGGATAACACGCTCCATACGTGAAAAGCCGATACGGATCTGGTTTTGAAGAAGCTCGCCCACGCTGCGGATACGGCGGTTGCCCAAATGGTCAATGTCGTCGGTTCCGCCGATATCGCTCGCTATGCAGTTGAGATAGTTAATTGAGGCGAAAATATCATCAATGATAATATGCTTTGGAATAAGCTCGTCACCGCGCTCTTTGAATGCTTCTTTAACTGCATTTTCATCAGCTGCATTTTCAAGAATTTCGCGCAGGACAGTAAAGCGTACCATTTCGTTTATGCCATATTCCTCGGGGTCAAAACTGACAAAATCTGTGGCATGAACCATACCGTTTGAAATAGCCTTGACTTCAAGACCGTTTACATCGATATAGACTGTGTCAACGCCGGCGCGCTGAACCTCCATCGCCTTTTCTTTTGTGAGTGTTTCGCCCGCGTCAGCAATGATTTCGCCTGTCATCGGATTTGCAACAGGGCGCATCATGGTTTTGCCCGCTATACGGGCCCCAAGCGCAAGCTTTTTGTTATATTTGTAACGGCCGACGCGTGAAAGGTCATAACGGCGGCTGTCAAAGAACAGCGCGTTGATATGGCTCTGAGCGCTCTCAATCGTGGGAGGCTCGCCCGGGCGCAGCTTGCGGTAAACCTCAATAAGTGCCTCGTCAACTGTTTTTGTATTATCTTTTTCAATGGATGCCTTTATCCGTTCGTCGTCACCAAAGAAGTTGAGTATTTGCTCATCGGTACCAAGACCGAGAGCTCTGACTAACACGGTAACCGGCAGTTTACGGTTTTTGTCGATTCTGACGTAGAATATATCGTTTACATCAGTCTCATATTCAAGCCAGGCGCCTCTGTTTGGTATAACCGTTGCGGAATACAGCTTTTTCCCTGTTTTATCATGCTGCATACCATAATAAACACCCGGAGAACGCACGAGCTGTGAAACAATTACTCGTTCCGCTCCATTGATTATGAATGTTCCGCTGTCGGTCATAAGTGGGAAGTCGCCCATGAAAATTTCCTGATCTTTTACTTCACCGGTTTCGCGGTTTACAAGGCGGGCAAGCACATGCAGCGGTGCCGCATATGTCGCGTCGCGTTCTTTGCATTCCTCGACACTGTACTTTGCCTTGTCTTCTATGTCGTAATCGACAAAGCTGAGCACAAGGTTACCAGTAAAGTCAGTAATTGAAGAAACATCTTTAAAGACTTCCTTCAGCCCTTGCACAAGAAACCACTCATAAGATTTTTTCTGCACCTCGATGAGGTTCGGCATGCTAAGAACCTCGTTGATGTGCGAAAAACTCATTCGCACATTCTTGCCAAGCTGTACCGGCTTCACATTCACCATCTAATCAACACTCCATTCATCATTTGGCTTTTGGCTCATCCTGAAATAATTTCACGGCGCCGCTGCGGCTGTTTTTGTGCAATGCCCTTGTTGTGACCCGGTCGGAATAAAAAATTTATTCTTTCCTTATTGGCTTGCATTGCAAAGAAACTACTCGCATCACCGCCATCCCTGTATTTTGGAATAAGCACTCTATCTGAAGTTTCAAAAGTGCAATTTAAACAAAGTTTAAAGGACTATTGAACAAATAAAAAGCATATGCTATAATAAGTAACAGGAAAAGTATAAAATCCAGACCGTTTTAAGGTCATTTTGATACAGTGTTATATTATACAGCAAATATACCACCGTGTCAACATTTATTTTATTGTCCGCAAAGCGCCTTGCAGAATTGCATGGCGCTTTTTTTGTGCATCAAAGCAAACCCGAACGAATTACCGATCCCGCTCAGGTTTACCCTCAAAATTGACGCTCTCAAATTTTTCCTGTATGGATTTTGAAACATCGGCGAAAATCTTGTGATAATAGCAGCCGCATTCACGCTCTGTATTGCTGCACGGCAACTCGCCGGAAAGACAGCGGTTAATCACAATGGGCCCGTCAACAGCTTCAATAACCTGCCGCATATTTATATCGGCCGGTTTTTTTGCAAGCTCGTATCCACCGGAAACACCCTTGAATGAAACCACGATGCCGCTCATAACAAGCTTTCGCAAAATCTTTAACGTAAAGCGCAGCGTTACACCTGTTAATTCGGAAACAGTGCGCGCGTCAAGCCGCTTTTGCTGCCTTGCAATGCAATCTATTATACGCACGGCGTAATCAGCTTCCTGTGTTATGCGCATTTTTACCCCCGTTTATTAGCCGCCTTGGCGGTGTTAATCAATCAAGGAAATCCTTGAGTTTTTTGCTGCGGCTCGGGTGCCTTAATTTTCGAAGCGCCTTTGCCTCTATCTGACGTATGCGTTCACGCGTTACGTTGAACTCCTTGCCCACTTCTTCAAGTGTGCGCGGACGTCCGTCGTCAAGCCCGAAACGCAACCGCAGAACCTTTTCTTCTCTTGGTGTCAGGGTTTTTAAAACATCGCCTAACTGCTCGCGAAGCATTGTGTGCGACGCGGCTTCCGCCGGCGCCGGCGCGTCTTCGTCGGGAATAAAGTCGCCAAGGTGACTGTCTTCCTCTTCGCCTATAGGCGTTTCAAGCGAAACAGGCTCCTGCGCGACCTTCATGATCTCGCGCACCTTTTCAACCGACATGCCCATTAAACCGGCAATTTCGTTTGCCTGAGGCTGCCTGCCAAGCTCCTGCAAAAGCTGGCGCTCAACGCGGACTACCTTGTTTATCGTCTCAACCATGTGAACAGGGATTCGGATCGTGCGTGCCTGATCGGCAATGGCTCGGGTTATCGCCTGCCTGATCCACCATGTGGCATAGGTCGAAAACTTGAAACCCTTTGTGTAATCGAACTTTTCAACAGCCTTAATCAGACCAAGGTTGCCCTCTTGAATAAGGTCAAGAAACTGCATGCCTCTGCCGACATAGCGCTTTGCTATACTGACAACAAGCCTGAGGTTTGCCTCGGAAAGGCGTTTGCGCGCGGCGGGGTCGCCATTGCACATGCGGCGGGCAAGCTCGATTTCTTCTTCGCCCGACAAAAGCGGAACGCGCCCTATTTCTTTAAGGTAAACTTTGACGGGGTCGTCTATTGCTATGCCTTCAGCCGAAAGAGTCACTTCAAGATCCACATTGGTGTGGACGTCGGTATCATCGGTCGCAAGCTCCTCAATCGACGGTTCGTCAAGGTCGTCGATAATCTCTATGCTTTGACTTTCAAGTGTATCATATAGCTTTTCCATCTGCTCGGGATCAAAGTCAATTTCTTCAAGAGCGTCGGTTATCTCGGCTTCTGAAAGCCTTCCTTTGCTCTTCCCAAGTTCGATAAGCTCATGGATAGCGGATTTTTTATCCGTATTCATTATTTTGTTCCCTCCGGTATTTTTTATCTTCCAAGTTTCTTTTGTCGCAACTCGTTGAGTTTATCCAAAGCGTCAACGCCGTTATCGGCTTTTAGCAGTTTTTCCTGTAAAATCACGTTTGCGCAATCTCGCGCTTCCTCAATGGTGTTGGATACGGGGCGAAGCACCAGCATACTTGTTATCTTGCCGGTTTCCTCCGGCGTAAAAACAGCTCCTAGGCTCGCAAGATCCGGTTCGCCGCCCTGCTTTATCATGTCGCGCTCCGCTCCATAAACCCTCTTGTTAAAATCTGTGAGAAAATCTTCAGGGGTTATGATGGTGTCGAGCGTTTTGAGAAAATCGGGATTCTTATAAAGCAGGACAATCAGGCTTTCTTCCGCCATCGCCGCGCGCAGGTATCTCCCCTTTTCGGGGTTGATTCTGTCTTGAAGACCGCGTGTGACGGCAAGCTCTGTGCGCAGCTCCTGCTTTCCTTTGCGCCTGCTGCTTTTTGTTATCATACTGTTTATATCATGAAGCAATGTATCTTTTGTTATATCGAGCTCTTCTGATATTTTTCCGGCATAAACCTCGCGCTCAATGGCGCTTTCGACAGTGGCAAGCACTGTCTCCGCTTCTTTGAGATACGCGATTTTTTGCTCCGGCTGCGAAAGCTCGTATTTTGCCTTTGCCTGAGTAAGCCTATATTCAATATGGTTGCCGCATTTTTCAAGCATAAGCTTGAATTTATCGGCTCCATGAGTTTTTATGAACTCGTCGGGATCTTTGCCGCCCTCGATGTGCAGAACGCGCACGGTCAGCCCGACTTGTGTCAAAAGACCGATTGACCGCTGCGCCGCTTTTTGCCCCGCCTCGTCCGCGTCGTAGGAGACGATAATATCCTGCGCGTATCGCGCGATCAGCCTCGACTGTTCCGGCGTCAAAGCCGTGCCGAGCGTCGCGACGGCATTTTTGAACCCGGCCTGATGCATTGCGATAACATCCATATACCCTTCGCAGAGAATCAGCGTTTTGCTGCCGCTGCTTTTGGCAAAGTTAAGGGCATAAAGGTTGTGGCTTTTTTTGAAGACCGGCGTATCTGCGGAGTTGAGGTATTTGGGTTTGGAATCGTCAAGCACCCTGCCGCCGAAAGCGATAACGTTACCCTGCAAATCAATGATGGGGTACATCACCCTGTTTCGGAACTGGTCGTAGCTGTGCCCGTCTTTTTGACGGATCAGCGCCGCGGCAAGCATTTCTTCTTCGGTGTAGCCAAGCGACCTCAAGTGAGACAGCAGTGAATCCCATTTGGCACTTGCATAACCAAGACCGAATGCTGTGATGATCTCCGGGGCAAGCTGCCGTTTTTTGAAATATTCGCGTCCGGGCGCGCCGTCCAGCGATTTGAGTGTGGCGTAAAAAAATTTTGCCGCCTCGCGGTTCATTTCAAGAATTTTTTTTCGTAAAAGCGCCGCGCCGTTATCCACGCCCTCTTCCGGCACTTCAAGCCCGCACTGCTGTGCCAAAAGCTTGACCGCGTCGACATAATCAAGGCTTTCTATGCGCCTTATGAATGTGATTACGTCGCCGCCCGCGCCGCAGCCAAAACAGTAAAAGCTCTGCGTATCCTCAAAAACATTGAAGGACGGGGTCTTTTCGCTGTGGAACGGGCAAAGCCCCACATAGCCCCTGCCGCTTTTACGCAGGTTTACATACCTTGACGCCACGGTGTTAATATCGGCACGGTATTTTAGTTCCTGCAAAAACGCTTCGGAAAACGCCACGGTACGCTCCTCTCAATTACCATTATTTTCAACCAAAAATATTTATTTATACCGTTTCTGCTATTTTTTCCATGTTTGCGGTATAAAAAGGTCGTTATAAAGCTGCACGGCGTAACGATCGGTCATTCCGGCGATATAATCGCACACAGCTGTTTCCACTCCGTCGGTCGAAATAATGCCCCTGTATTCCTCATGCAGCGCGTCGGTGTGCTTGCAAAAATATTCGTAAAGACGCTCGACAAGATGCTGCGCTTTACCCTCTTCGCCCTTCGCCAGGGGGTTTGTATAGACGCTCTCAAACATGAAGGCGTGAAGTTTGTCAAAAGCCGCCTGAACCTCCGGTGACATCGAAAGTGTGCTGCCAGCCGAATTTTCAACCAAATCGGTTATAAGGGTGTTGATGCGCTCGGAATGTGTGCGCCCGAGAATATACTGCGCGTCCCACGGCAGGTCGTTTTGCGTGAGCACCCCCGCGCGGATAGCGTCGTCTATGTCATGGTTTATGTATGCTATTCTGTCAGAGATGCGAACAACGCCACCCTCGATCGTGGAGGGCTGTTCTCCTGTTGTGTGGCATTCAATGCCGTTGCGGACTTCATAGGTAAGATTTAACCCCTGCCCGTCGCGCTCAAGCCTGTCGACAACCCGAATGCTCTGCTTGTAGTGAGTGAAGCCGCCCGGACAGATCTCGCTCAGCGCCCGTTCCCCCGCGTGACCAAAGGGCGTGTGCCCCAAGTCGTGCCCAAGCGCTATCGCCTCGGTCAGATCCTCGTTGATGCGAAAGGCTCGCGCTATTGTGCGCGCAATCTGCGACACCTCAAGCGTATGGGTAAGCCGCGTGCGGTAATGGTCGCCCTCCGGGGCAAGAAAAACCTGTGTTTTATATTTGAGCCTGCGAAAAGATTTGCAATGGATTATGCGGTCGCGGTCGCGCTGAAAAGCTGTCCGTAAAGGGCACGGTTCTTCGTGCCGCATTCTGCCCTTTGAATTCACCGACAATGTGGCAAAAGGCGACAAAATTTCGTGTTCTATTTGCTCGGTCTTCTCGCGCACCGTCAGCATCTCGCGTTCTGCCAACACCGTAACCTCCAAAGCTCTTATATAATCTTATACGCAGAAAAAAAAGATTTTCCTTGTGTTTTTTGACGAGGATTCAAAAAGTTTCGCATTTCCCGCTATTTGACCAAATCAGAAAAATTAAAGTGAGCCGTTTTTAATTAAAATGACGGTAACTACAGGAATTTGAAAAGTTTCCCGCTTTTATTTGAAATTGCGATAATGTATCAGAAAAGAACACTCAGATATCTTTCGCCCGTGTCCGGCGCGATGCAGAGCACGCGCGAACCTTTGCCAAGCTCGGCAGCAAGCTTTTCGGCGGCGAAAACCGCCGCTCCGGACGAGATGCCGACAAGAAGACCGCGCTTTGAAGCAAGCACGCGGGTGCTTTCATAAGCCTCTGTTGTTTTTACTTTGATAATGCGGTCGATAAGTGACATGTCAAGGTTTTTGGGAATAAAGCCCGCACCGATGCCCTGAATATCATGCGCGCCCGGTTTTTCGCCGGAAATAACAGCGGATTCCGCCGGTTCGACCGCCGCGCAGATTATACCCGGAATCGCCTTTTTGAGCGCACGCGAAATGCCGGTGAATGTGCCGCCTGTGCCAATTGCCGAGACAATGGCGTCAAGCTTGCCGTCAGTATCTTTTAATATTTCGGCTGCTGTCGTCCGCTCGTTTATATCCGGGTTCGCGGGGTTATCAAACTGCAAGGGCATAAACGCGCCGTCTATGGTTTTTACAAGCTCCCCCGCTTTTTCAATCGCGCCGGGCATGCGCTTTGAGCCGTCTGTTAAAACAAGCTCCGCGCCAAAAGCAGACATCAGCTTGCGGCGCTCAATCGACATTGTATCCGGCATGACGATGATAACTCTGTAGCCGCGCGCCGCGCCGATCATTGCGAGACCGACACCGGTGTTGCCGCTAGTCGGCTCGACAATTACGCCGCCCGGTTTTAGCTTCCCCGACTTTTCCGCCTCGTTAATCATGGCAAGAGCCGCGCGGTCTTTTATGCTGCCGCCCGGATTGAAGCTCTCAAGCTTTATAAAAATCTCCGCTCCGCCTTTTTTATAGGAGTAAACCGGTGTGTTGCCAATAAGCCCGTCAATACTGTTGAAAACCGCCATTTTTTGTAACCTCCATACCGCCTGACGTTTGAAACGACAGGCTATTTTTACTCCAAATATGTTGATATACAGATAAAGGACGCTGAGTAGATTATATTTTTAAATAGGTTTCTCCGTCTGTTTTTGCAGCTATGCTTCCTCCGCTCGCTTCTGTGAGCGCATCGGAAAAGCCCGGTGTTTTGCCTTTTGGCATATATATTTCAAGAGAAACGTTTTCTTCGAACCTGCGATCGTTTATGAAACCGTCAAAGCTGCGGGCAAGCGCGTCGGCTCTCGCGTAAAAATCATAGCCGCAGCGGAGACTTAGAATGTCGCAGTGGCGCATTGTAACCACGCCCGCCTCATCAAGAGCTGCCGCGGCGGCGTGGGTGTAGGCGCGGACGAGGCCCGGCGCGCCAAGCAATATGCCGCCAAAATAACGGGTGAGAACGACAACGGTATTAACGACTCCGCGCCGGCGCAGAACTTCAAGTGCCGGCATCCCCGCCGTCCCCTGCGGCTCTCCGTCGTCAGAGAACCGTTCGGCTCCGTCTTTTATTATATAGGCAAAAACATTGTGCCTTGCGTCGTAAAACTCGGTTTTGGCATTGTTTATAAAGCGGGTCGCCTCGTCGTCGCTGCAAACAGGGGCAACAGAAGCAATGAACCTTGACCGCTTTTCAACATATTCCGCCCGCGCCGGCGACGCCGTGGTTTTATAGTCCATTATTTATAACAGCCTTTAAAAAAACTTTGGGCGGCGCTTGGAGCGCCGCCCTTGTTATTGGCGATAGCTAAACCCATAAGGGCTAAACTCTGCACTATGCGAAAGCTCTTACTTTTTGTCGACACTAAGTCTTTTCTTGAATCTTTCAATACGTCCGCCTGTATCAATAAGCTTTTGCTTACCGGTAAAGAACGGATGGCACTTTGAACAAATATCGACATGAAGGTCTTTCTTTGTGGAGCCTGTTTCAAGAACCGCTCCGCAGGCACACCTGATAGTGGTCTGCTCATACTGTGGATGAATGCCTTCCTTCACGATAAATCACCTCTTTCATAGAACATGACACAATACTTTAATTTTAACACGAATAATCACAAATTGCAATAGTTTGTTTATATTTATTGCGAATTTGACAATAATTCTATACCCTTGTCAATCCGGCGAAGCGATTCTTCTTTTCCAAGCATTACGCAGATTTCCACCGCACCGCCCGGAGTGAACTGCTTGCCCGAAACAGCGACGCGGACAGGCCACAAAATGACACCGTTTTTAACGCCCAGCTTTTCGATAAGCCCAAAGAGTGAAGCGTGGATTGCGTCGCGGTTCCACTCTGCGAGCGCTTCAAGCACCGGCTTTGCGGTTTTGAGCGAATCGAGTGAATTTTCGGGATTTGTCTTCATCTTTTTGCTGACGTACAGCTCGGTTGAATAATCCGGCAGCGCGTCGATAAAATCAAGCTGTTCGGGTATATCGCAAAGCTTTGTGCAGCGGGGCTGAAGCACCTCGGCGATTATCCTTGTGTCGGTTTCGGTCTTAACACCCTGCTTTATCCACAGTAGCGCTGTTTCGTGAAACTGCTCTGCGCTCATGGCGCGGATATATTCGCCGTTTATCCATTCAAGCTTGCTATTGTCAAAAATAGCCGGAGATTTTGAAATGCCGGAAACGTCAAACGCCTCAACCATTTCGGAGAGTGTGTAAATCTCGCGCTCACCGCCCGGGCACCAGCCGAGCAGAGCGATATAGTTCAGCACAGCGTCTTTGAGAAAGCCTTTTTTAAGAAGATCCTCATATGACGCATCGCCGTTGCGTTTTGACAGCTTCTGTGTTGCGTCCTTCATAACAGGCGGGCAGTGGACATAGATCGGAACATCCCAGCCAAACGCTTCATATAAAAGGTTGTATTTCGGTGCGGACGACAAATATTCGATGCCGCGAATCACGTGGGTTATGCCCATGAGATGGTCGTCTACGACATTCGCGAAGTTATAAGTGGGCAAACCGTCTGTTTTGAGCAGCACGTTGTCGTCAAGGGTGTCGTTCGGCGCGGTGATGTCGCCGAAAACCTCGTCGTGGAAGGTTGTTTCGCCGCTCTCGGGGATTTTCTGCCTGATCACATAAGGCACGCCCGAGGCAAGCAGCCCGTCTATTTCTTGCTTTGAAAGATGGCGGCAGTGTCCGTCATATTTGTTCATCATTCCGGAAGCCTCGTGGATGCGGCGCATCTCGTCAAGGCGGTCCTTTGTGCAGAAGCAGTAGTATGCCCCGCCGCGCTCGACAAGCTCAATGGCGTATTTTTTATATATATCGCGCCTCTCACTTTGGATGTATGGCCCGACCGGTCCGCCTACATCGGGGCCTTCATCCCATAAAAGGCCGGTATCCTTCATCGTTTTGTAGATTACATCGACCGCTCCCTCAACGTAGCGCTCCTGATCGGTGTCCTCAATGCGCAGAATGAACTTGCCGCCCTTTGACTTTGTCAAAAGATAGGCGTAAAGCGCAGTGCGAAGATTGCCTACATGCATATATCCCGTGGGGCTCGGCGCGAAACGTGTGCGCACCTCATCCTTATTAAACATCTTGTTCCCTCCGAAATTACGATTTATAATTTTTACAATTGCAATTTCAAATTAAAATAGGATTTATTCTTTTGTGTCTCCCCGCCGAAGCGGATGGCCTCCGGCGGGGAGACACATCTTTTTAGTTTCCTCTTTAAAAATTAAATTGCTATAAGTTTATATTACCGCTTTATATAATACATTTACGCACGTGTTATTGTCAAGGCAAAGCTGTTGTGATAAAATAGTGTTTATTGATTTTATTTGATTTAATCGCAGATCTGCTTAAAAAGCGCAAAATTTTATCATATTTAAATAAGGACTGATTTTATGGACTATAAGTTTTCCGATAGAATTTCATCACTCAAGCCTTCGCTTATTCGTGAAATTCTCAAAAACACCTCCGGTTCCGATACCATTCCCTTTTCGGCCGGCAATCCGGCTCCGGAATCCTTCCCTGTCTCTGATATGAAAAAGATTGCAAACAGCATTTTTGATTCCGCATCCACGCAAGCTTTGCAATACGGCATTTCTGAAGGCTATTCGCCGCTTAGAGATGCTCTTAAAGACCGCATGAAAAAGAAATTTAACTGCGGCGCGGATTTTGACGATCTTATCGTTGTCTCAGGCGGTCAGCAGGGCATCGAGCTTGCCTGCAAGGTTCTCTGCAACGAGGGCGACACCGTAATCTGCGAGAATCCAAGCTTCATCGGCGCCGAAAACGCGTTCCGCTCCTATAACGTTAACCTTGTCGGTGTAGAGCTTGAGAACGACGGGATAAACATAGAAAAGCTTGAACAGGCTTTAAAAACCGAAAAAAATGTCAAGATTCTTTATCTGATCCCTACATTTCAAAACCCGATGGGCGTTACAACGTCTCTTGAAAAAAGAAAAGCCGTCTATGCGCTCGCGAAAAAATACAGTGTTATCATTATTGAAGATAACCCCTATGGCGACCTGCGCTTTGAGGGTGAAGAGGTTCCCGTCATAAAGTCGCTTGACACCGAAGGGCTTGTCCTATACTGCGGCTCTTTTTCAAAGATCCTTTCCGCCGGCATTCGTGTGGGTTATGTGCTTGCTCCGAACGATATTATTCAAAAAATGGTGGTTGCGAAGCAGGTTTCAGATGTGCACACCAATCTGTTTTTCCAGATGGTAGCGCACCGTTTTATGACCGAGTATGACCTGGAGGGGCATATTGAAAAAATCCGCGCCCTCTATCGCCACAAGGCCGGGCTTATGATTTCATCCCTTGAAAAGGCGTTCGGCGGCAGAGCCGAATTCACCCGTCCGCAGGGCGGTCTTTTCCTGTGGTGCACACTGCCCGAAAACGTGCCGATGCTAGATTTTTGCAAAAAGACCTCGGCTAACAAGGTCGCTGTCGTTCCCGGCATCGCGTTTTGCGCTTCACCCGAAGACAAATGCAACTCCTTCCGTATGAATTATTCAACACCATCTGACGAGCAGATTGTGGGGGGCGTTGAAATTCTCGGCAAGGTGCTTGAAAGTTACTGATTCCTATAACGATAAATAAGGTTGTGATTTTCTAAAATGGAAGAAACACAAAATAAAAAAACGATATTCTCCGGCATTCAGCCGTCGGGCATTCCGACTCTCGGCAACTACCTCGGCGCGCTCCGCGGCTGGGGCGAGCTGCAAAACGAATATAACTGCATTTATTCCGTCGTTGACATGCACGCCATTACCGTAAAACAGGATCCGGCTCAGCTGCGCCGCCGCACGCTTGAATTGACCGCTCTGCTGCTTGCCTGCGGTGTTGACCCGGAAAAGAGCCTGCTTTTCATTCAAAGCCATGTTCCGGCTCACGCTCAGCTTGCGTGGATTCTCAACTGCAACACACAGTTCGGTGTTTTGTCGCGCATGACTCAGTTTAAGGATAAATCAGCCACACACGCCGACAACGTCAACGCCGGCCTTTTCACCTACCCCATTCTGATGGCGTCGGATATTCTTCTTTATCAGGCTGACGCTGTGCCTGTGGGCGCTGACCAAAAGCAGCATCTTGAGCTTGCGCGCGACATTGCCCAGCGCTTCAACGGCGCGTATGGCGACACCTTCACGGTGCCGGAGCCTATTATCCCTAAAGTCGGCGCGCGCGTCATGTCGCTTCAGGAGCCTACAAAAAAGATGTCAAAATCGGATGAAAACATAAACGCGTTTATCTCGGTGCTTGACCGCCCCGACGATATCATGCGCAAATTCAAACGCGCCGTTACGGATTCCGATGCCGTTGTCGCTTATAAAGAAGGCAAAGACGGCATAATCAACCTGATGAGCATCTACAATTCCGCCACCGGAAAAAGCTTTGAGCAAATTGAAGCTGAGTTTAAAGGGCGCGGTTACGGCGACTTTAAGACAGCCGTCGGTGAAGCAGTCGTAGAGGTTTTGAAGCCTGTCCAGGCAAAATACGATGACTTCATGAAAAATAAAGATTACCTTTCAAGCATATATTCCGAAAGCGCGAAAAAGGCAATCGCCATTTCAAACAGGACCCTTTACAAGGTCTATAAAAAAGTTGGTTTCGTCAAACGCGAATTCTGATTACCTTTTTGCGAAAACAAAACTTTGCACAGTGAAATTCAGGCATTGTTTGAAAAACGGAAAATCACCATATTGAGTGGAAAATCATTCGCTCAATTTGGAATTTTTTTATTGATCCTATTTTATTACTTTGAACAGTCTTGTTGATTTTTCAAACAAGCCTTAAAAGGGGATTCCTGATGTTTGAAACTTTTATAAATCTTGATTATAACATCAAGCAATCAATAATAATCTGTGCCTCTCTTATCCTTTCTGTCATTCTTGCCTACATCGCCACACCTTTCGCTATAAAATTTGCCCGAAAAATTGGCGCGGTCGACGTTCCCGCCGATGAGCGCCGCATGCATGACCACCCTATTCCGCTTTTAGGTGGCCTTGCCATAATATTCGCTTTTATTATCACATCGATTATAATGATGAGGTATCACCGCCTTTTGTGGCAAATTCTACCCGGCGCTTTATTAATCACCGCTCTCGGCATAATTGACGACAAGCGCGGGCTGCCTGCGCTGCCTAAATTTTTTATTCAATGCTTCGCCGCCGCGATTCCCATTATCGTCAACCCGAAAATCCTTATCAACTCGATATCAGGATTTGATTTTTTAGGTATTCCTCACATAAATTTCCCCTATTTTGTTTCGATAATTATAACCATCCTTTGGATCGTGGGCATAACCAACGCTGTTAACCTTGTGGACGGGCTTGACGGGCTTGCCGCGGGCATCTCGACTATCGCTTCGATCTCCATGCTGCTTATCGCGTTTTTAAAAATGGGAAATGACTCGACAGAATACGGCGTCGCCATACTTTCCGCCGCGCTTGCGGGCGGGTGTTTGGGGCTGCTGCCCTTCAACCGCAACCCAGCCAAGGTTTTTATGGGGGATACCGGCGCGACATTTTTGGGTTACACCCTTGCCGTAATATCGATACAGGGCCTTTTTAAAGCGTACACCGCCGTTTCGTTTGCTGTGCCGCTTTTAGTATTAGGGCTTCCCATTCTTGACACCGTCGTAGCGATCGTGCGGCGTTTAATCGACCACAAATCGCCGTTTTCCTCCGACCGCTCTCACATTCACCACAAGCTGATCGACCTTGGGCTTGATCAAAAGCAGGCGGTCGGGCTTTTATATGTGATCAGCGCCATCATGGGTATCGCCGCCGTGATTTTCGCGGCGTACGGCTCGTCAACCGGCTGGTTATTCCTCCTTGGCGGTGTGGCGGTTGCAGCCGCTGTATGTATCCTTGCCATCCCGATGTTTCAAAAGCGAAATTTGTTTAACGGCGACGGCAGCGATGAAAAAAGCGAGGCCGACGATCACAACGACACACACGATAACGATAACAATGAACAAAAATAATATGAGGGAACTCACAGACATATATGACAAGCTGTTCGCCGTCTATGGCGAGCAGCATTGGTGGCCGGCGAAAACGCCGTTTGAGATGATGACCGGCGCGATACTTACTCAAAACACGGCGTGGTCAAACGTTGAAAAAGCAATCGTGAACTTTGGCGGCAGGCTCAGCCCGGAATTTATCCTTGACGCCCCCTCCGAGAAGCTTGTCGAGATTATAAGGCCGAGCGGATTTTTTAACCAGAAATCCGTGCGGTTGAAAACGCTTTCAACATGGTTTTCGGGGTATGGCTTTGACATTGAACGTGTACGAATCTGCGAGCCGGAGCTTATACGCCGTGAGCTGCTCTCGCTTTCCGGCGTGGGGCGCGAAACCGCCGATTCTATAATGCTTTATGCTCTGCATCACCCCTATTTCGTCATAGACGCATACACGCGGCGTATTTTTTCGCGGCTTGGGTTTTCTATTTCCGAAGACTATGATGAGATACGCGAGATGTTCGAAAGCAGTCTTCCCCATGACGAAAAGTTATACGGCGAGTACCACGCTTTGATTGTACGTCTTGCGAAGTTACACTGCAAAAAGCAGCCATGCTGCGATGGCTGCCCTCTGCGTGAACGCTGCGAGGGGTGCGGAAAGGCCGGCAGTTAATTAAACCACAGGTTAATTAACTGGTGTAAGCCTTGACAGATCAGTGCTTTTGTTGTAATATAGTAAAGCTCTTTGAGATCAAAAAGACCGAGAACAAGCAATTTGAAATCTGACTTCGTAGCTCAGTTGGATAGAGCGTCCGCCTCCTAAGCGGAAG
>DBTI01000215.1:17947-21073 GCA_002306975.1 Ruminococcaceae bacterium UBA1320
CTCCTAAGCGGAAGGTCGGCGGTTCGAATCCGCCCGAGGTCACCACCAGTTGCACTGGAGGCAAGTTCGCGAGTTTGGCTTTGTTTTATTGGTTTAGCCTATTGCCCGCGAACAGTTGCTCAGTGTTTTGCGCCATAGCAAATGCTTTGGCGTTTTTGATTTTCTAGTTGCACTGGAGGCAGTTCGCGAATTTGGCTTTGTTTTATTGGTTTAGCCTATTGCCCGCGAACAGTTGCTCAGTGTTTTGCGCCCATAGCGTAAAGCTATGGGCGTTTCTAACTTATAAAGATATTTTCGCCTTTTTTCTTGATTATTTTGGCTGAGGTGATATAATTTAGTTGAGTTGGAGGTGAGAATATGGATCCTTCCATAATACCGTTTGTCAGCATGAGTTTGAGCATGTATAAAACTCAACAGACAATTGATACAAGCCTGCTGAAAAACGCCATGGATCTATCAGAACAAGGCAGCGATTTTTTAATCCAAAGCATGAGCAGTCTCTCACCTTACTTAGGTCAACAATTAGACGTATGTGCGTGATTTTACGCCACTGTTAATACAGTGGCGTTTTTAATTTGACTTTGCTATGCAGTGGTGTATAATGATTGCAACAAATTAACAAGAAGGCATTTATATGATCGTCGTTTGGGTTGTCGTTGGCCTCTTAGCAGTTCTATCAGGGATATTACTTTCGGGAAAAGGCGGTTTTTTGATCGCAGGGTACAATACTGCCACCCAAGAAGAAAAGGCAAAGTATGACGAGAAAAAGCTCTGCCGCGCTATGGGGATAATGCTCTCAGTAATTACGATAGCAACCGGTCTTCTGCTTTTCGGCATAATGCAAAACAACAGTTTTTCATCCATTTATTGTGGAATTGTTTTCCCAGTCTTAATCGCTATTTCAATTATCATCGGCTTATTTTATACCAATACAAAGTGCCTGAAAGCACCAAAAGCTGATTCTGATGTAGTAATTGGAATAAACGAAGTTACCTATTCTCAGGATTACAAAAAAGAAAAGAAAAAAAGAATTGTGGTAATCATAGCGGTCTGTTTCGGCACGCTTGTGCTAACCGGAGCATTAGTCATTTTATTTATAAACTCCAGCCGCCCGCCTGTATACATAATCAGTGACGGGAATTTAAAGATTTCAGCGGAATTTGGCGAAACCATCAGTCTGTCAGACATTGAAAGCATGCAGTTAAAAGACACGATGCCTGACAACCTTTCCAAAAAGAACGGATCGGGTTTGGGAACTATTCTAAAAGGAAGATTTCAATCTGATGGTGAAGACATACAGGTTTACGCAGACACATCAAAGCCGCCGTTTTTATATATCTATACTAAAAACGGATTGACAATAGTTAACGGTCAGACAAAATCTGATACACAGGCGCTTCTACAAGAGATACAGTCAAAAAAATAATGTTTTTACGGAAAACCCGATTATCATGGAACATTACTATTGGCTGCTAAAGGGTTTTAACAACACGTCGATGGCGAATCATAAAATCATTTTTTTCACCGAAGAACAGTTGAGTATGATTCAAGATAAAGCGACTTTTCTATGCGGTGAATCAGACCCGCTTGGCGACACTTCAAAGTTAAAAGCAAAGATGCAACGCCTGAACATGCAGTATCGTACTTTTAAAGGCGTCGGGCATGGGATAAACCATGAAATATCAAAAGAGATAAACAAATTTATCATTGATTATTTCAGTTACGCGAATATATCATAAAATTTGTATGGTAAAAACACGCATCTTGCAGATTTTGGCTGCAAGGTGCGCTGCTTTTTTGCCGATTATTTGTTTATCGCTTCTTGGGGGGCAATGTTTATTATTTCATGGCAGTGTGGATAGTTTGGGCAACCGTAAAACTCATTGCCAGCGTTTTTGCCGCGTACCGCCTTCCGCCGTACCATCGGAACACCACACTTTGGGCATAGAATGGCTTCACTCATTTTAGTTTCTTGACATGGTTTTTCTTCTTGCGATGCAAACTTCCCCTCAGCATTGGTTGCTGGTGCGCTTTGTGCCGGCTTAGCCGCAAGCTTGGTAACAGTACTGCCATACTCAGAATGTTCTGCCTTTATCTGTCGCACATGTTCTGCCTGAGCCTTTGCACTGTTTATATTTTGATTTTTCAGCGTTGATATCAGATTGTTTTTTAATTCTTCATCAATGTTTTTTTCAGTACTGTGCTGCTCCATTACTTTAAGTAAATGCTGAATATGTATTACATCTGATTTTGAAGTTACGTTAAGTTTTACGCCCTCGTTAAACACAACGATCGAAATATAGTTAACTTGAGGAAATTCGGAAAAAATCTCTTTAAGTGTCTGAACATGCCCCCAGTTTTGTCGAACGGGGTTAATCATTTTAGACTTAATTTGACCGCGGCTTATGCGTGTCCAGCTTTTATCGAACTCTTTTCCGGCAATCCAGCCGGAATAATTTTTTGTTTCCAATACAAAAACGCCGTATTCCGAAATTACAACATGGTCTATCTGAGATGTTTGATCATTTACCTTTAGCAATACATTATTAAACACCGTATATGAATGAGAATTAAGATGCGAAAGGACTTTACGAACACGGCTTTCTCCTATTCTGCCCTTAATTTGCGGTATAAAATTAGAAAGTATCGAAAAAATAATTGCAATGATAAAAAGTATCCCTGCTAATGCCCAGATTTCCTTTTGCGCGATAAATGAATTAATAATCGTCTCGAACATTTAATCTGCCTCCACAAACTTGATTGTCTTATAATACCATACATTATAATCTTTTTTCAACTTTAGGAAATTTATAATGAAACAGCCAGCGGAAAGAAGTTTTACTCCATTCCGCGGGCTGTTTTAGTTAAATGCTGTCACGCTCGCCGTTTCTTGCTTTTCTTATTGTGCTTTCCACTGTCTCTTTATAATTATCTTCAAAGGTTATTTCCGGCCCGTTTGTTAACTGCACCGCAAATTCGCCGTTTTTTATTTCGGCACTTTTTACCGATTCGCCGTTCATAATGCGCTGTTTAATGTTTTCCAGCTTCATTCTTTGCAGTTCCATCAAGATCCCTCCCGCATTTATTATGCCCGCAACTTATAATTTACGAATGTATAAATTTGAA
>DBTI01000270.1 GCA_002306975.1 Ruminococcaceae bacterium UBA1320
TGTCGACCATCTTCCACCTGGAAAGCATTGTAAGCGGATTTTTTATCATGCCGTTGCCACTGGGTATCTTGCCAAAAAGAAAGGGCAGCAGCTGCCAATCCCCCCTGATCCAGCGATAAAGGCGTGCAGAAATTGAGTTGTATTTTGTCGGGTAAGATTCAACCAGTTTCAAATTAGTCACCAGTGCAGCACGCACATATGAACCCTCATATAAATCATGGCTTAGAATTCTGTTTTCGGGTATGGCATTTTTTAAAATCTGCTGAAATACATTCAAATCATAAATCCCTTTGCCTGTATAAATGCCTTCTCCAAACATATCCTGATAAATATCAGATATTGCGCTGGAGTATGGATCAATACCAACCTGCCCGGTATAAATTTTTGAAAAAGGCGATTTGCCGGAATTCTCACTGTCAAAATCCACTCTGGGCTGCATGAGGCCATATCCGTCTGTCACAATGCCCTTCGTTGTATCAATCACAGGCCGGTTAAGCGGATGTGCCATGGTGGCTATCATTTTTTTTGCCATGCCCATGGGCAAAATGGTGTCGCTGTCCAGGGTGATCACATACTTGATATTGGAAAAATCCTTGATTGTGTTGGAGCAATAGAAAAAGCTTGTATCTTTATTTCCCAGGAGAAGGTCGTTAAATTCAATCAACGCACCCCGTTTTCTTTCCCACCCGATCCATTTTTTATTTTTGGCGCTGTACTGGCTTTTTCGGTGAAAGTAATAAAACAGATCGGTATCATTGTTGGCATATTTCTTGTTCAGCGCTTCAATCCCAGCCATAGCCGCATCAACGACCGCCAAATCTGCCGGAACCTCTGTATCCGAATCTTTGAATGCCCCCACAAGAGCAAAATAAAGATTTTTATCCCTGTTGGAAAGATAGTGAGTCTCCATATTCTTAAGAATTTCTTTCACCCTTGCTGTATTTGGCAACAGTGTTGGAATAACGATCATAGTGCTCATACTCTCAGGGATACCGTCTTTGAGCTCCAATGCAGGAAATACCGCTGGCTTTATGGTCTTCGCGGCTATCCAGTTTACGATGCTGACGGCAATTTCAGATGAAGGTATAAGCGCCGCAACAAATACGATCA
This sequence comes from Ruminococcaceae bacterium UBA1320, assembly GCA_002306975.1. GTDB lineage: Bacteria > Bacillota > Clostridia > Oscillospirales > Ethanoligenentaceae > Ruminiclostridium_D. The sequence continues at coordinate 1,111 of DBTI01000270.1, forward strand.
CTATCCACACCCATCGATAATCGGAAGCATTTCCAACATACTGCGCAGCGATGCCCGTCAGCAGCAACGAGATTAAAATGATGGAACCCACATACAATATCTCCGGCTGGTTCCTTGCAAGTCTTGTAGCGGCGGAAATCCACAACGTCTTAACTTTTAACGCTTTTTGTAAATCGCTCACGCCTTTGCCGATCAGGTAATAGCCGACGTGCCATGTGCGTTTGGCGCCTTCATCTTGTTTCTTGCATGCTTCAGTCGCAAGCTCAACCGTCACCGAAGCAATTTCAGCTTCTTCTATACCATAGGCCAAAGAAAAGTCTTCTATCTTACTTCTGTAAATATTGCGCGTGGCAATATCCATCAAAGGATATGTCCCATCGGGATCTTTGTTTAACATCTTCCCTAACAGACTGACCGACTCAAATAAATCCGACCAATCAAATGTGGAAAAGTATTTCAGGCTTGTAATATAATTTCCTGCCGAAACAGTTGCCGATGACTGGGACTGAAGTTCCTGCTGCAGGGCGGATCCCGTTGTTTTTTCCTGTTTATCCAGATATGCATTGATGTATTCAGATACCGCCGTATATTTTGATCCCAGCATTCGTAAACGGTACAACAAATGTTCCACAAAAGAAAGATGCACCGTCTCTGTATTCATCATCTTTTGCAAAAGCCGCTCTATACTTTCCGCATTCGCACCATTATTGGCGGTAAGTCTTTCAATCAATTCATCCGCTTTATTCCATTGAATCTGGGTATCTTTAATTTTAACGCAAATATTCCTGATGCTTTCCAGCAAGGCAAGCTTAATAACAACGGGAAGAGCCCATATTTCTCGGTTGTAAATTTTATTGTATTCCTGATAGGCATTCAGACAATAAACAAGTTTTGTTTCATCTATCAGGCCATCTGAAAGTGCTGACAGCTCTGAAACCAGGGCAAATATTCGCGAATGCCCTTCGAGGGAACCAACTTTAAGAACCGGGAGACGCGAATAACTCTTTTTTGTCAGTTCACAGCGAAGCTGCTTCACCTGTTCTTCAATCATATAAAAATTATCAAGTATCCATTCCGCAGCCGAAGAAACTTCATGTTTGTTTCGGATATCCTCATTCAGCTGTGAATAAACCGAAAGAATCGTATTATAATTGTCATTCATTCTGGGAACAGGCCAGCTGGCGATTTTCTTTTTATCAGAAACCGAATGTTGGGCTGCCATTTTTATAACATGCTCTTCCATTTGATCTTCAGGCACAGGACTGCACTGCGTTTTTAAAGGTTTATGGCTTGCGGACGATCTTTTCAGTATGATCCAGAGCACAAAAACCAAAAAGACAACTCCGATTAATTCAAAATATATAAGCAATAATTCACTCCTTAAATAACGTCCTGTGTATTAAAGAGCGGGGAATTCTAATACACGGGTATTATACCCGTTCAAAACATTTAGCCTTATATTAATTTCCGAGTTTCAAAAAAATAAGTAAAAATGAAGGTTACTTGTTGAATTTTTTCTTATCAGGAAAATTGATACCGGTTTTTCGCGAAACCATGAGTTTCAACGTTTTGCAGATTCGTTAATATGATTATAACACATTTTAGCTTCTATTACCAAAGAATTAAAAAGAAGCTCTGTTATGCAGCTCTATCATATGTAGCAACGGCCTTACGACTTTATTACGACTGTTTCTATTTAATGAGTTTTCTTCTAGGTACTATTGACAATAGTCAAGGTGTCTTGGGTTAAAATTCGTCTGACATTCACTATGAATTATTACCGTCCTTAGCAGACACACAAAAAAAAGCCTCACAAATCGCTTTGTGAAGCCTTTTTGGTGACCCACCGGAGATTCG
>DBTI01000011.1:0-3423 GCA_002306975.1 Ruminococcaceae bacterium UBA1320
AAACCCCATGAGCATGCTGGGGCGATCGGTATATGTGCCCTTAATAATATCGGTGACAGCCTGCGTTTGCAGACCATATGGGAAATTAGGGCGCTGGATAAGGCTTGGCGCTGCCGCCGCAAACAGTGCGAGTTTGGATACCTCGTAGCCGCTGTGCCTTGCCATATATCGGATGGCAATTGCCCCGCCCGTTGAATGCCCGCCAAGGATAATATTATGTAGGTTCAAGGTGTTAATAACAGCCCTGACATCATCCGCAAGCCGATTGTAATTGTAGCCGCTCCATGGCTTGTCTGACAAGCCGAATCCCCTGCAATCGATTCCAATGCACCGATAGCCCAGTTTGGGCAGCTCGTTAAACTGATATTCAAACAAATTATGATCTCCCGGCCATCCGTGAATAAACAAAATTGTCTTATCACCCGAAGGATTCAAATCCTCCACATAGATATTTACATCAGGTTCAACGTTCACATAATATCCCATTAAAATGCCCCCTCTGATTTATAATGACCTCAATTAATACTATTCAATCAGAAAGAATATGTGAAAGTATTCGCTTGAAAAGAATTATCACGCGCGCTTATCTCTTTAACCATCAAAGAGGACATCGCCTAAAATTTCTCTTAAACGATGCCCTCTTTGACAAAACTTATGAAAGACCATTTTTTCTTTTGGGATTTTGTGGAAACCATCCTTTTTTTACACGTTTCCGCTGTTCTTTCAGTTCCCCGATACTCCATAGGCATGTGAAGCCCAATATGGCAAAGAACGCTGAGAAAACCACATCTTTTGTCATTACGGACAGGCTCAGGAAAACCAGACCCGCAACTAAAAACAGCGGCCAGATCTTTTCAGAAAAATAGTATTCGCCCTTTATCACAATAGGGTGGAAAACGCCTATTACTACAAAGGAAAACAATCCGATAATAATCCCGATAATCGACACGCGAGCCGCCTCTTTTCACTTATTATTGCTTCGGATATGCCATGATTTGTTCAGCGACCCGCTGACCTAATTCCGCTGATGCATTATAAAGGTAACCAAGCACAACCCGTTGTGTTTCACCCGATGCATGTGAAAGATCGGCAGCGAGATTATCCACCAGATGATTCTGCCCTTCTGGTGAGAGGGCGTGATAACGCTCTCCCGCCTGTGTAAAATTATCCGGTTTTGCGATTTCTGAACGAACCAAATGTCCTTCTGCGCTTGTACCAACGCCGCTGGTCACCAGATCGTCCGGTGTCCAGTTTTCCTGATGATTGACCGGGATGCTGCGGAAATTCTCCCCCAGCCTGCGGCGCTGCGAATCCCAGTAAATATTTGCTCGGGCCTGCAGCAGTTTGTCGTCAGACAGCTCGGCTCCCTCCAGCAAATTGGTCGGAGAAAAGGCCACTTTTTCGACCTGTTCCATATAGTCATCCGGATTGCGGTTGAGTGTAAGTATACCCACGGGCATTAATGGATACTGCCTTTCATCCCAGACCTTGGTGCAGTCCAGCGGATCATACGGCAGGCGGCTTTCATCGCTTGGATTCATCAACTGAACACGCAGTTCATACTGCACGGGTGTGCCCGCCGCGATGGTATCAAAAAGATCCTGACCGGCAATGTCCGGGTTGATTCCCGCAAGTGTCACAGCTTCCTGCTGGGTTATGTATTCTTCTCCGGCGACAGGTATCCAGTGATATTTTACATAACAGCGCGCGCCCTCGGCGTTTCGCCAGACAAAGGTGTTTACACTGTGACCGGGGATATGGCGAAAGCTTTTTACCGTACCCACGTCGGTATAAAGCCAGGTGAGAAAATGCGTCGCCTCCGGGGCGCTGGCGACAAATTTCCAAAACCGCTGCGGATCAACGAGATTGTTAACCGGGGAAGGGAAAAGCGACGTGAATGCTTCCGGAAAACGGATTCCGTCGCGGACAAAGAGCACCGGAATATGGTTGCACAAAAGGTCAAAAACACCCTCAGGCGTATAAAATTTCGTTGAGAAGCCCTTCACGCCCCGTGCGGTGTCCGGAGTACCCTTGTTGCTTACAGCGAGGGAAAAGCGAACCATAACGGGGACCTGCTGCCCCCTGGTCTGCAGAAAGCTTAACTTGGTATATTGCCTCATGGAGTTCGTCGTCTGGAAGGTTCCGAATGCGCCGAAACCCTTTACGTGCACCGGGCGTTCGAGAATTTTATCACTGACGAAAATCTCGAGGGCTTCGTGCAGGGTGCTGTCTTGATGCAGCACGGGTCCTCTTTCACCCACGGTCTGAGAATGCCGCGTATGAAGGATTCGGTTGTCATCCCACAAAGCGGTTGATTCGTCGGATTTTTCATGTTTCCATGACGTATTTTCCGTTGGCATCACCGGCGTGTGCATTGAGTAAGTCTGATTGTCCCAACTCATCCCGGCACCCCCAAACAAATTTTCCGGTTGATTTGGCATCATACCTTGAATATTCGGATCAAAGCCTTTTGCCATCGTGTCTGATTGTGTCGAGTGATAAAGCTCCGAATAGCCCTGATTGGGCGGATTGACCTGCTGTTGATGAGTTTCCGGCATGTTACCCGAATAAGGGCTCTGCCCCGACGAGGCATTGCTATGCCCCACATTTGTGCGCATCTCCTGCATTTTCTGCTCAATCAGCTGATCGGGTGCGCTGCCCGAGGACTTTTTATTTGAGCTTCCTGTTTGGTTTTGTGATTCCAACTGAAACCATCCGCTGTTCTGCTGCATCATTCGTTCTCCCCTCAATAAATAAGTATTGCTTTTTAATTCACTGTTTACCTTTTCATATGAGCGGCGATGCTCGATTACACACACTTCCGGCACCTTCTTTATGCTACGCTCACTTAATATAACAATATATTCAGTTAATCATTATAATGAAAGATGTCTGATCGACATTTTGGGGGAAATCCGGTCGGAAATCACTTTTATGGCGTCTATAAATCATATTCATATTGTGCAAAAAAGAGACCATCCTAAAAAGATGATCTCTTAAATAACAGAAGACTTTCAATGCACGAATCTGCCGATATTTTGAGGTGTGCCCTGTGCGGGCGGAAATTCATATCCCGTATATTTCACAACAGGCGTAGAAGCTTTGCTGATGGAGCTGATAAAATCATCCGGCAGGTTCAAACAGGACTTTACTACTTCATTCGGTGTCATCGCGAGCCATTGCGCAAGGGATACATCCGAATAATGATCGCTTTTAAACCACTCAAGATACACAAGCTTCTCTTTCCCGGTGTTCTGTATATAGTGAAACCCGCCGACAGGGTCATATTATAAATAACCCTGAAGATATGACTTATTCTTTTAGAAAGAGACTCTTGCCACACGGTTAAACAGATTCAAAAATTACAATTTTACAATTTGTCATCGAACGAAACTGGTAAAACGCAGCAAAAGAACTTGAACC
>DBTI01000011.1:3692-7310 GCA_002306975.1 Ruminococcaceae bacterium UBA1320
GGTTCAAGTTCTTTTGCTGCGTTTTTGGATTGGCGGAGAAGGAGAGTATATCATCAAGAGCCACAGGGAGTGCGGCTTATCGACTTATCTTTTGCCAAACCCACAATTGAACAATGCCGTTGTAACGCCGCCCAGTAAACCAATGGGTGGCGTTTCTTTGTAAATTCAAGTAAAACCACGAGTTCAAGTCCTGAAATCGTACCGGGAGCTGTGAAGGAAGGCTAAAGCAGTGTCAAAAACATATTGAACGTAGCGTCTGTGCCGCTTTCTGCATGATAGCAGTATCAAGAACAAGGATGGCAAAGGCTTTCTAATACGAGAAAAGCACTCGACTTTTTACGGCTGAGTGCTTATAGAAATTATGTTATTTACTTGGGATATTTATGATAAGACGATGTTCCTCGGTAAGTTTGGGTTCAAGTATAGCAATTAGGTCTTGAAGTTCCACCTTACTCTCTGCATTTAATCCTAAGCATTTCGCAATGCCTGCTGAGTCCGTACTCACCCTTGTATCTAATGATAAGCACATTTTATTGCTTTCTTTTGTAAAGTCATAAGAATGGATATGAACCGGATCCCCTAAGCGAACACCTTCAATATCACCAAAATCAAAATCACTTTTCATGTGCTCAAACAATGGCTTCTGAATAATTAAAACAAGGTGCTTGTTTAAGTGCTCAAAGGTTTCGCTCTTATGATGCATCTGAATCAGAATCGTCTTTAGTGTCATTTTCCAATTCATTCCATAAGATTTTTTGCTCTCAACATCTTCCTCGTTGACAGATATTCCTCTTTCATTTAAAAATTTCTGGCGGTCAGGCCATACAGTACCCGTCGTATCCATTGTCTGTAATTCGATTCCGATAAAATCTTTAACCTTTTTGTTTTTCGCGGATACTAAAAAGTAATCGACATGACCACCAGGAATCTGAACTTCCGGAACAAGATACAACTCATTTCCCGGTTCATGCATCGTTAAAAGATGCAAGCAATCGATAAAGATTTGGTTGTGTTCCAGCAGTCTAAACGGACAAATAATGACATGACTATTTTGATACTTTACAGAGCAAGTCCCAATTTTTACATCCGGATCGGATTTTCTCATTTTAGTGCATATTCGTCCTATGTATGGACACATCTGGCTATTTAGAGCGGCATTTATATTTGCGTTTTCATCACCACAATACAGGCCAAAAAATTCTGAAATTTTACTCATTTATCATTTCTACCTCTCCGTTGTTTAGAATTCCGAACAAACTACATCTTTCTTGTGCAATCCCCAGATACTCCCGTGACATATCGATGCCGATGGATCGCCTCTGCATCATGGCTGCAACATAGTTAGTTGTACCTGTTCCTGCAAAAGGATCCAATACTATTCCATCCATTGGACATGTTAAGATTATCGGTATCTTTACCAAATCCTCTGGATACGGAGCAAAATGCGACTTTCTCCCTTGCGTGTCTTCTGGTATAATTTGCCAAACATCAGAGATCATACTGCCCTTCGGGTTATAGAAAAGAAAGTAGAATCCCTTGTCTTGGAGTTCTTTGGCTCGTCCACTTAAATTTGTGGTATCTCCATTTGTAACCCTTTGATTAGTGCCTTTAATTACCATTCGAAAGTCAGACAACTCACCTTTTTTAATTTTATCTAAAACAGAATCAAGTGCCTCAAAAGCATTTTTTTTCTGTTCTTCTGTTAATTCTGTACTTAACTCTATTTTTCGCCTATATTTTACTCCACTAACACCCGTCGCGCTTACTACTGCTCCGTTTTCAACCCTTGCTTCTCTTGGCTTTCTTCTCACAGCATCGGCATCGTAATAATAGGCAGACTTCTTCTTAACAAAGTGGAAAAATGGCTCGTATACATTTCCTAAGCTATCCTTGGATTGTGACATTGCTCCTTTCATCTTATCCCATACTACAGTATTTCTGAGTATCCATTTTTGTTCATCTTGCATGCTAATCGCGACACGGTATGGGATATTAAGTAATTGCTTGTTCTTATAACTATCACCTAAATTAAGCCAAAATGATCCCGTTGGCTTAAGTACTCGATAAACCTCTTGAACAATGGCAAGTAAATCTTTGATATATTCCTGATATGTAGGTTCAAGTCCGATTCCGCCCCCCAAGTATTGCCTTTTCATGTAATATGGCGGACTTGTCACAACACAATCAATACTGTTTGCAGGAAGTTTTTTAAGGACTTTCAAGGAATCACCACAGACAAAGCAAGGCGAAATCGAGTTGTTCTTTTTGATATAATTTTGTATACTAATCATCTATTACCATTTCCACCTTCATTATTATCGGGAACAAACTTTAGAATTTCATCAACTCCGCAATTCATAGCGCGACAGATTTTTTCCACACTATCAAGTGAAAGATATTCATCTCTTTTTAATTTCGTAATAATATTTGCGCTAAATCCAGCCTGCTTTCTTAATTCCGAAGTAGACATTTTTCGATCGATCATGAGTTTGAATAACTTATTGTATTTCACTGCCATAGCAGATTTCCTCCGATTTAAATCATCCAATAAACTAATGTCATATTATCACGAAAAGATGAAATTTTCAATACAAACATCGACTTCTTCTTGATATATGGTCAGATTAAAACAGATATAGGTAAGATACTAAGAAGGCTTTGCGAACAAAGGGAGTTGGCATCCTGGGTGCCGTGGCTATTATGAGCCAAACGTATTAGGAAAACTGCAAAAAATAAAATACTAGAGCTATCACATTACACAAGGTACCGCCTTAGTGAGACTATAGGCGGTGTTTTTGTATATAGAAGTCACTTCGGGCCAACTTGGCCCGAAGTTGAAAGGAGGGATAGCACATCCTCGTCGGGTCTGATTGAAAAATCAGGCCCTTTTTTCATGTCTGAATAAAGGAGGCAAATGCATGACATCTGAAAAAATCAATGAAAGCGCGCGGAAGAAGGAGGGTGAAAAACGAAAGCGCAGGTGGCCATATATCCTAGCAATTCTTCTGCTGTTGCTGCTTCTCCTGCTGCTTTTGTTACGAAGCTGCGGGAATCAGCATCCCTATCCTTGCCCGTGTCCGTCACCATCCAGTTCACCCCTCTCATCGTCCGCTCCGTCTCTGGACGATACCGGAAGTGCGGAACCGGGAAGCGGCAGCACTCCTTCGCGGCAGGAAATCCTGTCCCAACTTCAAAAGCAGGAAGTCACCGTTACCGACAAGGTGAGCGCGCAGGCTTCCTTTTCCAGCGGAGCAAAAGGCAGCACCGGAACATGGGAAGTGGAGAATCCGTCCTCCAACACCGTCATTATACAGTGCGAAATCGTGCTGGATGGCGAAATCATAGCAAAATCCGCACCGATCTATCCGGGACAGCGCATAGATGGCCTTACGCTATCCCGGCAGGTTTCATCCGGAAATTACAGCGTAACGGCGACAATCCGGTATTACAACAAGGATACCAAGGCTTACCTCGGAATGGCTGACTACAAAATTCATCTCTCCGTTTCGTAATCAGCCGCTTTTGCGGTTGAAATAAAAACATGCAGGAGGTTTTCTAATGAAAAACAGGTTCAGAAAGATCCTCGCGGGCATCGTCACCTTTGCCGTACTCGGCGTG
>DBTI01000169.1 GCA_002306975.1 Ruminococcaceae bacterium UBA1320
TGCAACAAAAAAAATTTCAAGTTTATATAGGGGTATTGTGAATTTTTGGGGGCACTGGGGGCAATGGCCTCTAAAGCCGCATAAATACGCCATTTGTCAGCTATTTCTCTGGGGGGCAAAGTGGGGGCACTATGGGGGCACAGTTGGGGGCAGCCGAAATTATTATCGAATCAACAAGCGAAAGCGTTGAACACTACGATAACAGATCAATGTGTTCAACGCTATCATCAATTTTACAAAGTGTGCTTCAGACTTAGCGCACTTTTATTAGTGGCAATGATTTTCGCAATTGCAGCTATGCCCTTCTTCATGCTCGTGATGATCGCAGCTGCCGCCCTGATCAGCTAAGCTGCCGCTGATATAGGCATTGACGGCATCTTCAATATTTCCATCAACACCGGAGATGAGCTTAATTTCGGCTGCGCTCAGCATATTTCTTGCGCCCGCGCCGATACCGCCGCAAATAACTGTGTCGACACCCGCACCTTTTAAAAATCCTGTTAAGGCCGCATGACCGTTCTCACTTGCATCGATTAATTCTTTTCCGGCTATTATGCCGTTTTCAACTGTAAATATGGTAAAAGTAGGGCATTTCCCAAAATGCTGAAAAATCTGATTGCCTTCTGTTGTTACTGCAATTTTCATGACTTGTGTTCCTCCATATATTCATCTAATATTTTTGCGGCGTCCCTGACAAGCTCTGCACACGGGCGTTTTTTATAATAATCTGCCGTTCTTTCCTGCGGAACCGGGGTTCCTTCAGGTTTTGAAAGTCCGAGCAGATCCTTGCATATAATCGAGCCGTTTTGCTCCTTAAATCTGTAAGCTAAATTCTGAATCAATTTGTAATGGTCTGCTTTTGCTTTCATATCTTTTGGGTCGGAATATCCGTATTTCAACCCTGCCGCCATGAAAATACCGGACACTGCGCCGCATACCTCGCGCATTCTTCCCATTCCGCCGCCGAAAGAAGATGACAGTTTCAAAGCGGTTTCCATATCCATTCCAAGTTCTTCACTGTAAGCTGCAAAGACGGCCTGCGCGCAGTTATAGCCTTCTTTAAACAGAGTCACAGCCTTTTCCTGATGATTATTTTCCATTACGCCTCACCAGCCGGCAACTTTTTTTCAATCGTGTCGACCGCCTCGTTTAAATAATCCACGTCAGCCCGCTCAATGGCACCTTCGTCGCACAACGCAGCGAGTTTTGAATCAATCGGCATCCGTCCGAGAACCGCAAGCCCCATATCCGCGGCAACATGCGGCAGCTTGCTTTTGCCGAAAATCTCTTCCTTTTTGCCGCAGTCCGGGCATTTGTAGTAACTCATGTTTTCGACAAGGCCAAGCACGGGAACATTCATCATTTTCGCCATATTCGCGGCTTTTTTCACGATAAGTGAGACAAGATCCTGCGGAGACGTTACCACTACGATACCGTCAACCGGCAGAGACTGGAACACAGTCAAAGGAACGTCGCCTGTTCCCGGAGGCATATCGACAAACATATAATCGACTTCGTTCCAGACAACGTCCGTCCAAAACTGTTTTACCGTGCCGGCAATCAGCGGCCCACGCCATATAACCGGAGCATCCTCACTGTCAATGAGCAGATTGATCGACATGATGCTGATATCGCCGTGCGTTTTTTTGGGGAAAATACCAAGCTCGCTGCCTTCGGCTCTCCCCGTGACGCCGAACATCTTTGGAATGGACGGCCCCGTAATGTCCGCGTCAAGAACAGCCGTTTTATAACCCTTCCGGCTGAACATTGTGGCGAGCAGAGACGTTATAAGCGACTTTCCTACGCCGCCCTTGCCGCTGACTATGCCGATCACACGGCGAACATGGCTGAGTTTGTTAAGATCAGCGCTAAATTCATCTTGTTTATTGTTCTCTTTTGCGCCGTTCCCGCAGCTCTGATTGCAGCCTTCGCCGCAGGAAGTTCCGTTGCAGTTGCATTCTTCACTCATTGCTAACACCTCAATATTTATTTTGATATTATATATAATAATTTATTTAACTTATAGTTAAATAAATTCAAGTCTATTTTTCCTCGGATAGTTTGTCTAATGGAGACTGTGAATGTTCGGAACATCCATTGCAGCCTTTGCAAATGTGCATCATATCGCAATTATGACAGAATTCCGATTTATCTGATGGAGATAGGCAGAAAGTCCCCTCCTGCTTCCAGCAAGGCTTCGATTCATTGACAGAGACTTTGCTGTTCTTTGAAGCGCCTCCCTTGCAAAAACGATGGTACCAGCAGGAGTACATGGATATGACCTGCCGCACCCCGGCTATATTAAGGCCCTTTTCATCCATCAAGCTCTTAATAAACTTAAGCCGCTTTAGGTCGTTGTTGGAGTATTTTCGCTGATAGCCATTTCGGTCAGGTTTTATAAGATCGTTGCGTTCCCAGACACGGAGTGTTTCCGGATGCTCTTCGAGGAGCTCCGCCACCGTGCCGATCGTATATAGGCCTTTTTCTTCATCCAGCATGATATCACCTGTCATTCATAAACTTCACAACTAATTATAGACATAATGGCGTTGCTCTTCAACTTTTGTATCAGATGATTAATGTGCTTTATCTATTTTAACGCTTATATCAATCGGCTTCCCGAAATATACAGAGGATGTGGATAAGGCATCAACACCTGTTGCCGCGTACTCTTTCACGTTATCTTCCGTTATGCCACCTGTGGCAATGATTTTAACATTCGGATTAATGGTGCGGATTTCCTCCACAATATTTTTGAGTGCCTCTGGCGGCAGTTTATCAAGCTGGATGCCGTCCACTCCCGCCTTTGAAAGCAGTTTGGCATCTTGGAGTGTATCAATCTCAACGATAATTGATTTATCACAAGCACGCTGCTTTATTTCCTGATAGTTGCGTAAAAACGGTTCGAGCCCGCCAACAAAATTCAGGTGCTGCTTAAAAACCAATATGGTTTCCGATAATCCCAAACGATGCGGCATTACGCCTGCGGCAAGCACCGCCTTGACGCTGAGTTCCTTTGTGCCGGGAAACAGCTTTCGTGTCGATAGCAGTTCAACAGCAGGATTAACCGATTTTATCGCATCCAGAAGCTTTTTTGTCCGCGTGGCGATTCCTGAACTGTATTCGATGATATTCATGGAAAGCCTCCATGCGGTATGCAAACTTTCGGCAAGGCCTTTTGCCGAAAGGAACGTTTCACCCTTGCATATCCATGTACCCGACGGCTTTGATTCTGTTGGTTCTATTCCAAGCTTTACAAAAATGCGGCAAACCTCTTCTGTACCGCACAGGACGGCGTCTTCCCTTGTCGTGAAACTAATAACGCCTTCTTCTTGACCTATGCTAAGCAGCGTCGTTGTTAAGTCAAAATAAGGGACGTCTTCTTTTATAAATTTATCAATGGTTTCATCCGCAATATACATGACGTATTCTCCATCAATCTTTAAATTTTAAGAATTTTTCGTTTGCGAATACTCCGGAAAACTGTGGCAATTGAAACCGCCGTACAAACAGATCACATTTGCACAGAAAAATATAATAGATATTTTTCCCGCAGCCATACAGGGTTTCAAAGTTGCCCTGACCTTTTGAAATAATCAGATCGGCATTTTCTATTGCTTTTTTTGCGTCCTCACCGATTTTGTCAAGCTGCGTTCCCGGAATATCGGTGCCATTGTCAAAAACAGGAACAACTTTGTCGAGCCCGACTTCTTTCGCGTCGGTAAGTGTGACATCGTTGAACACCGGTACTCCTCTTACAATGGCTGTGATTTGGAGATTCGGATATTTAGCTTTTATGGTTTTTATAAACAACTTGTCAAAAACGATTTCACCGGCGTTATCGAGCAAATAAACAAGGTTTTTTGAACTGCTTAACTCCCGGCAAAAAGAGGTGTATAAAGACTGGTCAATATTTTGAGCTTTTGCAGTCCTGATCAACTCGTTAAGCTTTTTCGAATCAATCGTATCCATCGCGGCAAAGTCAATAAAATTTCCGACCATGGCATAACGGAGCGCAGAAAGAAGTGGATCGTCATCACTGTTAATCTTTTTTTCAATTGTGTCTTCAAGACCAAGCATTAACTTATTATATTTAGTTTTCAGTTCGGAATAATCTTCTGTAGAGCCGAATTCACTAAGCAATAAATCATTTACGCACTTGCTCAGGTATGGCGCGGTGACATCTTCTTTACTTTCACCAATCAGGCTGAAAACATTCTTCATAAATATTAGCTTTTGGTTCTGGTCGGAATTCAGCTTCTCACAGCGCTCATCGGCTTTTTGAATGATACAGTAAATACAGTCAAGATTTGTTTTCATTGTATTCTCCATGTCCAGTATTATTTTAGCAGATACAGTGACTATAGCAGATTTATTCTTGTAAAATCAATTTCGCCTTTTTCATTGATCAAATCTGAATTCGCATGTACAACTTCAACTTTACCTACAAACATTTCATGTGATCCGGTTACAATGGAATCAACAACTGTACATTCGATATTAACTGGGCAGTCTGTAAGCAGCGGTGCATTGACTTTTTCCCCATCCGCGACCGAGGCACCCAATTTGGCAAGTTTGTCTTCATCTCTGCCGCTATAGCTTCCAAGATAATCAAACATAGCTTTTTGATCATCACTTACAAGATTTACGACAAAACACCCTGTGTCTTTAATCATGTGATAGGAAAAGCGTGAGGGTACAATACCAACCATGACCATAGGAGGAGCATAACTGCAATTGCTGCAATATGCAACCGCAAGAGCGTTATTTTTACCGCTTTTATCCCTGCAGGAAACAAGAACCTTCGGGGCAGGCTGAAGACATGATTTGATATTGACGATGTCTTTCTTCATGAATAAGCCTCCATAGTTAAGAATTTATATTAATAAATATTATATACTACAATTGATTAAACTTCAATAAAAAATTATAAGTGATAAAATCATAGCTTTTTCCGTGGTCAACGGTCTTATCTTTAGCATTTAACCATCATTTTCAAATTAGCATGGACGGTATATAAAGGGTGAGATTCCAGTCGGGTCCTTGCCTATGATGATTATATCGTATTGCTTCACTCGATTCTTACTGTCCTTGCTTTTTTGCTGTGACGGCATAAAAAGCCCCACTGATATCCATATTCTGAATACCGGTTAAACGTGTGGTATTAAATAATTCTTCCACATTCGTTCTTGACAGTCTGTGGCTCATCGGCGGACCGAAATTTGTATTGGTTTCATTAAACTCAATTACTGCAATCGTTCCGCCACTGTGGCAGATACGGGCTGCTTCAGCCAATAAGCGCAGCTTGTCATCAACCTCGTGCAATACTGTACATAGGAGAACAAAGTCGGCTATTTCATCATCAAGCCTGAAATCATATTCCTCTGACTTAACAGGGATGATGTTTTGCAGGTTTTCTTTTTCGGCCTGAGATATCACTTCATTCAGCATTTCCTTAGAGATATCAATGGCATATATTTTTGTGCCTTTTACGGAAAGTTCGGCTGCCGGTAGGGTAAACAGGCCGGTACCGCAGCCTATATCTGCCATGGTATCGACCTTTTTATATCCAAGCCTTATCAAAGTTTCACGCGGTGTGAGAAGCTTTCGGCGTTCCTCGCTATTCAGCTTTTTTCGTGCTGTAACGTCAAATTTGTGTGCCATGTTAATCTCCATCCCACCGATTTTCGGCGAAGCTCTATTTTATCATTTTATAATGGCTTCAATATTTTTCTTCATGGTTGCTGCGTCGATCATGCCTTCATACGAATTTACAACATTTCCGTCTTTATCAATAAAGATAGAATCCGGAATTGATGAGATTCCATACGTGTTCGCTGCATTCGATTTTACATCTAAATATGCAGGAAATGTGTAATTGCTGTCTTTGAGAAATTGTTTTGCCGTTGCGGTCGTTTCACGGCTGCCGTCAGTCATATTCACCATCATGAAAACGACGCCTTTACTGCTGTACTGCTGATACATTTTTTCATAATCCGGCATTTCTGCCTTGCAGGGAGGACACCAGCTTGCCCAGAAGTTTAGTACCACCGGTTTTCCCTTAAAATCAGAAAGTGAAACGTTATTGCCGTTTGTATCCTGCACGGTAAAATCCGGCGCTGATGTTTTTGATGTCTGTGAAGAGGAGACGGCAGAAGTCTGCTCTGGTTTTACCTTTTTTGACAGCAAATTGTACCCCACCACGGCGAGTATGAGCAGCAGCGCAAAGGCAGCGATACCAATAATTATTTTTGCTCTTTTATCCATAAAATACTCCTTGATCGAAATCCTATCGGAATGTCAAAATCGATAAAAATGCGTTCAACCGGCCGAACATCATCAGAACGCCGACCAAAATCAGCAATAAGCCTGAAATGATGCTGATGACCTTGTAATGACGTTTGATCGCGTCAAACGTCTGTTTGAGGCTGTCGATCAATACGGCTGAAATCACAAACGGGATTCCAAGACCCAATGAGAACAAAAGGAGCATCATAATTCCCTTGAATGCTTCATGAGAATTTGCCGCGAGCATCAGCGCCGAGCCAAGGAATGCGCCCACACACGGTGTCCAGCCAATGGAGAACACTATGCCCAACAGTACAGAGGAAATGAAGTGAAAAGATTTTACCTTCATGTGAATCCGAAGGGTACGGCTTAAAAAACCGATCTTAATGACGCTCATGAAATTCAGGCCAAACAATATCAGGATCAGACCGCCGATAACATTGAATATAATCTGGTTCTGCCGCACAAATATTCCAAACGTTCCGGCGGCGGCTCCAAGCAGAAGGAACACAATAGTGAAGCCAAATACAAATCCGATAGCGTTAATTAGTGTGCGCTGTTTTCGCTTGTTTTGATCCGACGCTTCACCGCCTGCAAAATAGGAGATATAAATCGGCAGCATAGGCAGAAGGCACGGAGAGACAAAGGTAATGATTCCTTCTATAAATGACAAAAGATAATCCATGAACTTCACCTCTTATTGCTTTTATCAGGCTTCTTTTATAGCGCCCATCGGGCAGTAACGTACACATTTTTTGCAGTTGATACACTTGCTTTCGTCCACAGTTGGGGCGTCAAATTCTTTTTGAATCAATGCGCCAACCGGGCATACCCTTACAGAAGGGCAGGGATGATTCTGGGGGCATCTTTCCTTATCAACAATAACAGCCATTTCATTCACCTCATTAAAAGATAAAATTGGTATGGATAAAGTATAGCACAAAAAAATCTGGTTGTTGGTGATATTGTTACGGAAGCCATTGCGGGACAAATGCTTCGACAGAATGGGTTTACTGTTAAAAACTTAAGCGGTGGATATCGCTTTTACAACGCCATGAAAAAGCACCAATGATACAAAACAGAACCGTTCTCGTCTAATTAAGCGGGAACGGTTCTTCTTGTGTGTAATACATATAACGAATTATTTGGACATTATACTTTCAAGATTGCATACTGAACCCCGAGCGAGGTTAAAGACAGCACGACCCAGCAGATGAATCCCAGAAGAATCGGCTTTCCGCCGCTTTTTACAAGTTTAACAAGATTGGTGTTGAGCCCGATTGACACCATTGCCATGACAATGACGAATTTGCCGACCTGTGAAAGAAAACTGCCAACGCCCTGCGGCATGGGTACGAAAGTGTTGATAACGCAGGCCGCCACGAATCCAAGTACAAACCACGGAAATATCCTAATAATGTTATAGCTTTTTCCGGATTTGCTGCCGGCGGCTTTTTTAGATGTGTAAAGTGCGAGTACCAATGTAACTGGGACAATCGCCAGTGTCCTTGTCAGTTTTACGATAACTGCGAGATTTCCTGCCGCGTTGCTAAAAGTGTAACCCGCCGCCACAACCGACGAAGTATCGTTTACTGCGGTTCCGGCCCACAGGCCGAAGCTGTGATCGCTCATACCCATAACATGTCCGAGAAATGGGAACAGAAAAGCCGCGATCACGTTAAAAAGAAAAATTGTCGAAATTGAATGCGCAACTTCTTCATCGTCGGCGTCGATAACCGGTGCCGTGGCTGCAATGGCCGAACCGCCGCAAATGCAAGTGCCTACTCCGATCAGTGTAGCAATTTTACCTTCGACCTTAAGCAGCTTTCCCACGATAAAGGCGGTTAAAAAGGTCACTGTCAGTGTAAAGCACATAAGTATGAGCGTCTGGCTTCCAACTTTAAAGACATTGTAAAGATTCATATCAAATCCCAAAAGGATAATTGAATATTGCAGAAGCTTTTTGGATGTGTATTTTACTCCATCGTCAAACGCGGTGGGCCGCTTCCAGAATGCAAGCATCATACCGAACAGGATACCCAGTACCGGGCTGCCGATAATAGGGAATGCTTTCCCGAGAAGCCATGCCGGAACAGCGATTAAAGCCGCAAGAAATATTCCCGGCAATTTGTTGATGATTGTTTTCAATTGAACTCCTCCTCTATGTCGTATATGATACCACTTGACAAGTGATAAGTGAAATATTATTATCTAATTGATATAATAATATAATACTTATACTTATTCTAAATTAAGAGTTCCGAAAATTCGCGTTAAAAGCTTTGATTTATGGGTTTTTACGCGAATTTTTACCTGCAGTTTATTTGGAATTAGTATTATATATAGGAGCTGATCTTTTTGACACTCCGGCATTTCAAAATATTTGTAACTGTCTGTGATACCATGAATATGACCGCAGCGGCGGAATCGCTTTTTATCTCCCAGTCCGCCATCAGCCAGGCAATTGCCGAACTCGAAAAATATTACGATGTCCGGCTGTTTGAACGGCTATCAAGGAAGCTTTACCTGACGAAAGCCGGGGAAAAACTGCTCAGCTACGCACGGCATATTATCCGAATGAATATGGACATTGAAAATGATATGAAACTACTGCATGAAAATGGTACCATCCGGCTTGGGGCAAGCGTTACAGTCGGAGCAACCGTACTGCCGAGGATAGTTTCGGCTTATAAAAAAATATCCCCCGAAACCGACATCGAGGTTTTTGAGGACAACACCGAACAGATAGAGCAGCGTCTGCTGGGTGACAAAACCGACATCGGTCTTGTTGAAGGCGAGACAACATCTCAGGATATTCTAAGCACCCCGTTTATGGATGACGAATTGGTGCTTATCTGCGGCAAAAATCATCGTTTTGCCGCTTTGTCTGTCATACAGCCACATGAACTTGAAAAAGAAGATTTTATTATCCGGGAACAAGGCAGTGGCACCCGCAAAACGTTTGAGGATGTGATGGCAGCACACGATTTGACATGGAATGTCACATGGACATGCAACAATGCGGACACCATCAAAGCGGCAGTGGCAGAAGGACTGGGTGTATCCGTGATATCGAAACGGGCGGTTGCCAAAGAAGTTAATTCCGGCGAGCTTTTTATGAAAGCCATTGAAGGCTTGCGGTTTGACCGAAAATTTAAGATTGTTTATCACAAGAACAAATATTTGACTGAACAAATGAAAAGGTTTATTAAACTGTGTATCACGCGTTAACCCAAAAGCAAAACTACCTAAAAAAGCGCCTGAAGATAAAAAATCATCAAGCGCTTTGCATGTAGCATAAAGTATTACTTTTGCAGCATCTTCTCGATTTCGGAAGCTGAGGGAACCCTTCCCGATACCGCCACTTTCTCGTCTACGACAAGAGCTGGTGTACGCATTACGCCGTATTTTGCAATCTGCATCATATCCGTAATTTTCACGATTTCAGCGTCAATTCCGAGCTTTGCAAGAGCTTCCTTTGTGTTCTCATAGAGCTTTTGACAGTTTTTGCAGCCACCGCCAAGAATTTTTAATACCATTTTAAAAACCACCTTTTCATATTATCAAAGTATAAAGTTAAACAGATAACCTGTTAAAACTATGCCGACAGCGACAATGACATAAAATGTTGCCAGCAGTTTCGGTTTTAAGACTTTACGCAACAGGATACCTTCCGGAAGGCTAAGACCGGTAACCGCCATCATAAACGCAAGTGCTGTGCCTGTAGCGACGCCTGCTTTTGTAAGTTCGCCGACAAGCGGCAGCACACCTGCCGCGTTTGAATAAAGAGGTACACCGATGATGACGGCAACAATGACGGCAAACGGGTTGTTTTTCCCCGCATATTGCGCAAGCGCCCCGGCCGGAATCCAGCCATGCATAAAACCGCCGATCGCAATACCGATGATTACATAAAGCCAGATTCTTTTCAGCAAATCAAACGTAAACCGCCAGGAATCAAGCAGCCGTGCCTGCAGAGTGATTTTCTGCTGCTCCAGATCAGCTGCCGCCTGAAGTTCATAGACATAGCCCTCGACGTGTTTCTCCATCTTTAACTTTCCGATTATTATACCGCTTACGATTGCGATTATTTCGCCGGTAACAACATACAGTATTGCAATTTTAATGCCGAACAGGGCGTAAAGTAGGCCAAGAGCCACTTCATTGACCATCGGTGCCGCAATCAGAAACGAAAAGGTCACGCCAAGCGGTATGCCTGCCTCAACAAACCCGATAAACAGCGGTACTGCCGAACAGGAACAGAACGGGGTAACAATACCGAGCAGCGCCGCAAGAATATGCCCGACAAATGTTTTGCCTTTATTTTGGGCAAGGATTTTTCTGGTTTTCTCTGGCGGAAAGAAGCTGCGGATAAACGTAATGGTATATATAATCAGGAGAAGCAGGATAAATATTTTGATCGAGTCGAAAATAAAGAAATTCACTGCGCTGCCAAGTCGGCTTGTTTTTGAAAGGTAAAAAACGCTGTATGTCAGAAAGTCCGCAAAAAACTGAACCGGTGTAAACATAGTATCACTCTCCGTTGCAGCAGCTTTCCGTCTGTTCTGCTGTATAAGATTGTATGTCACTTAATTTGCCAATGAGTTCCGCAATCCGTTCTTTGTTGAGGGTATAATGCGTCCACGCGCCTTCACGGCATCCGCTGACAAGGCCGCTCTCTGTTAGTATTTTCATATGATACGACAGCGTTGGTTGAGTTATATTGAATGATTCAAGTATTTTGCAGGCGCACAGTTCCCCGTGCCCCAGCATTTCTATGATTTTAAGCCGCGTTTCGTCAGACAGCGCCTTAAAGGCAAGAGCGTACTCTGCACTTCCGTATTTCATGGTTTTTCCTCCGACAATTATTGATATTTATCTATCTGATAGATGTTTATCTATATTATACCCGTAATTTTGTCTTTGTCAATATATTAATTTCCTGTTAACATATGCTGCTCACAAAAATTGTTCTTTAAGTCTCTTCAAGCTGAGTTATACTTGACAACGCCACTTTAATAAAAAAAGGTTTCTGCAGATTGCTTTAGAGAATTATATGTTCTATAATATATGCAAATGCTAACCATTTGCATATAACATTTTATATAAACAGATAGGGAAACGGGGGTATGTCGGTGAAAACACAGGTTGATATCATAACAGGTTTTTTAGGTTCCGGAAAAACTCAGTTTATAAATCGTCTGATTCAAACGAACGTGCTCGATTTCGAACACGCCGCCATATTACAGTGCGAATTCGGGCAAACTGAAATAGCACCCAATGAAAACATACAAATCACGCGGCATGTGGGCACGTTACCTCCCGACCATGTCTTTTTACTGAATCTCTTACAAACTTCTGCTCCGGATCGTTTAATTATCGAAAGCAACGGCATGAACCCTACTACAGCCCTTATTCAAATTTTAGAAAGCAAGGAACTCCAAAATATCTGCATGATCCATAGAATATTTTTTATAGCGGATTGCAATTCATTCATGGTTCAGTATCGGAATTTCGGGGGTCTTTTAAACGAACAGATATCACAATGTGACGTTGTCGTAAAAATGAATTCATCCGCGGTCAGCGCAGATGATCTATCAGCAATTACCGCAGTTCTTACGTCCATCATACCGAGCCAGGATGTCTATGACATTCAAGTTCAGCAAAGCGTTGACGACCTTGAAAAAAAACATGTCTGCATCTATCCTCGCAAAAAGCGTCCTGTATCGGAATATGTGATTTTTGGATTTGTTTTGTTCGTTCTGCTCTACCTTAATCTTGAGTTTATAAGAATGCTGTTACCTATTGGAATTCATATTCCGAATCTGCAAAACCTTATAACCGTATTTTTAAGCATATTGTTTGAAGCTTTTCCATTTATCTTAATCGGTGTTTTTATTTCTTCCATTCTGCAGATTTTTATCCCTTCTCGAATTCTGGAGAGTATATTTACAAAAAACAAGGCAATCGGTTTTTTAACCGCCATGTTCGCGGGCGTGATCTTTCCGGTTTGCGACTGCGCTACGGTTCCGGTTGCTGCGCGTTTTATAAAAAAAGGCGTTCCTGTTCCAATTGCCGTCACATTTTTGCTGTCGGCTCCGATTGTCAATCCAATTGTTATTCTTTCCACCTTATATGCTTTTCCCGGATATCCGTCCATAGCGATTTACCGCGTACTTACCGGTTTATTAACAGCATTACTGACAGGAATTTTGTTTCAGGTTTTGCCTTCTACGGGGAAAAAGCAGATTGTCTCCGCAATTGAAGTTAGCAACTGCGATTGCGGCATGTGTTCGGGGAATATGCCGAATCAATCAGCGAAGTTCGGAAAACTGGAAGCTGTTTTTAAACACGCGGCAAATGAGTTTTTTAGTGTCGGTTCTTATTTAATTATGGGAGCTCTTCTGTCGAGCTTTATTCAGGTATATCTACCGAGGGACATTCTGACAAGTCTTGGCGGCAACGCTGTTCTTTCCCTGCTGTCCATGATGCTTGCCGCTTTCTTTCTGTCCATCTGCTCTACATCGGATGCGTTTGTTGCACGGGCTTTTGCAAATACCATCCCGATCAGTGCTGTTATGGGATTTATGGTGCTTGGCCCGATGCTGGATCTGAAAAATCTGATGCTGCTTACCGGCAATTTTAAAAGGAATTTTGTTATTCAGTTTGTCGTTACGGTATCGGTCATCGCGTTCTTTGTTCAATATTTCATCACAAGATTGCTGTTCGGGTGGTGGTCATAATGAAAACGCCGACATGCTGCAAATTGAACCTGAATGTTGTGTTTCAGGCATTCATACTCGGCGGCTACTCTATAATGTTCCTGTTTTTGCTGAAAACCGGTAAGATTCGCAACTTCCTTCACCCGAGGATAATTCCTTATATCGCTTTTACTGCGATTGCTTTCTTGCTGATGATGGTTTTTCTTTTTCGCAGTTTCAAAAAACGTGAACACAAGTTCAAATTGGCACCGTTTTTTCTTTTCACACTGCCACTCATTTTAACTTTTCTTGTGCCGTCAAGTCCGGCGTCCGCTTCACCCCTTAGTTTTTCCAGCAATAAAATTGTCGGAATATCGTCAATTCAACGACCATCGAATGGTATATCTTCCGGCTCAAGTTCTAATTCCGGAGGCTCTCAACTGAAGCTCAAGCCGAATCAGAAAGCTGTAAAAGTCACCTCTGCCTTCGGCGCTTCGGTTACCCTGATTATTACTGACAACACAATCTCTATGGACGACCAGAATATTGTTGCATGGGTCAATGAACTAAACAGCCATCCTGGCAATTATTCGGGAATGAAAATAGAATATACGGGATATGTATATAAATCCGGTAATGGATTCAAATGCAATCAATTTGTACCTTCACGGAACATGATGTGGTGCTGTGCCGCAGATATCCAACTAATCGGGGTATTATGCCAGTACGATAAAGCGCCGGAACTTAAAGAAAACAGTTGGGTTCATGTGACCGGTAAGCTTTCCACGTCAACTTATCAGAACACAAAGGTTCCGATTATCGTCAATCCGACCATTAAGCCGGCGTCTGTGCCTAAAACGGAATACGTATATCCTTACTGATATAAAAACAAAAATCTTTGAATGAAGTGATATGATTGAAAATGTATCAAAGAAAACGAAAAAGACATATAAAACCGTGTATTGCCGCATTGTTCATTGTGATTGTTATTGCTGGCACAGTCCTGCTTTTTTATAAAAACGGTCATTTGCTTGGAACACACACTGAAAGCATAGTATCGACTTCCCATAACAGCAAAGGCAGCGGGGGTACAGCGGCACCGTCATCATCTTCTTCATCAGCAGCAGTATCTGTGATTCAACCGGTGCAGGTCAGTTTGCAGAACGCGGCAAAGCCTCTGTGGATTCATGTAAGCATAGCAAAACAAATTGTGACGGTTTACGACGCAAATGACCGGGTTGTGGAAAGCTGGCTGTGTTCCACCGGTTCCCCCGGATATGATACGCCAAAAGGAACTTTTCATGTGTACAACCGGGGCAAATCATTCTTCAGTAAGAAATATCAGGAGGGCGCGTATTATTGGGTCGCGTTTTATGAGGATTATTATTTTCACAGTGTCCCTTACGACAAGGACAAGCAGATAATCCAATCGGTTGCCAACGACCTTGGCCGTCAGGATTCGCATGGATGCGTACATCTTTCAATAGAGAATTCACAGTGGATTTACGATAACATCTCAAACGGTACAAAAGTTGTAATAGAATAAATGCCGGTTGTCGTTATTCGAATACATATAGCGGAACGAGAATAACAGCGACGGTTTTTTCATTTATTGTATTTTCTCTTATTGTCATACCGATTCAGCAGCAAAAAGCACCGCGGTTCAAATCCCACGGTGCTTTTTGCTGGATGTTTTAAAAGTTTTACTGCTCTCTAATTTTTGAAAAACACTCACTGCAATAAACCGGGCGTCCTTCAGTAGGCTTAAACGGTACCTTGCAGGGCTTCCCGCAGTTCGCGCAGACGGCGTCGTACATTTCACGCTGTGGCCTTTCGTTGCTTTTGCGCTTCTCACGACATTCCTTACATCTTTTCGGTTCGTTCGTGAAACCTTTTTCCGCATAGAATTCCTGCTCGGCGGCCGTCCAGATAAATTCTTTGCCACAGTCCTGGCAAATCAGAGTCTTGTCCTGATACATAATTTAACCTCACATTTTCAAATTAATATACAACTGTGCAATCAGTTGTCTTTATTTTAAAAGCATGAATTTTTATACAGTGAAAAATTCGTGCGCACGCATAGAGAAGCGCTCCGATCATTGATACAAAAAAGCCAATCGGCCATCCTGTCATATAAGCCAATACGATGGATGCCCAAACATCCACAAGTGAAAACAGCAATGAAAAGGCCAAAGCTTTTCCCGGATTACTTGTAATATATACGCTTGCGGCGTTTGGACAAATCAGCAAACTAAAACACAATAGCGCACCAACTACAGGTACAATTACCGATGCAGCAAGCCCCACAACGATCAAAAAGCTGACTTCAATAAATCGCACAGGTACGCCTCGAACTGCTGCTATTTCACTGGAAACTGAGTCAAGGAGCAAGGGACGATATAAAAAGGCAAGGAATAACAAGCAGACAGCACCAAGGACTGCAGTAACAAATACTTGGTCGGAACTGACACCTACAATTTGTCCAAACAAAAGGGAATAGGCGCCGGTTGCATATTTATTTGTCAACCCCAAGAAAAGCGCCCCGGTACCAAGCGCAGTGACCAGTACCAGTGCCGTGACAACGTCATTACGCTCCTTTTTGCCCAAATACCCTATGAGTAGGGCACCGCCCACGGCAAAGGCCGCCAAACCATATACCGGATTGATGTTAAACAGTACGGCTCCGGCACCGCCGGCAAAGCCCGCTTCGGGCAAAGCATGGGCTACAAAAGACGATCTGCGGACAATTACAAAAAATCCGACAAAACAAGATAAGACAGCGACAATGGTTCCGCTGATCCACGCGTGTATCATAAATGACTGTGTAAAAATTCCCGCGTCAAGCATTTGTTATCACCTCTGCACTTTGGCTTACTTTATCTGCTCTGTGAATCGTGCCATGCATTCTTCCCAAAAGGTAAAAAAGAAGTATTAATACGCAGACAAAAAAGCTTACCGGCCATCCACGACCTTGCGGAGGCCATAGATAGCTATCGTAAGCGAGAACGACGCCAAGCCACATGGCCAGCATTCCAAGAACCGACGAGCACAACATTGCCGGCCCCATTTTATGGGTTAGCCGCATAGCTGTCGCCGCAGGGCCAATAAGCAGTGCGGTGCTCAATAGCGCGCCTGTAATCAGTGAAGCCTCCTCCACGACAAGGGCAAGCAAAATAATGAACAGTAAACTGACGATGCGCACGGGAACCCCGCGCGTCAAAGCAAGATCGGAATCAATGGAGCACAGCAGCAACGGCCGGTAAATCAAACAGATAATAATTGCGGTCATCACTGTAAGTCCGATGACAATAGGAACCGTCGATGGCTTAATTACAAAAATAGAGCCAAACAGGATCAGCATCGGCGCCCCAGACTGACCGGTATAGTGTGTATCAAGAAACAGAAAAAGTGATTCCACACCCAGAGCAATTGATAAAACAATACCGGTCGCTGTATCCCGTTCGTGCGCCCGGCGGCCCATCAGTTCCACACCTACTGCGGATAAAACGCCAAATCCCAGAAAACCCCACAGGGTATTGATGCCCAACAAAAAAGCAACGGCTGCGCCGGCCCCGCCAAAATCAGCAATAGAATGGCCTGCAAAGGATTGTCCCCGAATGACAACAAATACACCGACCACACCGGAAATTGCCGCAACAACTCCTCCAAGCAAAAGCGCGTTTATGACCTGAGCATTTTCAAAAAATCCGGGTGCAAATATCAGATTGAAAATATTTCTCATGATTCAGCTCCCGAATCACAGCAATTCGATTCCAAAGGAAAGCCGTTCATCCCTGAATCATTGCCGCCAACCACCATGATGCGCCCATTGACATGAAGAACTTCAACCGGATATCCGTACAATTTACTCAGCACATCGCTGCAAAACACATCATCCACCGTCCCGATCGCTGCTTTCCCATCTGCAAGGTATAAGACCCGATCCATTACGCCAAGCAGCGGATTCATGTCATGTGCCACAAGGATTACGGCAACTCTCTTTTCATGCCCGATACGTGAGACCAACTGAACCACTTCATAAGCACTTTTGATATCAAGATTTGAAAGCGGTTCATCCAGAAGAAGAAGCTTTGGTTCGGTCAGAAGTGCCTGAGCAATCAAAAGCCGCTGTTGTTCGCCGCCGGACAGCAGCCCGACAGGAGAATCGGCAAACCGACTTGCATCAACCGCTTCAAGCATCTCGTCCACCCGCTTTTTCCGCTCTTTTGCATGAAGCGAAATTCCCCATCGGTGACCGTCAAGCCCAAGCGCCACTAAATCGCGCCCTCTTAGGGGAATTTGTGGATCGAGATATAATTTTTGCGGCACATATCCGATTGATCGGTTGCCTTTTCTGGCTGTCTTTCCTCCAATACAAACATTTCCCGCAGTCGGCGCAAGAAGCCCCAGTATTACTTTGAGTAATGTGGACTTTCCTACTCCGTTAGGCCCGATCAGGCCAATAAATTCGCCGGGATTCACCTGAATGTTGACGTCTTTCAGAATACAGCGTTTGCCAAACTGCACTTTTATGTTTTCGATGGAAAGAATGGCATGACTTGTTTTGTTTTGATCTTTTTCCATCATGAAAGGGTCTCCGTGGAAACGCCGCTCTTTATTGCCTTTATAATAGCTTCGGTCTCAGCTTCCATCCATTTTTGATAGGTATATTTCGATGGCATGGTTTCATAAACGCCGACGACAGGAATGTTGTTGCTTTTTGCAAGATTCAATAAAGCCGTCGTTGAATCATCCACAGCCTGTCGGTTATACAGAAAAACCTTTACTTGCTTACTGCTAAATAAATTCTGCTGTGTCTTTACGTCTTGAGGCGATGGGTCGGTGCCGTTCATAACAGAAGCCTGATAAGCCCAAGGTGTTTTTATATCTAATCCGGCAGCTTCCACCAAATAGTCGGATACCGGTTCTGTGACGGCAACTGCCGTATTGGCATAATCCTTTTTTAGTGCATTTAGATCAGCCGTCCATGTTTTCAGGGAATCATTGAACTTGGCAAGCTGAGATTCAAAATATTGCTTTTGATCAGGCATCTGGCTCTCCAGACTTTTTGCAACAAGCTCTGCAACTTTAGGCATTGTATTTGGCTTAAACCAAAGGTGAGGATTTTTCGTGTCGTCGGCATAACCTAACCCTTTGGCAACATTAATGACCGTCTTTTTTGAACCTTTCGAACTTGATTCCAGTTTATCCATAAAATCATCATAACCAAGGCCATTTTCCACGATCAGCGTAGCTTTGCTGACAATGGCTGCATCGGTTGTGTTTGCTTCATACGAATGCGGGTCTGTTTCCGGGTTGTTCATAATTCCCGTGACCGAAACATACTTTCCTCCAATCTGACTTATAACATCCGCGTATTCATTCTCTGCGCCTACGGCTACGATTTTGCCACTTGCCGTGGTGGAGGCGGATGTCGTTTTACTATTGCACCCCGTCAGCACAACAGAAAAAAGAGCTGAAACAGCAATCAGCATTGCCCCAGTTCTCAAACCAACTCGTTTCATCTAACCACTCCTAAACTTTCTACTTGCAAATGCTTCCCATTTGCATTTATAATATAACCCTATGCTGCTATGTTGTCAATACCATTTTTGATAATATTTTATACAAATTGAAGAGACGGCTTCTTTTTTGTTAGGCAATATAAAAGCGACTCTGCTCCATGTTTTATGGGGCAGGGTCGCTTTACTGAACTACAAACTTCATCTGAATTTCGTTATTTTTCTTTCTGTTTTTGCTTACAGTCATGACAATAACCGTAAATCTCGATTCGATGGCTTTTTACATCAAAATCATATTTGGATTGCATCAATTTGTCAAATTGGCCGAAAGGGCAATCTTCAATCGGAAAGATTTTTTTGCATCCAAGGCAGATTGCATGATGGATATGCTCTGTCTCTAAATATTCATACCTCGCTACTCCGTCATCAATCAAATTTGACTTTAACAGAATACCCTTTTGAGACAGCGTTTCACATGTTCTGTAAACAGTAGATAAGCTGAGTTCTCCATCCTTATCTCTTACCAAAGTGAAAATTTCACTGGCTGTTTTGGGCAGGGAACCTTTGAGCGTCTCCAGAATTAATTTTCTGGCTTTCGTTATTTTTAAGTTCTTATTTCCTAATATTTTGTCCGTAATGGTGTTGTCCGGCAAATTTACCATTCCTTTTCGTTATGAAGGTTTATTGATTTTAAAAAGTTCACTAAGCTTTTGGGCATTAATATCTTTTCCTATCACGCAAAGTCGACCGCTGTAATCAGGAGCGGCAGGTTTAATGCTGATCTCACCGGAGACAAAATCAAATTGTATCCAATCTTCGCTGAAAGAAGGCAAAATGCCCTTGCTTCGAACTACAAGACCGTATTTTTCTGTTCTGAGTTCTTTCAAAATTTCTGAAATTTCCTCAGCGGAATAATGCCTGGCTGTTTCGGTACCCCACGACTCAAATACTTCATCAGCCGAATGATGGTGACAATGGCATATCCCGTCTTGATGCTCATGATTATGGTTATCAGCATGACCTTCGCATTCTGCCTGCATTTCGCTGAGTTCCCGATTTAAGGTACGATTTCCTTCTGCTAAAGAAATAATGGATCGAGCTGAAATCTGCTGCCATGGCGTTGTTACAATGCTGGCAGATGAATTGATGGCATGGAGCTTTTGTACTACGGATTCTAAGCGGTCAGCTGGGAGGCTCTGCGTTCTGCTTAAAACAATTGTTTTTGCATGTTCCACTTGATCCCTAAAAAACTCCCCGAAGTTCTTAAGATACATATCAAATTTTGTTGCGTCGACAACAGCAACGACTATATTGATGGCAGTCGGGCACTGAAAGCGGGGATTTAGACATATTTGCCGGATGTCCGACAATTTTCCGACACCCGAGGGTTCGACAATGATGCGCTCAGGCTGATATTCTTTTATGATATTTTTAAGTGCGCTGTTAAAATCACCCTGAAGCGTACAGCAAATGCACCCGGAGTTAATTTCCTCTACTTTCACATTATGTCCCTTAAAAAGCTTCCCGTCAATACCGATTTGACCGAACTCATTTTCAACGATTGCCACTTTTTCGTGTTGTAACTCTTCATCCAGCAGTTTTTTAATAAGGGTTGTCTTACCAGCTCCAAGAAAGCCAGATATGATATCTATTTTGGTTGCCATACTAACAAATCCTTCCACAAAATAATTGATATAATTATACTACCTTATAATGCGAATGGGAAGCAATTGCAACTATTTTTTGAAAGTGCTTGAAATTTGAACTATAAAATCATATACTATATGCAAATGGGATGCATTCGCATATATCTCATTATAGACTATAAACACTGTTTTATAAATAATGTAAAAGGAGTGATTGCGGAAACTTTTCCGCATTGTGTATGGCAAAAAAGGCAAAAATCATGAAAGATAAGCGGCAACGAAAAATGGTAGCAAAGTATGCGCCATTACGGCAGAAACTTCTGGATAGCGGTGACAGGGCGGCGCTGAGCCGTTTACCTCGTGACGCGTCCCCTGTGCGAATTCATAACCGTTGTCAAATCACCGGACGTCCGCATGGGTATCTGCGAAAATACGGGGTATCTCGAATCGTTTTCCGGGATCTGGCCCACGCGGGAGAAATTCCGGGAGTCCATAAAGCAAGCTGGTAAAGGAGGCATTTGTTTTGCGCATTATAGTAACACTGGCCTGTGTTGAAACAGGCGACCGTGATTACACGACAACAAAAAACAAGAAAAGCACGCCGGAACGTCTCGAACTGATGAAATATTCCCCACGACTTCGCAGGCACGCTTTATATAGAGAAACGAAGTAAGATTTTTTACTGCAACAATTCCAAATGAATTTTTGAGAATAGAATGGAGCATAATTAATGGCTAAGTGTGCGATTACGGGAAAGACCACAACATTTGGGAATAGGGTCAGTCACTCACATCATCGGTCAAACCGTAAAGTAAAAGCAAATTTGAAAAGAGTTCATGTGATTGAAAACGGAACCCGGAAGCATATCTGGGTTTCGACCAGCGCCCTTAAATCAGGCCTCGTTAAAAGAGCATGACGGTTTATCACTGGGTATGCCCGCTTGTCAATGTGACTTGAATGAGCTTTAATCATGCCATCCGCTTTATTGAATGGCTTTTTCATACTTATGTGAAAAAGAAAGTTTCAGTAAAATTGGTGTGACAATGGTTGTTAAGATCACAACAACGATTGTCGGCAAAAAGACCTCGTTTGTAATAATACCTGTCTGGAGGCCTATGTTTGCGGTGATAATCGCAACTTCCCCACGGGAAACCATACCGACTCCAACCTGCAGCGACTCACTGCGATTCATTCTGAAAAGTCTTGCCGCTGCACCGC
Organism: Ruminococcaceae bacterium UBA1320; assembly: GCA_002306975.1. Taxonomy (GTDB): domain Bacteria; phylum Bacillota; class Clostridia; order Oscillospirales; family Ethanoligenentaceae; genus Ruminiclostridium_D. The sequence goes on from DBTI01000169.1 coordinate 21,376, forward strand.
AGCCGATAACTTTGCCTATTACGGCGACTGCAAACATACTTAAAGCAATCATAAGTGTTTTGATGCTGAAACCGGTAAGATTTGCCTCAATTCCAACACTGGCAAAGAAAATCGGAGCAAGAAATCCTGACGATATGGATTTAAGTCCCCGTTCAAGTGTTTCCTTATGAACAAATTGGGAGAGCAGCAAGCCACACAGATAAGCTCCGGTAATCGCGGCTATTCCAAGACTTTCAGCGATAAAAGCGGCCAAAAGAGCCGCTGCTATAGCAAATGTCAGAAATGCACGACTTGGCCTAAAGTCTTTGAGCAATTTATTAAGAACTTTAGGCAAAAACATAATAGCAATAACGGATACGATGCAAAAAACAAGAATCTCGGCAATAGTAAATATTAGTGAGCCGCTGCCACCGTGCTCTCCTTTTCCGGATACGGCAAGCAAAACGGAAATAATCATCAGTCCAAGAATATCATCTATTACGGCAGCACCAAGTATATTAATCCCGGCACGGGTATTAAGTTTTCCAAGCTCTGTAAGGGTTTCTACTGTTATACTTACGCTGGTAGCCGTCAGAATTACGCCTATGAATACATTCTCTAAAAAATTCTGAAAAAACAGGTACGCACAAAAGGTTCCCAATAACAGAGGTACTGTAATACCGGCGACAGCTATTACAAATGCGGACAGACCTGCTTTCTTAAATTCATTTAGATTTGTTTCAAGCCCTGCAAGAAACATAAGCATAATGACCCCAAGGTTGGAAAGAAGTTTTATGTTGTCATCATAAACAACCAGATTAAAGGCAACCGGGCCGATCAGCACTCCGGCTATTAAAGCTCCGAGAACCTCTGGCATTTTGAATTTGCGGGCTGCGATTCCACCGATTTTTGTGGCAATCAAAATCAACGCGATTTGAAGCAATACTTTTTCCATATGGCGTCTCCTGCAAAAAAATAAGGTGGAAAGCCTAAAAAGGCTTCCCACCCAAGAAGCTGATTCTTGAAAACGACCGAAGTCGCCCAACCGATCAATAAACAATATTGCAATCATTATAACATGGATTAAATATAACTGTAAGTATTTTTACCACACTTAATCGATCATATTCAAAGCAGCTTCTTACTGAGACATGTTTTTGTTGTCTGGAATGCGCCCTCATAAGCGTACCAGTTTCATCCTCCATTACAAACGGATATTCTTTTCCGTATAGTTCTCATTGAATATAAAAATATGCTTTGATTCGTCATCCGACAGCGTAATTGGATTGCCATTTTTAATAGCCAATTGAGTTGGCGTAGATCAATTTTTACCCACGCTATGCTCAAATTATGCCCCAGCGGTGACATTCCAAAAGAATTACAAATGACATTTGCAAAAATGGAGTAAAATTGCAGATATATTAACGTGGATTGGACGAATTTTTGGAATTATCGCTGCAATAATTATCATCGTAGGGCTTTTAAAATAATACACATTAGCAAAACAACCTTACAGCCCCGTATATGAGCTGTAAGGTTGTTTTGCATCCCAATATTTAGGATGAGGTTTGCATAGTGGAAGCGAACCAAGAAGAATTTATAGGGTGTCCACGTATTGAAACGGTCGATTATGGAGAAATTAAGCCTTCTGAATTGCCAGTCGTTCGACTTGAAAACCAAAATCCACTGGAATGTACATATTGTGTTGGTAAGCAAACACTTAAAGAAAATTACGTCGGACAGAAAGCATAATTTCAATAATTCCTTGTAGTGTAGCATTAAACATGCTTTATTTAATTCACACTTCACAAAACGCTTTTTATTTGGATAGGATGCCCATGTGGTTTGTAATAATGTCAATTGCTACGGGTCTCGCAAATTTTAAGTACAGGTCGCTGATGTGAATTGTCGCTATATCTTCTTCCGGAGTTGCCCACATTGCTGGATAAATATCTAAGCATTTTTTACACTCAGCAGATTGAAGCACATATTCTTCTCGCTCATTATAAGAAACCTCTATTCCATACTCCCCCAGAATTCTTGTCAGAGGTTCAACAAGTGCGCTTTTTTCATTAAAAGACAAGGTATCTCTGACTTTACCGTTAATGCCCCATTCAAGCAATTGCCTTGCAGAAAAACGGTCTAATATGCCATGATACATTTGATTCCGGTAATGCTTCAAGCAGTTCTGGCAGGCACTATCGCAGTTACAGTTTCCGAGAAACTGCCATGTTTTTCGCAGAAGTTTCGGAACCTCAGTGGCCATACGGGATGAATAACCGGCACCGCTTGATAGGCTATCATAGAGATATATGTCTATAAATACTCCAAGTTCGTTCTCCCTGATTCTATAGCCGGTAACCAATTCTGTAAATTCGATATCAAGCATTTGGCTTGCTTGCAGCCGAATTGCCTCAGCAAGTGAACGAGAGGCTCTGATTAACCATAAATTGTTGTCTTTTTTTACATTTACTTTTGAGCCATCCAATGAAATCTCCAAAACAAGCATGTCGGTTACAAAATCAAACCCCAAAATATAATTTTGCGCATTGGGATGTTTACAGTTAGCGTTGTATTTTGTAATATAAGGGCGGCCGACTTTACTTTTTCCGTTTTCAAAAACGGATTTATCGTTTCCGGGCATAGCTGCACCGCAATCTGGGCATATCATAAAACCGTTGTCATTACTGCCTCTATTCAGCATAATTATACGTTGGTTTTTCCGCGTTGCCATTCTGATATTGTTACACTTAGGTATATTATTTAGTGTTTCAGAATCAGGCAGTGTAGAATAAAGTGGTTCGCTTGTCGTTGAATACGATTCATCAAGTTGAGTTACAGAAATGGATTTTCCATTTGCAGGTGCAAATCCCCAAGGACGCACCATAGGTAGCATATCTGAAAGATTCTTATTGCCGCAAAAAGGGCAGACATGTGTTTCGAGATCATCATTCAGACCAAACCAACCGCAATTATTACAGGAGCACAGTCTTTTAACATAGTTCGTATCTTCCATAAAAGACTTTGCTGGTGTTTGGAAAGCACCTTTATGTCTCTCACTGCCATAATAATACAATCCGCCAATTTGATATGTATTCTTATCTACGACAATTGAACGGCCTGGTGCGTACTCACTAATAGCGACATCAAGTCCGCGTTCTACCCGGTACTGTAGAACTCCACGTTCGTTTTCAATGTAAGTGCTGACGACATTTTTAGGGAAAGAATACGTTGGGATAACACCCTCCTCGTAAAGAGCATCAAGTAAAGGTTTACCTTCATTGTCACCATTTTCAGCATAAAGTTCAGGATGCTCCTGGCATTTATTTTCGAGTTTTTGAAGGCTGGTCAATAATGCCTGTGTAAAATCATTTCCACTGATACTGCACTCTTTAGGTAAGAGTTTGTCTGCTTCTTTTTTGAAAAATGCTTGTAAAAATGCCGATAAGTTTGCGTATTCCTCTTCAAAAAATTTAATTGTCGGAATATCATCCATACTTGTGCCATGATGGAACAAATACTCCTGTAATGCCACTATGTTTAAGTGACGGTATAACAGTTTTTCACTCGAAATATCGATCCAGGGCTGCCTGGGTTCTCCCCGAACCATCGGTGACGGATCGTTAAAATAATATGTATCATGGGGGCCATCCTCACAGAATGTAACAATTGTGGAAAGACTGGCACCGCGACGTCCGGCACGTCCGGCTCTTTGCTGATAATTTTCACGCATAGGCGGTATATTTCTCAAACCAACCGCTACAAGAGAACCAATATCAATTCCGACTTCCATGGTTGTTGTACTGCTTAGGATATCAACCGGTGTCTCATCCTTATTAAGAAGATCTTGAAACCGCATTTCATATTCTTCGGTACGCGACCACATAGCGTCACGCTGATCTTTATATGAAAGCTGCGCTGTATGCTCCTCCGTATCAATAACTCGGATTGGGGCACCACTAAGAGCCCCAATAACTGGGCCACGCCAGAAAGACATCGCTTCCATATCATTTTCATTAAGCTGCAGAATACTAGTACCACCACATACAGGACATTTCCCTTTGAGAGGGAATGCAAATTTTTCAGAGCATGTTGCGCACCTATACCAGCAATGGTTTATGTCAAAGCGAGGCTTAATTCGGTTCAAATCCAAATAATACTTCGATGTGTTGTCCCTACCGTTATCGAGAAAGAGATTTAATGCCTGCCTCCAAGTTAGTGCGTCACCGCTGCCCTTTTTCCATCCCATCGTTTTACTCATTTGCTGTGAAAAATCCCATTCTTTGCTTAGACCGTAACCACGAAACGCATGAACAGAAAACTCACGCA
>DBTI01000300.1:0-408 GCA_002306975.1 Ruminococcaceae bacterium UBA1320
TTGGTGCGTGTTTTGATTATATGGTCAGCATGGATTTTAATATCACTGGCCTGCCCCTGCATACCGCTGAGAAGCGGCTGATGAATTAAAATTTCGCTGCTTGGCAGAGCGAAACGTTTGCCTTTTGCGCCTGCGGCAAGAAGGAAAGACGCCATGCTTGCAGCAAGACCGATACAAATTGTTGATACATCGCATTTTATATATTGCATGGTATCATAGATTGCCATCCCAGAAGTTATTGAACCACCTGGGCTGTTGATATAAAGCTGAATGTCCTTATCCGGATCCTGACCTTCAAGGAAAAGGAACTGAGCTACGACAAGGCTTGCCGTAACATCGTTTATTTCCTCGGAAAGCATTACAATCCGGTCATTTAACAAACGTGAGAATATATCGTAAGAACGCTCT
>DBTI01000300.1:518-8951 GCA_002306975.1 Ruminococcaceae bacterium UBA1320
CTGTTGATATAAAACTGGATGTCCTTGCTGCAATCAGTGGATTCCAGAAACAGCATCTGCGCGACGATCAGGCTGGCTGACTCACTGGTGACAGGCTCATTCAGCATGATGATCCGATCGTTGAGAAGCCTTGAGAATATATCGTAAGAACGCTCTCCCCTGTTTGTTTGCTCAATTACTACTGGTACGAGACTCATATAAATCACTCCCTGCAATCTGTTTAAAAAAAATAATATGTCAATGCGATTATTGACAATTTAAATTAATAATACTCGGCAAAAATGAAATAAATAACCTGAATGATAATTACTTATCGTCCTCGTGCTCATGCTCGTGCTCGTTAGTTTCTTCTTTTGCCTCTTCTTCGGTGATAACAGCTTCGCTGTGAATAAAGTCAACCGCCTTGTTTACGCGGATGTCTTTCTTTATATCTTCCTCTTTGACAGCTGTCTTTATCTTATCTACTTCCACTTTATAATGCTCAGCGATTTTTTTGAATTCAGCGTCAAGGTCTTCGGCGGTGACTTCAAAATTCTCAACTTCCGCAATTTTTTCAAGTGCAAGGCGGATTTTCACCTGACGCTCTGCCTGTTCACGGAATGTTTTACGGAATGCTTCCATTTCCATGCCTGTGTACTGAAGATAGGTTTTTACATCCATGCCCTGCATCTGAAGACGATAATCAAAGTCGTTAACCATGTTGTCAACCGAATGCTCAAACATGACTTCCGGAACTTCAACCTTCATGCCATTGATTACCTGATTGATAAGAGTATCGTCGACATCATTGGTAGATTTGTGGTCTTTAGATTCCTGAATATGCTTTTTAATATCATTTTTGTACTCTTCAAGCGTATCAAATTCGCTGACATCCTTTGCAAATTCATCATCAAGCTCCGGCATCTCGCGTGTTTTAATCTCGTGAATCTTGATTTTAAACACTACTGATTTGCCCGCAAGCTGCTCTGACTGATACTTTTCAGGGAAAGTTACGTTGATTTCAAATTCATCGCCAACATTGTGGCCTTCAATCTGTTCCTCAAAGCCCGGAATAAAGCTGCCTGAACCAAGCTCAAGATCCTGCTTCTCTGCTTTGCCGCCTTCAAAAGCGACTCCGTCAAGTAATCCTTCGAAATCGATAACAGTAATATCGCCTTTTTGTGCCGGGCGATCCTCAACTGTTATTATGCGTGCATTGCGCTCTCTGACATGTGAAAGCTCGTGTTCAACTTCGGCGTCAGTAACTGTGTATATCTTTTTAACGGCCTTGAGACCCTTATACTCGCCTATTTCGACTTCCGGCTTTACTGTAACTTTCGCTTTAAATTTCAAACCGTCTTTATCGACAGATTGAACCTCTATCTCAGCCTGGTCAACCGGCTCAATTCCGGCTTCCTTGACTGCTGCTTCATATTCTACAGGATAAAGTGCGTTTACGGCATCTTCATAAAATACGCCTTCGCCATAATATTGCTCAATCATGCGGCGCGGCGCCTTTCCTTTTCTAAAACCGGGAACATTTATACGAGTTGCATTTTTTTTGAATGCTTTTGCCACAGCGGCCTCGAATGTATCCTTGTCTACGGAAATTTCAAGTTCATATTTGTTTGTGTCAACTTTATTTGAGTGATTAAGACTCATTTAACATCCTCCTAAATTATATATAAGCCTTCGCCATTTTTATATATATTAAACGGCTATAGCAACTTATCTTTGCTATTATAACATATACAAATTAATTTAGCCACTGTTATTTTGAATAAAGCCATGCCGTGTTCATTTATGATAAAGTAGTAAAGTTACTGTAAAAACAAGCATAATCTTTTTAAAAATCAATAAAACTATTTCTGTATTATAACGGGAACAAAGCCGGTGTGGTCACAGGAAATAAGACGGAAATTTATACCGTCATGTTCACCCTCAAACGCAACGGACGCCGCCCTGCCGTGGAGGTGGCCGAAATAGCAGCGGCGTACATGGTAAGCTTTTAAAACATCCATAATCTCAATGCAGCAGTATCCGGCGCAATACGGCGGATAATGCAAAAACACAATCGGTTCAAGCCCGGACGCCTCTGCAATTTTTATTGACGTTTCAAGCCGTCCGGCTTCCCGCAGCAATATCTTTTTATCGCCGTCAGCATCATAAAACCAGCCTCGTGTGCCGCAAACTGCGATTCCTTCAACGCCTTCAACTTTTTCGGCGCTGTTATGGATTATTCTAATCGTATCAAATTCATTTTTTTTGAGAAATGAATTCATTTTTGACATCGTATCCCACCAATAATCGTGGTTACCCTTTATGATCAGCTTTTTCCCGGGAAGCGCATTTATAAACTGAAAATCATCACAGAGGTTGGCAAGCGACATCGACCATGAAACATCGCCCGCGATAACGACAGTATCATCTTCGGTGATTATTTTCAGCCAATTGTTTCTAATTTTTTCTGTATAATTCTCCCAACCTTTAAAAACATCCATCGGTTTGTCTGTTCCTAGCGAAAGATGAAGATCGGCAATTGCATATAAGGACATTTTAACCCCCAAAAAATATAGACATTTCCAAAATAATTATAATATAGTCCCCTGCTTTTAGGGGAAAATATATACGAAGGGAATTAGAAATTTAAAATCTCAATTCACCTTTTTATACGAAACTGTTTACCGCAGAACACAGTTCCGTGCCATACCGATCAATATATAATCTTATGGTCTGCGGAGAAATGGGGAGTTTATTATGAAGATCACTGATAAAATTCAAGACAAGATGAACGGAAAAGACCACATAGGTGGTATTCATTGCGACGTAACAAACTGCGCGTATCATGACCCGAAATGCAAGTGCAGTGCCGATCAGATTAAGGTTGGCCCGACTTATGCTTCCTCCAGTACCGATACAGTCTGCTCAACATTCAAGCAGAAATAAATGCCTACAATCGCCGGGCTTGAAGCCCGGCGATTTTTTTTGTTAATATTAGATTCCGAGTGAATTTAAAATAACATCTTTCATTTTATCCTTTTCGCATGAAGCTTCGAAGCGAACAGGAAGGTTGAAGAGGTTTGAAATCTGCTTTGGCGGATGGGTTATTGCAAGCTTTGCCAGTTCTTCGAGCATTTGAGCCTCATCATTATTTCTTTCGCCTTTAATCGCATAAAGAACATCACCGGCAAATTTGAACGGGCTTGCCGTCGACGCAATTATTGTTTTTGAGGTGTCGGATGTTTTATCCCTGTATTGTTTTAAAACATTAAGGGCAACAGCGGTGTGTGGATCGCTGACATATGAGTTGCGCTCGTAGATATCTTTTATCGTCTGCATGGTTCCCTCGTCATCGCAGCAGCCTGCCCAGAAATATTCGCCGAGCGTATTTTTGATGCTGTCGTCAACTTCATAGGTGCCCTCTTTTGCAAGAGAATCCATATAGCCGCGGATTTTTTCGTCGTCACAACCGGAAAGGTCGTAAATAAGACGCTCAAGGTTGCTTGAAATAAGAATATCCATTGACGGCGAAATTGTGGTGTAGAACGGACGAACACGGTCATAGTAACCTGTTCTTAGAAATTCAGTAAGCACGTTGTTTGCGTTTGACGCACAAATGAGCTTGCCTATTGGAATACCCATCTTTTTTGCGTAATAGGCGGCGAGAATATTGCCAAAATTGCCTGTGGGAACAACAACGTTTATGAATTCCCCGCAGCTTACCTTGTCATTTTTCAAAAGGTCTGCGTACGCTGAAATATAATAGACAATCTGAGGAACAAGGCGACCCCAGTTGATCGAGTTTGCACTCGAGAACATCATGCCGTTTTTACCGAGCGTTTCATTAATCTCTTTATTAGCGAAAGTTTCTTTAACGCCGCTTTGAGCCGCGTCGAAATTACCCTCAATAGAAAAAACGCCTACATTATCGCCCTGCTGTGTTGCCATTTGCAGTCTTTGCATCGGGCTGACGCCCTGCTTTGGATAAAATACAATGATTTTTGTGCCGGTTACATCTTTAAAGCCCTCAAGCGCGGCCTTGCCGGTGTCGCCCGATGTGGCGACAAGTATGACAACTGTTTTATCTTCTCCGCATTTCTCGACAGAGTGGCCAAGAAGGTGCGGCAAAAGCTGAAGCGCCATATCTTTAAACGCGCAGGTAGGGCCATGCCACAGTTCCAGCATATATGTTGATGGATCCATCATATAGAGAGGCGCAATGCTCTCTGTTTCAAATTTTTCACGTGTGTATGCCTTAGAAACGCAATCCAAGATTTCATTTGATGTAAAATCGGTAAGAAAACGCCCAAGAATATTGGCGGCACGTGAAACATAATCAAGGTCGGCAAGGGTTTTAATGTCGTTATATGAAAGCCACGGCATGCTTGCCGGAACGAAAAGACCGCCGTCTGCCGATATTCCGCGGCTGATTGCCTGCGCCGATGTGACCGATATTGAACTGTCCCTTGTGCTTTTATAATTCATTGCGTTTAGCCCTCCGTTTATTTGCGCCTTTTTAATTTTATAATTTATTTCGTGATTTATAATTTTATTTCCTATATTATATTATTACAACTATTGCAGCCTGTCAAAACAGTTTTAAAAAATTTATAGGTATTGCCAAAAAACATCTTATCCGCTAGCTCTTTACCATAATTTTCGCGCAACAAATCGTAAATTTTAACCATATCATCAATGCCTGAGATACCTGTCGGCATTGGGGCACCGTCAAAATCCGCGCCGACTGCGATTACATTTTCACCGCCGAGCGATAAAAATCGGTCGGCGTGTTTTAAAATATTCTCAACCGATTTGCTTCCTAAAAAAGCCGGGCAAAGGTTAAGACCCACAATGCCGCCTCTTTGCGTTATTTCTTTAAACTGGTCATCGGTAAGGTTTCGCTTGTTGTCGCATACGGCGCGGGAATTTGAGTGTGTTGCGACAAAAGGCGCATCTGTAGCCCTCACTACATCGCAGAACCCTTTATCGGAAAGGTGTGAAACGTCAACAACAACGCCAAGCTTTTGCATGTGGGATACAAGTTCAAAGCCGAAAGGTGTCAGCCCACTGCCGTCACGGCAACCACCGCCCGCCTCGCAGGCCGCGTTCCATGTCAGCGTAATCATTCTCACGCCCATATTATACGCTTTTTCAAGGTTATCAAGACTGCCACCCAGCGCAGCCGAGCCCTCAATCGAAAGCAAAGCTGCATTTCTGTTTTTTGCTTCTACAGCATCTGCAAGATCGTCAGTGTTTCCGCAAAGAGCGATTCCGTTTAAAGCCGCCTCGCGCTTTAGCACCGCCTGTGCTCCGCAGAAGCGATTCCATGCGGCTTCGCCCCTCATGTCGTCCGGCATCCAAACTGCAAAAACCTGCGCCCATGTTTCAAAAACCTGCGCTTTTTTGATTGATATATGCAAATCATTTTCATAAAGTCCGCAATTTTTAATAAAGCACTCTGTTATTGTGTCACAATGCAAATCAAAATAATGCATAAGCGCCTCCGTTTTTATAATGTGAAAGCGTTTTCAATTTGATTGATTTTTTCAATCATAAATGCTTCGCCTGCAAAGGTGGTGACCTCAATAACATCAAAACGAGGCTGCAACGTACCAATATCGTGGGTTGAAAGGTACATTTCCGCCGCCTTGATAAGCCGCGCCTGCTTTTTCGCATCAACTGCCTCACGGGGCAGAATCATGGAATTGCGCCGCCTTGTTTTTACCTCTGCAAAAACAATATAGTTACCGCGAGTTGCAATTATGTCTATTTCGCCAAGCCTGGTGCGAAAATTTTTTTGCGTAATATCATAGCCGTTTTTTATTAAAAACTCGGCGGCGGCGTCTTCACCCAGCCTGCCGGATTTATTTGCCGCCATATAAAGCCGCCTTTTGTTCAAGATTTTTCAAAAAGCTTTTTCTATGTATAAGTGAAACGCCGTGTTTAAGAATCATTTCATAATGCAGTTGAGTGGGGTAACCCTTATGCTTTGCGAATAAATACTGCGGATATTGTTTATCAAGTTCAAGCATATAACGGTCACGGCTGACTTTTGCGAGAATTGACGCGGCAGCGATTGAGGGACTTTTTCCGTCGCCGCCCACAACGCACAATGTTGGCATATCAAGCTTTGGGTCACGGTTTCCATCGACAAGCGCCGCTTTTGGCTCAATGCTAAGCCCCTCGACCGCGCGGCGCATGGCAAGAAAAGTCGCCTGCAAAATATTAATACTATCGATTTCCGTCTCACTTGCCCAACCGACACCGTAAGCGACTGCCTCAGCTTTTATAATTTCAAAAAGCTCGTCCCTTTTTTTAGCCGTCAGTTTTTTAGAGTCGTTAAGACCCGATATCTGCGCGCATTCCGGCAGAATGACCGCCGCGGCGCATACCGGACCGGCTAGCGGTCCCCTGCCCGCCTCATCAATACCGCAGACGGGCGAAAGACCGGCAAGCTTCATATTATTCTCATAAAAAAAATCCATTAAAATCAGCCTTTCACTTCATGTGGTGTTTCAAGTGAAATTCTGCCTATTTTGCCGCTTCTGAATTCATCAAGCACAATTGCAGAGGCACGTTCGGTATCAACTCCGCCGCCGGGGATAAGCATTCCGCGTTTTTTCCCGATGAGCTCAAGCAGTTCCGCTCCGTCTGCCGGAAGATCACCGCTAAGCTTATATCTTGCCGACAGCATCTGCGAATAAGACGGCGACAGCGTTTCTAAAAGGCGGCGTGATAAAAGCTCCGTGTCAATTACGTCATCCTTTACTGCGCCGCAGAAAGCAAGCTTTTCACCAACAGATGGGTCCTCGAATTTGGGCCACAGCATACCCGGAGTGTCCATCATCTCAACACCGCTGCCAAGATCAATCCACTGGCGGCTGCGCGTCACGCCGGGGCGGTCTTCCGTTTTGAGTTTGTTCGAGCCGACCATACGGTTTATGAACGTCGATTTTCCGCAGTTCGGTATTCCTGCTACCATTACGCGGAGCTTCTTGCCCGCCATTCCTTTATCGATGTTTCTCTCTATTTTATCTTTTAACAGCTCTTTTACAAGCGGCAGAAAGCGGTTCAATCCTTTCCCGCTTTTACAATCCGCCGCAATCGACATTATACCTTTTGTTTTAAAATAAGCGATCCACTCGTCGTTTGCCGACGGATCTGCCACATCGCTTTTATTAAGAAGCAAAATACGCGGTTTTGTCGCACAAAGTGAATCAAGCTCCGGATTTCGGCTGCTTTGAGGAATACGCGCGTCGATAATCTCGGCAACGCAGTCAACAAGCGCCAAGCTTTCTTTTATCAGCCTGCGGGTTTTTGCCATATGACCCGGAAACCATTGTATAGAAACAATTTCTGACATGTTATCTCCTAAAGTTTATTGGTTTTCATCGTTCAATAATTTTATATCCTGAACAGGGAAATAGCGAACTAACGCTTTGCCTAAAACATATTTTGTGTCAACCATCCCTATTTCTCCGCTGCGGCTGTCTATTGAATCGTTGCGGTTGTCACCCATAACAAATACATAGCCTTTTGGAACCCTTGTGGGCATGCTTACAATCGGCGCTTTACCCATAAAAGCTGTCGGTTCTTTTATAAACGGTTCATATTGAAGGACGTTGTCAACATAAACCCTGTGCGCCGCATAGTCGATATTAACTGTTTGCCCGCCTGTCGCAATTACACGTTTTACTAAAGGTTTGTGTAAATTTTTAACATATATAACAACAATATCATTATTCTTCGGTTTATAGTCAACATTGCATATAATCAGCCTGTCGTTATTATGCAGTGTGTCAAGCATTGAATCGCCGTCAACAGCCACTTCGCGAAAAACAAACGTGAAAAGCAGCACAAATATAACAAGCACAAATGAGATAATTCCAACCCATTCGTATGCCTCTGCGTAAAAATAAGATTTTTTGTTTTGTGCTCCGCCTTTTTTATCGGCAGTTTCAAGTGTTGTATTTGGCATATTTGGCTCCTGTCGCACCGGTTCCTAAAAAACACCGCGCACTGCGGCCTATCTGCCGTAATGCGCGATTTTTATATCATTGTTTATTTTAAAAATCCAAAACTGTTAATTGGCAGTATTCTGAAGACAGCGTGACCCAGAATGTATTTTGTATCAATCAATCCTACCTCTGAGAATCTGCTGTCAAGGCTGTTGTTGCGGTTATCGCCCATAACAAAAACATACCCCTTGGGAACTTTTTCTGGAAGTTTCATTAAATCACTTCTGTCAGGTTCTCTCATCGTCTCTTTTATCGGTGCGTCATATTCCTTACCGTCAACGTAAACCTTGTTTTTGCTGTAATCAACATTGACAGTTTGACCACCGACCGCTATTACCCGCTTGATAATAGGCGTGTCGACCGCTTTTGTGGACAGCACAATAATGTCGCCCTGCTTTGGCGTATAGTTAATATTACAGATTACAACCTTGTCGCC
>DBTI01000263.1 GCA_002306975.1 Ruminococcaceae bacterium UBA1320
TCGAGAATATTGTGACTGAACAGCGCCTCAAGCGCAAGGCGGAACTTGAAGCGCTCCAGTCACAGATAAAGCCGCACTTCTTATATAATTCCTTTGACGCAATAAGCTCGCTATCATTATCGGGCAACAACAGGGACGCATATACCCTTGTCAATGCGCTCGGTAAGTTTTACCGCGCATTTTTAAACACTGGCAGTGAGGAAATAACCGTGGGTGAGGAACTTGAGATTGTAAGGCAGTATCTGACAATTCAACAAATCCGGTTTAAGGATAAGTTCACGGTTGTTTGGCAGATAGACGAGCGCGCGAGTTCTGTAAAAATCCCCCGGCTTACCCTCCAGCCGATCGTAGAGAATGCCATCAAACATGGCATCAGGGGAAAATTGGGCAGCGGGGTGTTGAAAATCAGCACGCTTTACTGCGATAATACAATAGAACTGATTGTTGAAGATGACGGCATTGGAATGGACACGGAGGAACGTAACAGGATTTTGAACGGCGATTCGCACGGCTCGGGTCTTAAAATCACGCGGGAACGACTGGAACTTTATTTCAACTTGTCCTCGATAGTGAAACTTGACAGTGAAAAAGGACGGGGCACCGTTGTTCAAATTACGATTCCCGTCAGTTCGGAGGTTTTAAGTGATGAACGAAAAGATTAAAATTGCCATAGTGGACGATGAATACCTTGAAAGAAACCTTCTCAGAAACTGCATCGACTGGGAAAAGCTCGGCATGGAGATTGTAGGTGAAGCTTCAAATGCCGACGAGGCAATGGGACTAATAGACCGTTGCCGGCCAGACATTGTGTTTACTGACGTTAATATGCCGATTACAGATGGGTTAACGTTCAGCAAGACTGTACTTATGCACGCTCCTGACATTAAAATCGTGGTTGTGACCTGTTTTGACGACTTTGAATATGCCCAAAAAAGTATAAAAATCGGCATTTCAGATTTTATCGTCAAACCCATCGCCGACGATGAAGTCTACAAGACAGCTTTAAAACTCAAAGAAGAGATTGAAAAAAAGCTCAGTGATAACCAAAAATACAGCGAACTGCGACGCCAGTTATTGGATAATCTTCCTTATATTAAAGAAAAATTTTATAATGAGCTTATCAAAGGTGAAGTAGATAAAGAGACCGCCCGGAAAAAAATCGCCTTTTTAGGGGTAGCGCTAAAGGATAACGCTTTTCAAGTTGCCGCCATTCAATGCAGTGGTGCAGAGGATATCGCACTGGATGAAGAGGCACGCTTTTTGCCCACTATACAGATTTTAAAGAGCGCAAATAATTATTTTAAAGGCATGATTGTTTTGTTAGACACGATGAGCAGAATTGTAATCATCAACAGCGATGAAAACGCCGACCTTTATGAGTACTGCGAAGCGTTCAAGAAACAGACATTGACAGACGCCAATTGCGCGATCTGCATTGGGCTCGGCGCAATTAAAAATGAGCTTTGCGGAATATCCGCGTCATACAAAGAAGCGCTTGATGCACTAAAGTACAAATTCGCGGTAGGCAACAACTCAGTCATTCTCTACAGTAATATTCATTTTGCTGACAGAAAAGAGACCTGTAGTCTTGACGATTTTAGCAGCAAGCTCACCTTTTTTGTCAAGTCATGCCTATTAAAAAACGCTGAGGAGCATGTCAACAGGTTTTTTGACAGCATTGACATTGTGATGGACTACTCGATAAAAAAAATCCGTATCGCAGCAATCGAAATTGTGTCGATTTGCCTCAATCTGCTGAACAAATCCGGTGCAGACATGGATTATATTTATAAGACATCTGTTTGCACAAACAGAGATATCATCATGCTGGACACCCTTCCCGAAGTAAAGACCTATGTGAATGGCGTAGTAAAACAAACAATTGAACTGATCGGCAGCATGAACAAGCATAAGGTCAGCAATCTTATCGTCGAAGTAAAAAAGTATGTCGATGAAAATTACGCAAACAATAAGCTCTCACTGACAGCGGTGGCAAAAAAGTTCTTTTTAAACCCAAGCTATCTCAGCCGCACATTTAAAAAAGAGGCAGACGTGAGCTTTGTTGAATATATCACCTCGGTGCGGATGGAAAAGGCTATGAGCCTGTTGAAACGTAGCGATATAAAGGTGTTTGAAATCGCGGATATCGTTGGAATTTCAGACCCCAATTATTTTAGCAACTGCTTTAAAAAATACACGGGGCTTTGCGTAAGTGATTTTAGAAAGTCTGTAAAGCAGGCTTAATCAGCGCTACGCAATTTGTGTATGTGCAAAAAGTCATGTGAAACAACAGAAATCGGCTGTGAGGCTTTACACACAGCCGATTTCTGTTCTGCTTAATTTTATGCTCTGTTTCAGCGGTCGCGTCCGCGTTCCGGTTCTCCGCATCCGCATTCGGACGGGTTGGCTCGATCATCGCCTTCTTGGAACTTGGGCGGGAAAAATTCATTGATCGGGAATTTGATGTTTTTGAAAAGTGCGCACGGATCGCTGTTGCTGCTAGAAACGCACTCTTTGTCAGGAATGCAGAAATCATAGGCTGGGATCAGCATCTGAACATCGCGCTCCAGTCTAACGATGGAGAAAAGCCCCAGTGTGACGAGGACAAGTTTGAGCGGCACGACGCAGCCAAGGCTGCCATCCAGCTTTTCTGAGAAGAGCTCTGGAACCTGCGTGCTGTCGATCGGGCAGTCGGCGTCAACAAGCCTTGCAGCCAGGAAGATCGGATCGACGGCTTCTACGACAGCTTTGGGAAGGTCGTTGCTTTCGTCTCTTGTTCCGTGGCAATCTTCCGATGTAAAGACCTTTACGTTTCCAACGCTGCCGTAAAGAATGACTCTTTTGTTGAATACCGCAATACCGCTAACGATGCAGGGCTTTCTACCCGTTTTGCCGCAAGGTCTGTCAAAAACCTCGACTGATACATCAAAGCAGCAGGTGATGTCAACCGAATAAAAGCCCCTGTTAAACTGAACCGGTTCTACATCCACAAATACGTTCGCAAGCTCGGCACTGCGACTTTTGACCGCAAACGCGTTGTTAACAATCGTCTGATTTTCGTCGTTGAAATAAACACGCAAATCCTCAAGGCAGTCTTTATCGCTGCATGAGTCATATACTCGTGCAACATCTATGCATACGGCTTCCTTGAAGGTTTGATGGCCGCTCGCGCCCGCAGCAGAAATATTTTTGTCCACCATAAGTATCCTCCTAAAGTAATGTTGAATTAATAAAAGGTAACAAAGAGGCACAGCTCGTTTCGATTGACCTTTTGATGGAAACTACATTACCATATTATGAAGGATACATTTATATGTGCAGAATTTTCACGTGGACAAATATGTAAATCAAATATTCTTTAAGATTATGCTGATTCATTCGTCAGACAGCAAATAAAAGCCGAAAAAACACTTATCTGATCGGCTTAAAATTTGCTTCATACTAATTCCATTTAGAAACATGCCAATAACAGCCGCGACAGCCATGCTGTAC
>DBTI01000165.1 GCA_002306975.1 Ruminococcaceae bacterium UBA1320
CTAGAGCGTGTCTGAAAAAGAAAAACTGCACAAAAATGGTATAATGATATCGGTGATGAAAGATGACAACAAGCAAGAAAAGATATAAAATCAGTGACGAGGAATGGGAACGTGTAAAGGATTTACTTCCGCCAGACAAACTGGAAAAGCAAGGTCGCCCACCGAAGCCCAATCGGGATATGCTCAACGCAATACTGTAGATTGCCAGAAGCGGTGCACCATGGCGCGATTTGCCAGAGCGTTACGGCTCATGGAAGACAGTATATGACAGATTCAACAAATGGGCCAAAGAAGGCTGCTTTGAAAAGGTGTTCGAAGTTCTCAATGTTGATGCTGACATGCAGGAGTTGAGCATTGATAGCACCAGCGTCAAAGTGCACCAGCACGCTGCCGGTGCAAAAAAAGGGCAGAGGGTGCAGACACAAACCAAGATATAGGTGTGTCGCGCGGAATTTTTAAATCATCCTTCCTTTATCATGTTCGCTGTGGGCAATGAAATGGTTGGAGAATTATCCGAGTTTGAGAGCCTGCTCGCCGGTCTGAAAAATTACCGTCCGGACAAACTTTATACGCAGGGCTCCAATAATTTTCTTGAGAATCCGGTATGCTCAAATCAGGATGATTATTGGGTAACAATGCGTACATCCAAGACCGAAAATATTAGAGGCTCTTTTTCACCTTTATAATAGCATCTTAAGTTATGTTAAGTCTGAAAGTTTCCAACCGAGCAATGCTCTTTCTATCGCCTCTTTAAAAGAAATAATGGAGCAGTGATCTACTTATTACTGCAAATATTCAGTAAAACGCGACCGGATTACGTTGAATCGGGTACGCTAATAGCTATATTATAAGGCATAATCTGAAAGGGGCGGCTCCAACAGGGGCCGCCCCTTTCATGCTCTCAAATGACTGGTAAAAACCATTTGATGAATCTCTGATCCATTAATCTCAAGCGGCTGCCCGTGATAGTAACGCGGTTAATCTAACGAATAGGTCGGTTTCGAACAAACATAACAAGAATAGAAGAATGTGTATTTTTAGGATCATATAGCGCTGAAGGATGGTGATTCTGCGGGATTCCTTGAGCCGAGTTTACCCGTAGGCAAATGGTCGAGCGCATCTAATTCAATAAAAATAGTTATTTATCAGATAGCGTTAAAAAATAAAAGATGCTATAATTTAAAATCATAAAGCAATCTGGTAAATTGTGGAGGGGAAGCATTTGGAAAATAGACATTACGACATTTGCCATTTTTTAAATTATAATACGTACAATGATTTAAACCTATATGAGATTGGTACGCAAAAGTGCCCGCCTTCTTACTCATACGGGCCTGTCGTGCGGGAACATTATATTTTGCATTACGTCTATAACGGAAAGGGTATGCTAAACTTGAACAAACAGCTTTTTCCGGTACAACAGGGCGAGGTCTTTGTTCTATCCCCAAATGTTACTACTTTTTATCAGGCAGATGAGCAGGATCCTTGGAACTATATCTGGCTCCATTTTGACGGAGCCAAGGCAGTTGAGTATTTGAGAGAAGCGGGTATTTCGCGTACGCATCCTGTACTGCACATGCGAGATAGTACCACACTGATACTGCATATGCAAGAAATCTTGCAAAACAGCACGGATGAATTATATTGTATCGGCTCTCTTTACCATTTCTTTCAGGAGCTGGTTGTGAATTCTTCCTGCAGACCGGAAATTAAGATGCAGGATGCCAGACTTAGCTATATCAAGGCAATTATTGACTATATTTCAGTAAAATATCATGAGCCAATTCGCGTGCAGGATTTCGTCAACCTGTGCGGATTGGAACGGAGCTACTTAACACGCATTTTTAAAGAAGCGACCGGCCACAGCCCGCAGGAGTACTTGCTGAGTTATCGGGTAAAAATGGCAAAAAATCTGCTCAAGAACCCAGAGATTTCGATTGAATATGTAGCGAATTCAGTAGGATATGTGGATCCGTTTGCTTTTTCAAAATGCTTTAAAAAGCATACCGGAATGTCGCCGACACAGTATCGAGAGCTATCGGCACAAGGAATTGAAATCCCAGCAATTAAGGGCCCTTAAGCGAAATTGCACAATATGTACAAAAACTTTCAATAAGCACATTTTTCCATGTGACAGTCACATAGAAACATGTGCTCTTTTCTCTTTGCCGTTTATAATAAACTACAGTAGAAACCCCTGCAAACACCGAAACTCACATTAAAATGGGAGGAAAGTATTTATGAAAAAGAAACTTTTGTCAATGGCATTGGTTGCTGCCATGTTGGTAGGTACAATGGCAGGCTGCGGAAGCAGTTCCTCAGCCTCAAGTGCAGTTGCCATCACCGCTGCTCCAGCACCAGCTGCATCTTCTTCAACCGCGGAAGTATCTTCCGCACCGGCGGCCGAAAATGTTACACTCAATTTTGCCATTTGGGACAGCGGTCAGGAAAAAGGGCTGCGCACAATTGCAGACAATTTTGAAGCGGCAAACCCGTGTATCAAGATTAAGATTAATGTCACCGGTTGGGCGGATTACTGGACTATGCTGGAAGCCGGCGCGACGGGCGGCTCTTTGCCGGATGTGTTCTGGATGCACTCCAATGAAATTTATCATTACGGCGCCAATGGAATGCTGCTCGACCTGACCGACCGCATTTCAAAGTCTGACAAGTTCAAGCTTTCCGATTATCCGGATGGACTGACAAAAATTTATAATATCAACAGTAAACAGTATGCGGTTCCGAAGGATTATGACACGATAGGTCTATGGTACAACAAAACTATGTTTGATAAAGCCGGACTGAAATATCCGGATGAAACATGGACTTGGGATACTCTTTATAGTGCCGCGAAAAAGCTCACTAAAAACGGTGTTTACGGAATTTTAACTCCGTTACATAATCAGGAAGGCTTTTACAACTTTATTTATCAGAACAACGGCAAGATTATTTCTGATGATAAGAAAAAATCCGGCTATGATGACCCGGCTACAATCGAAGCCATGGAATATTATACTAAATTTGTAAAAGAGAAACTTTCTCCGCAGATTTTCGGTGATCAGGAACGTGCGGAAGCGATGCAGAACGGACTTTGCGCCATGGGATTCTTTGGCTCATGGAATCTGTCCGGCTTTACATCGAATGAATATATGGCAAAAAACTTTGATGTGTCTGTTTTGCCGCAAGGTAAAACCCGCGCTTCAATTTTCAACGGCCTTGGCAATGCAATTTCTGCGACAACCAAGCATCCGGAAGAAGCATGGAAGTTTGTTGAATATCTCAGCACAAAAGAAGCTCAGGAAGAACAGGCAAAGCTTGGCGTGGCTATTTCCGCGTACAATGGTGCAGCTGATCTTTGGGTTAGCTCAAACAAGACTTTCCACGTAAAATCCTTTATCGACATGGTTAAGTATGCTGTTATTCGCCCGTATTCTAATAAAACAACGGTTTGGGAAGACAAAGCTTATGAAACTCTGAAACCTTGTTTTACCGGAAATCAGACGGTAAAAGAAGCCTGTCAGAATACTGCAAAACAAATGAATGAGGCGCTCGCCGCCGAATAGCGTAAACAGAAACCGCGGCAACCGAAAGGCTGCCGCGATTTTATCAGGAGGGGCACATATGGCATCGGTATCCGCGTCCGCAAAAAAAAGAAAATATTCCAAAAGGGTCGTTAATGAGTGGGGTTGGAGTTGGTTTTTGGTGGCTCCGACCATAGTTGGCCTTGTCATACTTAATATCATACCAATGATACAAACCTTGGTCCTTAGCTTTTACAAAAGTGGGGATTTTGGCAAAGGAAACATTTTTGTAGGTTTTGCAAACTATACGAAGATGTTTGCGGATGCACAGGTGTGGGGCGCTGTGGTAAATACACTTTTGTATACTCTTTTCGTAGTACCGGTCACGATTATCATTTCGCTGATACTGGCCGTGCTGCTGAATGAAAAGGTACGTGGAAAGTCTGTATTCCGTACCATCTATTTTATCCCCATGGTTGCCGCTCCTGCGGCAGTCACAATGGTTTGGAAGTGGCTTTATAATAATCAGTTTGGTCTGATCAACCACATTTTGACATCCGTTGGATTGCCTACTCAGGAATGAATTAACGACCCGGGCATCGCACTGCTTTCCATTTCAATCATTGGAGTTTGGAGCTCGATTGGTTATGACATGGTTCTTTTGCTGGCGGGCTTGCAGGAAATTCCGAAGGATTTTTACGAAGCCAGCGACATAGACGGTGCGGGACCGCTTCGTAAATTTTTTGCGATTACCCTGCCGCTCATTTCACCGACCATGTTTTTCGTCACCGTCACTGCTCTTATTCAGGCCATGCAGGTCTGANNCNATANGTACATGATGATTGATGTCACCAGCCCCGCCTATAATTCGACTGTTTCTCTTGTATACCTGTTTTATAACAATTCCTTTAAGTATATGAACAAAGGATATGGTTCGACAATTGTTGTTCTTCTGCTTGCAATCATTATGATTATTACCGCAATCCAATTAAAAATTGAGAAAAAATGGGTCAATTACAACTGAAGGAGGTAATATGCAATGAAATCAAGAAGCAAAAAAGCGACTGTGCTGATTTATATCGTGTTGTGTTTTGGCGCTGTCATCATGATATTTCCGTTCCTTTGGATGCTGCTTACCTCTTTCAAAGCTGTGGCGGAATCCACCCAAATGAATCCGTTTGTCATTTTTCCTGCAAAATGGCAGAGTCATAATTATGGAGAAGTGATGAAACAAAATGATTTTCTCCAGCTGTATTTCAATACGTTTATGATGATGGCGCTGCGTGTGCTGTGCGCGGTTATGTTCAGCGCAATGGCCGCCTATGCTTTCGCCAGGCTGCATTTTCCGGGCAGAGACATGATGTTTGGGCTGGTTCTGTTTCAGATGATGATCCCTACCCAAATCTTCATTATTCCTCAGTACCTGATGATTGACAAACTCGGTGCGCGCAATACTATTTTTGCACTGGTATTTCCTGGTCTTGTGAGCGCTTTCGGCACTTTCTTGCTGAGACAGTTTTTTATGGGACTGCCCAAGGATTTGGAAGAGGCTGCAGAGCTGGACGGTTGTAACATTGGTCAGACATTTCTGATGGTTATGCTGCCGCTCACACGTTCTGGATTAGTATCGCTCGGCATTTTTACAGCTCTGTTCGCGTTTAAGGATATGATGTGGCCGATGATTGTCAACTCCGATATCAGCGCCGCAACGCTTGCTTCCGCTTTAGCAAAGATTCAGAGCGCTTATACCGTAAATTATCCTCAATTGATGGCGGCCGCCGTTTTGGCAATTTGGCCGATGCTCTTAATCTATGTTATCTTCCAAAAACAATTCATTCAGGGCATTGCCACCTCCGGTGGGAAGCTTTAAAAATAGGGAGGGCGCTATGCCGATTATTTACCACGCAACGTCTCACGAATTTCATCTTTACAATCAGCAGATCAGTTACTTGATACAGATTCTGGAAAACGGCCAGTTAGGAATGCTTTACTATGGAAAAAGAATATCGGATAAAGAATCATTTTCCTACCTTGTGTCCGGTCGTCAACGTTCTTTGGCCGTTTATGTGAGAGAAGGCTCCCAGCTTTCCCTGCAATATGCGGCGCAGGAGTACCCCTCCTACGGCACGGGGGATTTCCATGATCCGGCCTTTTGCATTGTGCAGGAAAACGGGAGTATGATATCGGATTTTCAATATGTATCCCACATGGTGTATCCTGGGAAGAAGCCGCTGGTTGGACTTCCGGCCACCTATACGGAGTCGGAGGAAGAAGCAGATACGCTGGAGATTACGCTGGAAGATGCAGTCGACGGGGCGAGACTTGTACTGAACTACACTATTTTTTCCGATCTTCCGGCAATAGCACGTAGCGCTCGGTTTATAAACGCCGGTTCACAGGTTTTAACGCTGGAACGCGCGATGAGCGCATGCGTTGACCTTCCGGATGACAATTTTGAAATGGTTCAGCTTTCCGGTGCATGGAGCAGGGAGCGCCATGTAAAGACAAGGCATCTTGAACAGGGAATTCAAAGTATTGGCAGCACACGCGGAAACAGCAGTGCGGAACATAACCCTTTTTTAGCCTTGAAACGGCCTTACACGAATGAATTTCAAGGGGAAGTTTACGCGATCAGCCTTGTTTACAGCAGCAATTTTCTTGCTCAAGTGGAGGTGGACACCCATGGAATGTCGCGGGCTCTGATCGGAATCCATCCGGACACCTTTTCCTGGCAGTTAAACCCCGGCGAATCGTTTCAAACACCGGAAGCTGTTTTGGCCTTTTCCGCCAATGGTTTGAACTCAATGAGCCAAACCTATCATCGGTTGTATGGCAGACGGCTGGCACGGGGTTTCTGGCGTGACCGGGAGCGCCCTGTCCTGATCAACAACTGGGAAGCGACGGAATATGATTTTGATGAGAAAAAGATACTCCGTATTGCAAAAACTGCGAAACAAGTCGGCATAGAGCTTTTTGTATTGGATGACGGCTGGTTCGGCGCGCGCAGGAATGACTTCGCAGGCCTTGGCGACTGGGTTGTAAATCGAGAGAAATTACCGGACGGCATAGCCGGTCTGGCCAATAAAATTGAAGCGCTCGGCATGAAGTTCGGCTTTTGGATTGAACCCGAAATGGTCAATATTGACAGCGATCTTTACCGTTCCCATCCTGACTGGATCCTGCATGTTCCGGCGAGAAATGCTTCGCCCTGCCGCCATCAGTACGTGCTGGATTTTTCACGCTCAGAAGTTGTGGATGCGGTTCATGACATGCTTTATCACTTGCTTTCCACTGCCAAAATTTCGTATATCAAATGGGACATGAACCGTTATTTGTCAGAATGCTACTCTATCGAAAAACCGCCCTCCGAACAGGGGAAAGTTTTCCATCAGTATATACTGGGCGTGTATAATCTGTATGAAAGACTGCTGAAAGAGTTTCCAAATTTGCTGTTTGAATCCTGTTCAAGCGGCGGCGCCCGTTTTGACCCGGGTATGCTGTACTATGCTCCGCAGGGTTGGATCAGTGATAACACTGATGCAATAGAACGTTTAAGAATTCAATACGGAACCTCATTTGTGTATCCTTTAAGCAGCATGGGCGCGCATGTTTCTATGGTGCCAAACCAGCAGGTGGGTCGTATCACTCCGTTGGAGACACGTACCAATGTGGCAATGTTCGGTGCGTTTGGATACGAACTTGACCTGAACTCCCTGAGTAGGGATGAACTGGATATGGTTGCAAAACAGATCACTTTTATAAAAGAACACCGCCAGTTGCTTCAATTCGGTATCTTTTGGCGGCTGCGCAGTCCATTTGAAGGCAATGATACTGCGTGGATTACGGTTTCACCAGACCAGTCCAGGGCAGTTGTAGCCTATTTTCAAATTTTGAACCGCTCGAACACCGGGTGGGATCGTTTAAAACTAGCCGGACTTGACCCGGCTCGGCACTATTATGTCAATGGTAATACCAGTTGTGTGTACGGCGGCGACGAGCTGATGGAAATCGGCCTTGTATTACAGCGGGAAGAAATTTGTTCTTCCGGAGATTTTTCCTCAACTTTATTTGACATCTGTCAAGCCGGGGAAAATGAAATCGGGCTATAAAAAAAGCGGTCAGCATTTTGCTAACCGTTACGCTGTTGATGTCTATTATTACTACATTGGATGTCGTCCCTACCTTTGCAACGGACAGCGGAACACCGCCCACACCGGCTGTGAATTATGACTTTCAGGATTCGGGTGCAACCGCAATCCTGCGTCATGGTGCAATATTAAAACTATGGTNAAGACTTGATTCTCTTCCTTTCGTGGTATAAAGATAAGTTATAACTTCCAATTTAACGACGACAAAACAAGGCAACATATGCTGTAACCAAAACAGCATATGTTGCCTTTCTCATTTTTGCCTGAATTAGCGAATGGCACCGTGCGGTTGGCTGCTCCCTCATGAGTGCATGATAGTCATAAGCAGGATCAGAGAACCTTTCGGCTTTTTATATCAATCTCTCCATCTTTCCAAGTGTCACATCACAAATACTATGCTCAATTGCCCCAGCCTCGGCATTTTCC